>JAXDMN010000332.1:0-22149 GCA_034666045.1 Phycisphaerales bacterium | reverse complement strand
CTCGCGGCGATGAAAACGCGCCAATCACGCTCTTCGACAAGGCAAAGGGGACGACCTCGACGGCCGGCGAACTGGAATGGAATACGGCCACCGACCAGTTCCGCGTGAAAGAGCTGTCCGGGAAAGTTCGACCGTAGCAGCCCTTTGCCCGCCGCGCGGGCACAGGAAGGCGGCTGCGCGCATGCGGTTCGCGCTTGTTCGCACTGCCATTTCAGCCTAAAATGGAGAGTCGTACTGATTCGTCTTCCCCTTGTGCGGTGCGCCCGGCATTTTGCCTGCCGGGCCGGCCCGCTGAAATGAGTTCATGAGCGTCAAGACCAAGAGTGCCGTCGCCGCGAAAGACAACGCCGCATTGCCCCTCGACTTCGTGCCGATGGAATACGATGCGTTTCTCGCCAAGCTGGGGACCAAGGACCGGCTCAACGTCGAGCGTCACGTCGCTGCCTGCGACGCCGAGGGCGATCCCGCACATTCCAACAACTATCGCCGTCTGGTCTGCGCCCTCGCCGGCATGGCCCCGCACGCGGCCAAGACGCACGGTCAGCAGGCCGTGCAGATCTACGTGCCGGATGGCAAGTATCGGATGCAGGTTTTCGCCCTGCAGGACCAGCGCGATGGTCTGATCATCATCTTCTGCGACGACGTGCTCGATCTCGCGCTCAAGGCCGGCTTGCTGAACGGCCCGCACGAAGTCGCGGAGCAGACCAACTCCTACCGGCTGGCCAACAGCGTCGACAGCATCAAGGTCGATCAGCTCGACGGCAAGACGGCGAACCCGTCGCCGTTCTACAAGGACATGCTCGGCTGGAACCGCCGCGCCATCCGCATCACGCTGCCGACGACCGCGACGGCGGGGCAAGTGAAGGCGGCGGAAACGCTGTGCGCGATCGGCGCGAAGAAGTGGCAGGGAAAGGTCGAGGCGGCGAAGTAGCCGCTTTCAGCGCAACAGAACTGCAAGCATTGTCATCCTCAAGCATTGTCATCCTGAGGTACTCCGAAGGATCTGCGTTGCTCGTCAATCGAGTGCAGATCCTTCGGGTACCTCAGGATGACATTTTTTTTGGTGCTGTCGTTGGGTCAACGCGGCGGATGTTCTTTCAGGTCGCGCTTTGCTTCCTGTAGCGCGAGGACGACATACGCCGTCGTCAGCACCGCGTTGTCCTCCATCCAGCGCTTGTCGCCGACGAAGCTGCCGTCCGGTTTCTGCAACGTCGCGAGCTTGTCGATCAACTCGATCCGCCAATCGTGCGGCTTGCCCGCGGCGTCGGTGATGATCGGCTCATCGTACGCATCCAGCGCGTGGGCGAACGTGTAGTAGTAGTAATAAAGCCCCTGCTGCGCGAACTCATCGCCCGCCTCGCGCATCGCGGGGTTTTCTTCCAGCGTCCAGTGCTTCGCGATCCAATCGACGGCCGCTTTCACGCGCGGATCGTCCTTCGACAAGCCCGCGTAGATCATGCTCTTCAAACCCGCGTAGGTCATCGAGCCATAACTACGGAGTTGGCGGCGGCCGTCCGTGGTCGATTCGCCGGCCATCGATTCGCCGTTGTTCGCGGGCGTGTAGACGAACCCGCCGTCGTCGCCGGTCCAGGGTTGGTCGTTCGTCTCGGAGTTGTTCTGCGTGCGCGAGAGGAAAACCAGTGCCGCCTGGTACGCCTTGTCCTGCGGATCGAGGCCGGCGTCGTGCAGCGCTTCGACGGCGATCTGCGCGTTGGACAAATCCGGCCGACCGTGACGCCCGTAGCCCCACCCGCCGTACCAGGGGTTGGATTTATCAGCGACGGTTTCACCTTTGGGGCCCTTGGCGTCTGGCGTCCACTGAAGCTCCTTGAGGAACGCGACGGCGCGATCCATGCGCGGCTTGAATGCCGGCTCCTTCGCCGCGGCGATCGCGCTGACGGCGATCGCGGTGTTGTAATTCGCCAGCAGGTCCTGGTAGATGCCGCCGGAGTCGAGCTGGTAGGAGAGGAGCTTGTCGTAGCCTTTGCGAACGAAGGGCGTCGTCGCCGCGGGGAATTTTTCATCCTGCACGAATGCGCGGAGCACGATGGCGGTCACGCCGGGCGGATCGGTTTCGCGCTGCCAGCCGCCGTCGTCTTTCTGCTGCGATTTCTCGAACGCGAGGGCGCGGTCGATCATCTGTTGCGCACGGTCCTGCGCGGCGGTTGGTTTCTCTTCTGCTGCAACGAGACTGGCAGCGATCGACAACAGAATGAGTGGGCAGGCCAAGGCACTCGCGGCAAACGGTTTCATGTCCGTGTTCCTCTCGTGGCTCGACTGGCGCGCCGCGCAACGCGATTTGCTTCGTCGCGCCATTGTCTGCTCAGATCGTATGCCTGTCACCTTGCAGGGGTAGGACGTCATGCGAAATCTTTGTGGCGCGGGATCGCTCTTGGTCACGGTTGTCGTCGCGTGCATGCTCGGCGGCTGCCGGGAACAGGCACGCAGCGTATCGCCGGAGGTCCTCAAGCACGTGATTGCGGTGGATTCCGACGGCATTGCCGGCGACCCCATCTCCCACACGCAGACCGCGCGCAGCACCGCCGCCTATGACTTCGACGGCCAGCTCAAGGAAATTTTCGCGGCGATGGACGGCGAGCATAAGCGGATCGACGCGTTCAAAGCCCAGCGGCGATTCGCCGCCACCGGATCCGCCGGGGCGGCCGCGCCCACCACGCGCCCGGTTCGTCGCGTGCTCCTTTTCGTCCACGGCGGAATGAACGAACCGGACGACGCGCTGCAGAGTGCGGTCAACGAGTCCCGCGCGATGGCAGATGAGCACGCGGACTTTTTCCCGATCTTCATCAACTGGAACTCCGGCCTGCAATCGAGTTACGGCGAGCACCTGGTGGATGTCCGCCGCGGGCGCAAAGACCACAAGAACCTCGTGCTCACGCGCGCGATCGCGCCGTTCGTCTTCCTCGCCGATCTCGGGTCGGCGATCGGACGCGCGCCGCTCTTGTGGCTTTACCAGATCGAGCGCGACCTCCAGGCCGGGGCGTCGGATGTCCTGCTGCTCGCGCCGAACACGCCGTCCGACAAGCGCTGGTTCCGCCATCCCCGCCTGGAGGACACGGTGCGCATGACGAGCGCGCTTCAGGCGCAGTATTCCGCGGATTCGGACAAATCGATCCAGATCTCGACCGGCGATGAAGAGGTCAGCGCGAAGGAACTTCATTGGCTGGCGGTCCGCTACTTCGGCATGCTGCCGTTCAAGTTCGTGACGTCGCCGCTGCTCGACGGCCTCGGTACGCCGGCCTGGGACAACATGTCGAGGCGGACGCAGGTGATGTTCGAGGGCTCGACCATCGACATCCCGCCCGGTTCCAATGATCCCGCGGAGATCCTGAATCATCCGCCCGGCGCCGTCGAATATTTCGCGGGCGAGCTCGAGAAGCACATTGGCGAGAATGCAGACCGATACGACTACCAGCTCACCGTGATCGGCCACTCGATGGGCTCGATGGTGCTCAACGAGTTCCTCCGCCGTCATCCCGGGTTGCCTTACGAGAACATCGTGTACATGGGCGCCGCGTGTTCGGTACGCGATTTTTCCAAGTCGGTGATCCCGGTGATGGTGAAGAACCCGAAGGCGCGGTTTTTCAACTTGTGTCTGCATCCGACTGCGGAGGTGCGCGAGACGCACGGGTTGGAGTTCCCGCCGCGCGGCAGCCTGTTGGTCTGGATCGACGACTACTTCGCCAACCCCGCGACCCCGCTCGACCGCACGATGGGGCGGTGGGAAAATATCGTGGAATCGTCGTACGTCATCCCGGATGACCCGGCGATGAAGCGGCGGATGACGTTCAAGGCGTTCGGCCTGCGGCCGACGCCGCAGCTTGTGGACGACGTCCCGCAGCAGCACGGCGATTTCCGCGCTTGCCGATACTGGAGCCCATCCTTCTGGCAGGCCGAACCGATCGCCGCGGTGCAGAAGCGCATCACCGAGTACGCCGACGAAATCAACCGGAAGGAACAAGTGCGGCGTTTGCGTTCGGGCGCGCCGCAGCAGAAATCGCAGCGGCAGATGACTACGACTCAGCCGCAGCCGCAGCTAGAGCAGCAAAAGACGCCGGTGCAGCGCTACGAGAAGCCCGCAACGATGCCGTCCGGCGCGTGAGTGCGGCGGATGATTCATCGCGGTGCGGACGGCGGCGGTTCGTCTTCCAGGCTTCGCCTGATCTTTTCCTCGAGCGCTTCCAGCTCCTTCTGCTGGACCGCGAGACGTTCCCGGCGCTGCGCCAGCTCCGCGGCGAGGCGGACCTCGGGCGGATCGTCGTGATAGTGCGAATACGGGATCTTGTAGCCCGCCGGGAGCACGTCGTGATCCGGCGGCGGGGGATTTTTTCGCATCTCGACGAACGCATTGATCGCCAGCACGAGCAGCACCGCGAAGAGGCAGGTCAATCCGCCGGCGATCAGCGCGAAGAGCGTCGAATGCACGACGCTCGCGGCGAAGATCGTGTGCACGAGCCAGAATAGCGCGCCGAGGAAGCTCACCACGAGCGCCCCGGGCGCAGCGATTCGGCTTCCGGCCTGCAAGCCGAGGCCGATGCCGGCCAGCGCCATTCCGAAGCAGACGCCGGCGAAGACGCAGATCGTCAGGGCGCGTTGTGCGGAATAGGCAGGCTGGCGAGGTGAATCCGGCGACTGCGGAGGCGCCGTGCCCCAGCCGATTTGTGTGAGCTGGCTCCGTGTTGCCCAGTCCTTCGACAGCAGGCTGCTGCCGCAGCAGGTGAAGAACATCACGAGAAAGAGCAGCACGCCGACGAATTGGAAGACCTGCCCGACGCCCTGGGTGAAGGCGCGTGGCGGCGGGGGCGGCGGCGCGGGCGGGGGAGCATCGGTCGGCGGGGACGGGTCGGACATTCGAATTGAAGTCTAGTCGATGGCCGGCGGCGGGGGTAAGCTGCGAGAAGAGAGAGGGCCCCATTCGATGAAGTGTGTCCGCCGCCGCACCTTGACGCGGGCGATCCGCGCCGCTGCCGCTGTCGTCGTGACCATGATGATTTCGACGGCGCGTCCGGCGCTCGCCGCCGATTCGAACAGCCTCGCCGGCATTCACTGGTGGGGCTACTACGATTACAACGTCATCGACCCCGCCCCGGCGCAGATGCTCGATTCCACTCAGCTCGTCAACGGCCAGCCGTACGGCGGCTGGGACATGGAGATCATCAACACGCACGGCCCCGTGTGGCAGAACGCGCCGTTCTTCCAGCCGCTCTATTCCGATCTCTACACGAACAAAAAGATCACGCCGATCACGCGCATCGAGTACGAGTATGGCAAGACCGTGCCGTCGCCGAGCACGATCAACAGCCAGACGTGGGCGACGAATCACGTCGTGCCGCTGATCAACACGCTCAAGGATTCGGCGCGCTGGTGGCAGCTTGGCAACGAGCCGAACATCATCGGCGAAGGCACCGACTGGGCGAACGGCCAAGTCACGCCGGCGGGGTATGCGCAGGTTTACAAGGACGTCCGGAACTCGATCCAGTCCAGCGCGCAGGTCGGCGCGCCAGGCGCGCACAAGCTCATGATCGCGCCGGTCAGCCCGGGCGGCGTCATTCCGGGCACGCGCTGGATCAGCGGAAACGACTGGCTTGGGCAGACCATCGACGCAATCAAGGCGACCAATACGCCGATCGATGGCGTCGCGCTGCATGCCTACGACGGCGGCGGCGGGGTGCAGCAGTTCATGGCCGACATCACGCAGCAGCTCGAGGTGATCGACGCAAAGGGCTTGAGCAACGTTCCCGTTTTCCTCACGGAGTGGAATCGCTTCAGCGGCGCGAATCCGCCGGATGCGACCGCCGAGGCGAACGCGGCAAATTTTGTCCGCGGCGCGCTCAAGGCGATCGACCGCTGGAACCGCACGCCGGGCAATCACAACATCGTCGGCTCGACCTGGTTCGTCTACGACTCCGGCGATCGGAACAACACCGCGACGGCGCCGTGGGCCGGCTATTCGATCAAGTATTGGAAGACGGCCGGCAATCCGTACGGCAGCGCGGGCGATTTGCAGACGGCGTTCGAGCAGGCGGTCGATCAGCGCTATGCCGCCGGTTTTCAGGGCGGCACGCGGCCGATTCCGTCATCGATCCAAACAATCGATAACTTTGAGACTGGCGGCGGCGGCGCGGGCGACGAAGGTCACTTCGACAAGCGGCTCGACTTCGCCTCCGCCGGCTCGCGCTTCGGCTTCGACACGGCCGCCTCCGACGCCACGCGCGACGGCGGCGCGAATTATTCCAAGACGTGGGGCCAGAAGATCCAGGTCCTCTGGAACGGCGACAGCCGCGGCTGGCAGGTGCGGCACGTCTCGGGCGATTCCACGCCGGCGACGAACACGCAGATCCCGATCCCGAGCAGCGCGTCCAAGGCGGCCCTCGGCTTCTTCCTCCGCACCGCCGCACAAGGCGTCAGCACGCAGATCGTCGTCGATGGCAACGGGCTGAATGGCGGCGTAAACAGCGACGCGGGGCGGCTGCTCAACATCGTCGGCGACGACGAGTGGCATTTTTACGAGTGGGACCTGCTGAACCCCGGCGATTGGACGACGTTCACCCTCGCCGCCGGCAGCGACGGCGTCATCCCGGGCGCCGGCGGGTTCGTGACGATCGATTCGATCATGTTCTACGGCGCGCCGACGACCGGGAACGCGACGCTGTGGTTCGATTTTGTCGGTGTGAACCATGCGGGATCGCTGGATGTGATGACGGGAGTTCCCGAACCGACTACGCCGACAATGTTCGGAGTGATTGCTGTCGTGCTCACACTGCGGCGGCGACGTCGTCAGGCATTGTCGGCGCGTTCCGAAGACTCTAAAACTTCCCGCGCGCGCGCTCTTTCGCGGGGAGAATTTCAAGACACGTCGTCCACCATCCCGTGCGAATCGTTTCGATGAATGGCGCGGGTAGTTCCTCCGCTTCCATTTCGGCAGCAAGCCGCTCGTGGTCGTACCCGACGCGGATATATTCGCAACCGCGCTCGTCCAGCACGACGTATCCCACCTCCATCGTCCCATCATTTGCCGGACGCCCCAACACACCGCAGTTGATGAAGGTTCGCCCGCCGGACAGCACTCGCGTCCACGGGAGCCCCGTGTGCGTCGCGACGATGATGTCCGCCGAGAAATCCTCGCAGAACTTTTCCAGCAGGTGCGTCGGCGTCGTCGTTTCCCACAAAAACTCGTTCATCTTCCGCGGGCTGCCGTGGCAGCAGAGGACGCGTTTGCCGCCGATGTCGAAGCGGATCTCCGCCGGCAGCGCGGCCAGCCACGCGCGCCATCGTTCGCTCGTCTTGCGATACGTGTACTGATAGCTCAACCGCGCATAAAAATTGTCCGCCGGGTCCGTGTAGCCGCACTGGCAGTCCGGCAGGTTGTTCCCAATGGAATCGTCATAGTTCCCGCGCATCGTGACCACGCCAGCGTCGATCAGCAGTGGAAAGACCTTGTCCGGGTTCGGCCCGAACGCGCCGAGGTCGCCGAGACAGAACATTTTCCCGCACCCGCGGCGCTCTGCGTCATCGACCGCCGCGCGCAGGGCGATGTGATTGCTGTAGACGCCGCCAAAGAGCGCAACACGAGAAGAAGAGGCGCTCATCGGCCGACCTGTTTGTAACGGAAGCAGTTCACTTCGTGATCGTTCACCATCCCGACCGCCTGCATCATCGCGTAGCAGATCGTCGAGCCGACGAACTTGAAGTTTCGCTTGAGAAGGTCCTTGCTCATCGCGTCAGACTGCGGCGATGTCGCGGGGATTTGCTTCAAGGAGCTACGGCGATTCACGATCGGCTGACCGCCGACGAAGTGCCACAAATAACGGTCGAACGTGCCGAATTCCTTCTGCACGGCGAGGAAGGCCTTCGCGTTCTGCACCGCGGCGGCGATTTTCAGGCGGTTGCGGACGATGCCTTCGTTGCCCATCAGCTTCAGCATCCGCCGGGCGTCGTAGCGCGCGACTTTCGAGGGATCGAAGCCGTCAAACGCGGCGCGGTAGTTCTCGCGCTTCTTGAGAATGGTCTCCCAGCTCAAGCCGGCCTGCGCGCCTTCGAGAATGAGAAACTCGAACAGCACGCGATCGTCGTGCTGCGGCACGCCCCATTCCTTGTCGTGATACGCGATGCCGAGTTCCGTCGTCGCCCAGCCGCAGCGATGTTGCGCCATGGGGCAATCATAGCGGCAGCGCAGCGGGCGCTCATGAAAGGCTCCCTATGGAAATGTTTCGCTGCATAACCTTAGCGAGATTCTGTTGCCTCCGCTGCGCGAGCAAGTTGTTTTTCGGATGCGCCGGTATTCTCCTCGTCGGCAGAAACACGCACACAGGAGTCACCGATGCCAACCGATCCGACGCGTCGCGATTTCATGAAGACGACCGGCGCCGGGCTGATCGTCGCGGCCGCGCCCGCCGCGACCACGCAGCTCGCGCCGCCGGAAAAGCAGCGGCCGGGGTTGAACGTACCGAAGCCGCAGCAGAAGCCGGTCGGCTGGGCGATTGTTGGACTGGGGCAGCTCGCGCTCGCGGAAGTGATGCCGGCGTTTCGCGAGACGAAATTGTCGCGGCCCGTCGCGCTGGTGAGTGGTCATCCCGACAAGGCGAAGACGGTCGCGGCGTTTTACGGCCTCGATCCGAAGAACATCTACAACTACGAGAACTTCGATTCGATCCGCGACAATCCGGACATCCAGGCAGTCTACATCATCCTGCCGAACAGCATGCACGCCGAGTACACGATCCGCGCGCACAAGGCGGGCAAGCACGTGCTGTGCGAAAAACCAATGGCGGCGAACGTGCAGGAATGCGAGCAGATGATCGCCGCGGCGAAAGAAGCACAGAAGAAGCTGATGGTGGCGTATCGCCTGCGCTACGAGCCGTACAACAAGGCGGCGATCGACATGTGCCGCAAAAAAGTGTGCGGCGACGTCGTGCAGATCGAGGCGAGCAACATGCAGAACACGAAGCCGCCGAACATTCGCCTGAGCAAGGCACTCGCCGGCGGGCCGCTCGGGGACATCGGCGTCTACTGCATCAACGCCTGCCGCTATCTCACCGGGGAAGAGCCGGTCGAGGTGACGGCCCAGTCATACCAGCCGGCCAGCGAGCCGCGCTTTGCGGAAGTGCCGCGCGACTTTCTCTTCACGATGAGCTTCCCGTCCGGCGTTCACGCGCACTGCGGCGTGACGTTCGGATCCTCCTCCTCACGCCACTACCGCGTTCACTGCGTGGACGGCTACATCGACATGGAACGCCCCTTCGGCTACCGCGGGCAGGAGTTGCGGACATACTCGCAGCGCAAGGAAACGAAACACGAGTTTGACTCGGTGAACCACTTTGCGGCGCAAATGGATCATTTCTCTGACTGCATCATGAACAACACGGAGCCACTAACACCCGGGGAAGAGGGGTTGAAGGATCACAAGGTAATGGCTGCGATCGAAGAATCGGCGCGAAGCGGGAAACGGGTGAAGGTCTGACCGGAAGCGAGCCGCGTTATCCATTGCCGACGCCAACGGAGGATGACGAAGCATTCGAGCATATCGCGCCGTGCAGCCAGCACGTATAACACGCTTGATGTTGCAGCGCGAAGTCCGCCTTCGCGGCTTCGGCGAGCGTCGAGGCGAGGAGAGAGTCCGGCTGTTCGATAAGGATTGGGCAGACGTGCACGCCGCGGTCGGTGACGATGCGGCTGGTCGAGCAGATGAGCATTGACGCGTCGAAGCCTTCCATCATGGACTGGGTGACGCGCTCGTCGTTGGCGTAGCCGCGGAAGCGGACGGTTTCGGCGCCGAGGCGGAGCGTGGGCATCAGCTTGATGCGCGGGCGGGTGTAGCCGAGGGCGAGGAGCGTCTGCCGCATGCGCTGGTAGATGCCCGGCGTGTCGGCGTCGTCCCAGGTCTGCGCCATAGTGATGATGGGAAGGAAACCCGTGTCGACCAGCCGCCGGACTCCGTCCATCGCGCGCGCGAACGCGCCCGCGCCGCGGATTCGATCGTTCGACGACGCGTCGGGACCGTCGATGCTGACGCGGAGCTCGAGGGAGTAAATCGATCGATCGCGCGAAGCGGCAAGCAACTCCACGGTCCGCTCCGGCAGGAGCGTTCCATTGGTCAACACAGTTGCGGGACCGATCTGCAGCGCCGCGTCGAGCATGTCGAGCAGGCGCGGGTGCATGAACGGCTCACCCCCGGTGAAGTAGTAATCCTTCACCCCCAGCGACCGACTCTGTTCCAGTGCTTCGATCACCTGCTCGTACGACAGAAAGCCGAACGACTTGTTCCCCGGCGAACAACTGATGAAGCAGTGCGTGCAGGCGAGATTACACAGCGTGCCGGTCACCTGAAACCAGAGGCTGTCGAGCTGCTGTAAGGCGATTCGGGGAGCGTCTTTAGGCGGCGGCGCGGGGTTGAGCGGTCGTAATGCCACGAGTGGCATAGTATAAGGGAGAACAATCTCCGCCGCTGACGGGAAATTGCGGTGGGGAAGGTCTTTACGATTCTGTATGCGAGTCGAAACTTCGCCGGAGCTGGCGCGTGTCAACCGATGAGAAACCCGCACAACCCCCCGAGAATTCAGGCGATAACGTCGCCTTGTTCGAGGAAGCCGTGCGGGTCAATTCGAAACGGCTGTTGGCCATCGCGCGGGCGATCGTGGGGACGCGAGCGTCGCCCGAGGACGTGGTGCAGCAGGCGGTGATGAACCTGTTTCAGCACCGCGACCGTTACGACTGGCGTGAGCCGGGCGGATTGCTACGACGCGCGGTCGTCAATGAATCGTTGCGGCTGCTGCGGCAGCCGAAGATGTCGATCGTCGCAGACGATCATCCGGCGCGCGGCGGCGGTGACGAGCCGAGCGGCGAGATGGATCAACGCGAAACCGTCGCGAAGGTCCGGGCGGCGATCGAAAAATTGCCGGAGCACTATCGCTCGGCGCTGGTGCTCTGCGAGTACGAGCAGATGCCGTACGCGGAAATCGCCCGGACGCTGGGAGCGTCGGTGCCGCAGATCAAGACGTGGATTCACCGTGCGCGGCGGCAACTGGCGGTGACGTTGAAGGAGTTCGCGCAAACGTGAGCGACGCGCGAGGGGCGCAGGGAGTGCGAGGAATGTCTGACATGCCGGTTGTAAGCGAACAAGATCTGGAGCAACTCGAGGCCTACGTCGATGGTGAGCTGTCGACCACGGAAGAAGACGCCTTGCGCGCCCGGTTGTCGGCCGAGCAGATCCTGGGCGAGGCGATGCGGCGCGTCCGCGCCGACCGCGACATCCGCATGGCGGTGTGGAAAGGGTACGAGCCCAGCGAAGCGACGGTGCAGCGGCTCGCCGCGCGCGTCGACGCGGCTGTCGATCGCAACACGAACTGGTCGTATCGCCTGTCGAATCTCAAGCGGTTGTCGGCGGCGGCGGCGTGCATCGTGTTAGGCGTGCTCATCGGGCGCGTCGGGAACCAGGGCGCTGTCATGCCGAGCGGCACGATCGCGCAAGTCCCGGTCGGACGGGGCGTGCCGGGGCCGACGATGGTCTCGAATCCGATCGAGTTCCCCATCGTCAACGAGCAGGGCCAATCGGTCGGCGTGCAGCGCTTCCAATCACTTCGCGAGGCCCAGGATTTCGTCGACGAACTGAACCGATTCCACCGCATGCAGGAGCAGATCCGCAACGGCGGCGGTCAGATCTTCGTTCCCATCGAACGGTTTTAGCCCGGCGGTCTTTACCCGGATCACGCTTGCAGAGGATGACCATCGCGCGCGTCGGCATCGTCGTCCTCACGTTGGCCGTCGCGGCGGTCGCCGCCCGCGCGCAGACCACTCGTCCCACCCTCGCCGCGCTCGACGCGGAAATCCAGCAACTATATCGCGAAACCGAGTCGCGCATCGTTCGCGTGCAGGTCCCGGTGCCGGTTCCCGTCGATGATTTTCTCGCGCGCTTTGACCCAAAGGTGCGCGAGCAGCTCAAGCCCAACTCGCCGCGATTGTTTGTGCGCTCGCCGGCGACGCAGCCGATGCAAACCGCGCCGGACTCGGGCATGATGCCGCTGCCCTCGGTGTCGGCGACGTTGAATGTCGAGTTCATCGGGATCATTCTCAATCGCAAGGGAGACGTGCTGCTGCCGCTGTACGTCGACCCGGAGTTTGTGACCAAGCCGCTCATCGTCGCGGTCGATCAGGAGAAAGCGACGACCGCGCGCGTCGTCGCGGCGGATCGGCTGACGGCGCTGACGATCGTTCGCCTCGCCGAGCCGGCGGGGGAAGTCGCGCGCTTCAGCAAGTCGCGTCCGGCGGATGGCGCGATCGTGCTCATGTTGCCGCCCGCGCGCGGGCAGGCGCGGCTCGGGCTGTGGACAGGGGTGCAGGACGACAACGCGATTCTCGTCAATCGCGACGGTCAATTCGCCGGCATCGTCCGCAATGGCCACGCGCTCTTTCCGACCACATTCGCCCCAGTCGTCGAGCAATTGCTGCATGGCGGGGTCGTTCGCCGCGCGCAGCTCGGCGTGCAGATCAGCGTCGTTCGCGCGGATGATCCGCAGCGCGTGCAATTGCCCGCATTGGGCGCGCGGGCGGCCGCACGCGTCGTCGATGTCCTCGCCGATTCCGCCGCCGCGCAGGCCGGGTTGCAGAAGGGCGATCTGATCCTGTCGCTCGGCGGCGAAGCGGTCGAGGACATCGCCACCTTCGCCGCGGCGATGGTCAACAAATCCGGTCCGATCGAACTTGTCATCCTGCGCGACGGCGAGCAACGCAAAATCGTTGCAGACCTCAAAGTCCAATAACGACATTCGTCTGCTCGCTATTGTCCGGCCGCTGGTCTATCCGACAATGCAGGAGATGTCGCAGCGCACCGAAGTTCTGATGCGTGCGGGGGTTTTGTGCCTGTTGTCGTTCGCGCTGGCGACGATTTCCGGATGCGGGCGCATGCCTGCGCCGGCGGATCGCCTGACGCCGGGGCGCGACTCGGCCGTGCGCATGAGCGCGCAGGCGCTGGCCTCGCTGCCCGCGCGGCGCGTGAGCGCGCTGCTCGACTTCGATTCGCCGGAAGACCTCACCTTCATCACGTCCGAGCCGGCCGGCGTCGTCGTGAATGATGCGCGGCTCGCGCGCAGCGGTCGCCGCAGCCTGCTGATTCCGCCCGGCACTCGCGATGTGATCGTGAAACTTCCTTCGCTGCTCAGCGGGCGTTCCTTCCCCGCCGACTGGACGTTGATCGGCGCATACATTCACTGCAACCAGACGACCACGATCACGATGAGCTACGAAGTCGCCGGAAGGCCGGTCATCAGCCGTGCGGTCAACGTCGGCCCCGGCGCGTGGACGCCGGTAATGCTCGACTTGGCGGCGCTGGGCGCGTCCGACACGCGCGAAGTCGGCACGCTGCGGCTCGCATTCGACCCGCGCTCGATGGCCGGTGTGCGCATCGACGATGTCACGCTTGTCGATAACCACGAATCCGTCGTCGACACCTCGCGATCCGCCGATGGCTGGCGCGTGCGCCGCCGCGGGCTGTACTACGTCGTCGACGCGCCCGGTCGTTTCTCATTTGGCGTGCCGACCGCGCAGGCGGAGCAGGGCGGCTGGGCGGTGGCGGATGCGTGCGCGAGTCGGGTCCGCTTCGTCTCATCCAACGCGCCCGGCTCACTGACGATCTACGCGGACGGGCGGATGTACTGGGGCGGAGAATTCCGCGCCGCTGCGCAGTCGCTGGCGGATGCGCAGGAACAGGCGCTTCAGCACGCGACGCCCGCCCTGGTGAGCGTGCCCGAGGCGATGGGGCGCCTGAACCGCTCGACCGGGGGTGATGCGAACAACGACGGCTACAACGAGACGCGCGGCGCTTACCAGGTTCTGGCCGTCGGCCCGCGCGTCGAGCTGACGATCACGCCGCGTACGAGCACGCTGGCGCGGCCGGTCCTCGAGATCGTCGGCCTGCCGCCTGGCAACGTGCTGGTGAACATGGACGGCCGCCTCGTTTCAGGCGCGATCCGCCTTTCGGGCGGCGAGGTGCTGCTGGAACTGCCCGGCCGACTCGAGCGCCCGACGCTTGTGAACGTCCGCGTGCAATGATAACTCTCATCCCGCGCGGCCGATAAAACCGGTCACTCCCGCTCGGCAGCGATGCTGCAAGCGCCCTATCCCTCAGGCAAATACTTGTCAGATTAACCCGCTCCACGGGGGCGACGATGAAAGTCGGACGGCCTGCTGCGCACGCGGTCTCTGCGTGACCGCTGCGCCGATACCGCCGTCGCGATGCCGGAAATCAACGATCAACCCGACTACACCGCCGCGATGCAATCGTGGTGGGCCCGCGTCCCGTGGTATCGCCGCGCCACCGCGCGGCTCGGGCTCCAGGGAAAGCTGATCATCTGCTTCATGGCGCTGCTGCTTGCCACCTTGCTCGGCAGCTACTACCTCTTCCTGCACGAGGCGCGGGCGACGATGTGGCACGCGACCTGCGAGCGGATCATCAACGTCTCGCAGTCGCTCGCGATGGCCGCCGCGCGCCCGCTCGAAGAGGGCGACACCGCGGAGCTCACGCGCATCGCCAGTCAATTCGTGAAGAACGACGGTGTCATCGGCGTCGCGTTTTCCGACGGTCTCGGTCAGTCGGTCACGGCGGCGTCGGAGGACCCGCGCGCGAGTCGCGGCGGGATCGAGGTCGCCGGCACGTTCGGCCCGCGCGACATGATGCAGCCGCGCCGCGTGCGCTCGCCGCTCTTCGGCAGCCTGGTCCGCGTCACCGCACCGGTCGTCGTCATCAGCACGGGATCTTACGAGCACGATCAGGCGACGCGCCTGGTCGGTTACGTCACGATCAGCCTTTCGGAGCACCAGCAGGAGCAGGCGATCGGGCGGATCTACGTGATCCTCGCGCTCGTCGGCTGCATCGTGCTGCTGCTGACCTTCCCGTGCGTCTACCTGCTCGTCTACCGCATCTTCAAGCCGATCCGTCAGCTCGTCGACGCGACCGAACGCATCGCCGAGGGCGATCTCGACGCCAAGGTCGCGATCGATCGCCCCGACCTGATCGGCACGCTGGCGCGCTCGTTCAACCTGATGGTGCGGCACGTCCGCAAGCAGCGCGAGGAGCTCGCCGATGCGAACCGCGACCTCGAAGACAAGATCCACCATCGCACCGCTCAGCTCGAGATGGCGAACAACCGTCTCAGCAACGAGATCGCGGAGAAGGAAGACTTCCTCCGCGCCGTCTCGCACGACCTGAGCGCCCCGCTGCGCAACATCTCCGGCATGGCGACGATGTTGCTGATGAAGAGCCGCGACAAGTTCGACGATGAGATCATTCACCGCCTCGAGCGGATCCAGAAGAATGTCGAGGCCGAGACGGACCTGATCGCCGAGCTGCTCGAGCTGTCGCGCATCAAGACGCGGCGGCAGAAGATGGAAATGATCGACGTGAACGACCTGGTAAACGACATCGGGGACGTTCTCGAGAACGACCTGAAGAGCCGCGGCATCGAACTGGTCATCGACAACCGGCTGCCGGTCATTCATTGCGAGCGTGCCCGCCTGCGGCAGGTTTTCCAGAACCTTGTCGATAACGCCATCAAATACATGGGCGACAAGCCCGCGAAGGCGATCCACGTCGGCTGCGACGTTCGCATGACCGAGACGGAGTTCTACGTCCGCGACACCGGGATCGGCATCGATCCGGAGGACGTTCGTAAAGTCTTCTTCGTCTTCAGACGAGGAAAGAACACAGCCGCCTGCAATGTGCCGGGCAAGGGTATCGGACTGGCCAGCGTGAAGAGCATTATCGAGACGTACAACGGCACGATCTGGGTCGAGAGCAAGGTGGGCGTCGGCAGCACGTTCCGCTTCACCATCAACGGCAAGTTCGTGCCGTCGATGGCGGGGCCGCACGCGCATGAAGAGTCGAAAACCCCGCCGGCGCCGACCCCGGCCCCCGCGGCGGCGTGAGTGTTTGAGAGAGAGTTGCACGAGGAGTGGTCAATGGTGGCGACAACGCAGCGAAAGCACGAAAAGAAGTCCTGCGGGATCACCATTCTGCTCGTGGACGACGATCCGGATTGCCGCCTGCTGATCCGCGACGCCATCGCGGAGTGCAAGGTCAGCAACGCCGTCTACGAAGTCGCCAACGGCGCCGAAGCCCTCGAATTCCTCCGACGCCGCGGCAAGTACGCCAACGCGCCGCGCCCGGGGCTGGTTTATCTCGATCTCGAGATGCCCGGCATGAACGGACAGGAAACGCTCAAGGCGATCAAGGCCGATCCGGATCTGCGGGATATTCCGGTCGTGATGATGACCGGCGTGTGCGACGAGGCGGAGATGAAGCTCGCCGCCGCCAACGGCGCCAACAGCTACACGATCAAGCCGGCAAACGTGGAACAGTTTCTCAAGACGGTGCTGGCGAGCACGAGCTACTGGCTGACGATTCACCAGTACCCGGAGCACCACGTGCCGGCCGAGACGTGCCGGCGGTGAGTTTTCGGACCAACGGAGTTTGCAGAAACGGACGTTCGTATCGTATCTCATGATTGGGTAAGGCTGGACTAACTTGAACTCGTTGCGTTTGCTCATTATCGAAGACGATCCGGATCAGCGCGAGCTGATTCGCGAGCAGGTCGAAGACCGCTTCGGCCGCGGCACCGTCGTCGGCGTCGGCACGCGCAAGGAAGTGCTCAGCCACGACGTCGCCAGCTTCGATCTGATCCTCACCGACTACAACCTGCCGGACGGCACCGGGATGGACGTCCTCTCCGACATCCGCAGCCGCTGCACCACGCCCGTGATCATGGTGACTGGCGAGAATGTCGGCCACATCGCCGCCGAGGCGATCCGTAAAGGCGCGACCGACTACGTCGTCAAGGTCGGCGATTACCTCTTCACCATCCCGCTCGTGATCGAGAAGAACCTGACGGTCGCCGCCCTGATCAAGGAGAAGGAAGAGCTCCGCCGACAGTTAGAAGAAAAGAACGCGCAGCTCGAGCAGATGGCGGCGACGGACGCGCTGACCGGCGTTTACAACCGCCGTCATTTCAGTCGCGTCATCGATCAGCTCTTCGCCGAGGCGCAGCGCTACGACAAGGACCTCGCCTGCGTGATGATCGACCTCGACGGCTACAAGCAGCTCAACGACTCGATGGGCCACCAGCTCGGCGATCAGTTGCTGGTGATGGCCGGCAAGGTGATCAGCGCGAACATGCGGCGGATGGACGTCGCGGCCCGTTACGGCGGCGATGAGTTCGTCCTGTTGCTTCCGCAGGCGAGCACTGACGAAGCGGCCCTGGCTGCGCAGCGCATCGGCGAAGAGTTCTGCAACGCGTCGGCGGCGCTGCTGAAGCGGAAAGACGGCGTCACGATGTCGATCGGCGTCGCGTCGCTGCGGCAGGCGGGTGGCGGGGCGACCAACGCCGAGCAGCTCGTCGCCAACGCCGACGCCGCGCTCTACCACTCCAAGCAGCACGGCCGCAATCGCATCAGCATCTGGGCCGTTCAAGCTGCCGGCGAAACGTCCGCGCCCGCGGCCATCCCCATTCCGCCGCCCGAGATCCCGGAAGCCCCGCGGGTGCCGCTCATTTCCCGCGCGGCGTCGTCGAACTAACCGAAACTCCAGACGCACAGAAAGCCCGCGAGGAAGTGAATCCTCAGGGGCTTTCCGTTTTGGGGTTTGTTGTCCCCCACCCGCGCCACATTCAACTGTGGCGAAAAATTCAAATTCAGGCGACCGGCTGCGTGTCGCGCTGCGACTGAACGTGCGCCGCGAACGTGCGGAGCGCGTCGCGGTTGAACATCAGACGATTGCGACCGGTGCGCACGAGGTTCTTGTGACGCAATTCGGTCAGCGCCAGGCTGATCGTCTCGCGCGCCGCGCCGACGGCCTGCGCGAGCTGCTCGTGCGTCAGGTGAAGCACGACGTTCTCGCCATCGCTCGTCGCGGCGGCGGAATCGCTGAAGCGGAGCATCGCGTTCAACAGACGCTGATTGCAGTCCTGGAAGACCAGCCGGGCCGCCTCGTTGCGAGCCGAGTGAACGGTCGACGCGAGATTGCGAATGAGCTGCTGGGCGGCTTCCGGGTTGGTCGAAACGTGCTCGAGGAAGCGGATGGCCGCGACCTTCGACAGCGTCGCTTCGGTCGCCGCGACGGCCTGCGCCACATAGGTGCCGGCCTGCGAGAGCGACGCGCATCCGAACCACTGTCCGGGTCCGAGGATCTCGACCAGGCGAGCTTCCTCGCCGTCCGGGCCGACCTGATAAAGGCGGACCTGACCGCGATGGATGTAGTAGACGTGCTCGGCCTGCGAGCCTTGCGTGTAGATGGTCGCGCCGCGCGCGACTTCAATTCCTTCAGCCCCGACAGCCGGGTGAGCGAAAACCTCGCCCATCGGCGAAAGCACTTCCTGTGACATGTGACTACACTCCCGAGTTAAGACTTCCCGAACCCGAATGGTTATGCCCGACACAAATGCGTGTCCCCAGTTGCGAGGATTACGCTGGTGCCCGAACGTCGGTTCGGTGAATTCGCAGGAATCAAAAACCGGTCAAGCGAGCTCGACCGGTGGGAGTTATGTAAGCGTTTGATAGCAACGGTCTTGTGTGAGGCCTTTTTCCTGAGGTTTCGTCACGTTTTGACTTGGGTCGCTAAAATGCGCGCGATCGCCTCGCACATCTCGGTGCGGTGCACGCCGTTCAGTGCGAGCGCGAGCTGCGTTTCCATCAGGCCGTAGGGAATGCCGGTGTCGTAACGTTGCCCCTGCGATATGACGATCCAGTATTTTCCGCGGCTTTGCCCGCGCAGATGTTCCTGCGCGGCCGTGAGCTGAATCTCCCCCTTGTCGCGGATGTCGTTTTTGATCAGGTGCTCGAGCGAATCGAAAATGCGCGGCGAAAAGACGTGCATACCGAAATGCGACAGGTAATTTCCCGCCGGCAGGCCGGGCGTTGCGAGCTGCTCGCGCGCGACTTCGATCGAGGGCTTTTCGATGATGAGCTGCGCGCGATAAATGCCCTTGTTCGGATCGACCGGCTCGCCGCGAATGGTGCCGAATTGATGCAGGTGCCGCTCGAGGGTGGGCTGCACGCCAGTGACGGCGTCCAGCATGTATTGCTCGTAAACGCGGATGAGTTGCCGCGCGCAGCGGTCCTTGATGTCGCTGATGTAGACGTGATCGCCGAGCAGCAGCAGAAACGGCTCGTCGCCGACGAAATCTTTCGCCTGGTAAACCGCGTGGCCGAATCCTTCCGGGGATTTCTGTTCCGCGAAGTGCAGGCGCTCGCCGAAGGCGCCGAGTTTTTCCGATTCGAGGATCGCCCAGTCCTTGCCGCTGAAAGATTTGACCATGTCGTCGTCGAGCCGCTTGAAATATTCCCGGTAGAGCGATTCTTCGCCCGGCTGGGTGATGATGCAGACTTCTTCGATGCCGGATTCGATCGCCTCTTCGCCGATGATCTGGATGATCGGCTTGGTCAGCCCGTCGCGATCGACGAGGGGGAACATCTCCTTCTGCACCGCGGTGGAGGCGGGATACTGTCGCGTGCCGCGTCCGGCCGCGGTGATGACAGCTTTGCGAACCTTCGCCATGAGAGTGTTCCTTCGCCTGCTCAGATTGACGGCCTACGATAGTTGGCCGCGGCATGCATCACAACTTGCCGTGGATGCAGGAGATAGAAGCGTTTTTGCGACGGTGGGTTCGTTTTCCAAATGGCATTGGCGGTTGCGCTGGGTTGCACCCGGTTGCATGCGGTCGCATGCCGACATTTCGCCATATGCCCGCGCGTCGGCGCGACAGACGTGATCGCGTTTGAAAATTCGCGGCTGCATCCGGTCACGATTTTACAAAACGGCGACGGGGTTTGTCGGCGGAAATCTCCGCCGAATCTTTTGTATTGAGGACGCGTCGCTATCATCGGCCGGACAAGTAGGGACAGCAGAGAAAACGAGGATGTGATCATGCGTGTTGGCGTGCCCAAGGAAGTGAAGCAGGACGAGTATCGCGTGGCGATGATGCCGGTCGGCGTCGAGCTGATGCGGAAGAACGGACATGAGGTCTACGTCGAAACGCAGGCCGGCGCGGGAAGCGGATTTCCGGATGAGGACTACACGAAAGCCGGCGCGACGATCGTGCCGACCGCGGCGGAAGTGTTCGAGAAGGCGGAGATGATCGTCAAGGTCAAGGAGCCGCAGCCGCAGGAGATCGAACGGTTCCGCCCGGGTCAGATCGTCTTCACCTACATGCACTTCGCGGCCGACAAGGAGCTGACGCAGGGTTGCATGGAAGCGGAGATCGTGGCGATCGCGTACGAGACGATCAAGGACAAGAAGGGCACCTTGCCGCTGCTGACGCCGATGAGCGAAGTGGCGGGGAAGATGAGCATTCAGGAAGGGGCGAAATATCTCGAGAAGCCGATGATGGGCCGCGGGATTTTGCTGGGCGGCGTGCCGGGCGTGGCGCCGGCGCCTGTCGTGGTGCTCGGCGGTGGCGTGGTCGGCACGAACGCGGCGAAAGTCGCGGCGGGGCTTGGGGCGAACGTCATGATCATGGACATCAGTTTGGATCGCCTGCGCTATCTCGACGACACGATGCCGGCGAACGTGCATACGATCTATTCCGATCCGCAGAATATTCGGGATGAAGTGCGCAAGGCGGACCTCGTGATCGGCGCGGTTTTGATCCCGGGCGCGAAAGCGCCGCGGCTGGTGACGCGCGCGGATTTGAAGGACATGAAAAATGGCGCGGTGATCGTCGACGTCGCGATCGACCAGGGCGGCTGCATCGAAACCGCCAGGCCGACAACGCACCAGCAGCCGACGTACGTCGTCGACGGCGTCGTGCATTACTGCGTGACCAACATGCCCGGCGCGGTGGGGCGAACGAGCACGATCGCGCTGTGCAACGCAACGCTGCCGTATGCGCTGAAGATCGCGAACAAGGGCTACGAGAAAGCGGCGGCGGAGGATCCCGGCTTCGGCGAAGGGATCAACCTCGTCGGCGGCCGCGTGACGAACCAGGCGGTGGCGGAATCGCTGCATTTGCAGCATCAACCCCTGCGCGGCAAAGGCGCGGCGTAGCTCTCACTCCCTCTTCCCGGTACGCCGGGGAGAGGGCAGGGGAGAGGGGCGAGCGGCGATCCACGTCGATGATCGTTCGATTCGACAAACGGCGCGGTGCGGCGAGTCAAACGCATGACTGACTCCCGCGCACATAACCCCTCTCCCCAACCCTCTCCCCGGCGTACCGGGGCGAGGGAGTAAGATTGGCGCGCCAGTTGCACTCTCACCTCGCAGGGAAGGATCCCACTGTTAAACCCACCGGATGGGGATACGCGAGGTCAAGATGCCATCCGTTGTCGCGACACGTGACCACCATCCGTCCAAGATCGGCCGATCGCGCAGCAAGCCCGCCCGCGCGGCCACGCCGATCGAATCCGTCACCATCCCGAAAAATGAAAAAACCGTCGAGCTTCCCGTCGGCGGTCGAACGGTCACGCTGACGAATCTCGGCAAACCATTCTGGCCAGAGCTCGGCATCACCAAGGGCGACTTGATTCAGTACTACGCCGACGTCGCGCCGGTCCTGCTGCCGCACCTGCGCGACCGCGCGATGGTGATGAAGCGTTACCCCCACGGCGCGCACGGCGAATTCTTTTTTATGAAGCGCGCGCCGACCCCGCGGCCTGAGTGGATTCAAACGTGCTCGATCGAGCACGAATCGGAGAACGTCATCGACTTCCCGATGATCCAGGACCTTCCGTCGCTCCTGTGGTGCGTCAACCTCGGGTGCATCGATTTGAACCCGTGGTACGCGCGCTGCGACGATGTCGATCGCCCGGATTATCTGCACTTCGATCTCGATCCGGTGTCGCCGGTAAAGGGCGGGAAGAGCGTGCCGTTCGCGCGCGTGCTCGAAGTGGCGCTGATCCTTCGCGATGCGCTCGATCATCTCGGCATGCCGAGCTATCCGAAGACAACCGGCTCGCGCGGGATTCACGTCTACGTGCCGATCGTCCGCGGGCCGACGCAGAAGCAGGTGTGGACGTTCGCCAAGGCGATGGCGCAGACACTGGCGAAGCGCTCGCCGGAGATCATCACCGCGGAATACAAGATCGCGAAGCGGCCGCAAGGCAGGGTACTTGTCGACTACAACCAGAACGCGTGGGGACGGACGCTGTCGTCGG
>JAXDMN010000331.1:0-9432 GCA_034666045.1 Phycisphaerales bacterium | reverse complement strand
CCATCGCCCCTGCGACAATGATCCCGCCGATGAGCCGTCCCTGAGCCGCCGCCATCACGGGCAGGATCAGCGTCACCATCACGACGGGGCCGAGATAAAACCCGAGCGTCGTGCCGGCCGCCGCGTAGCACAAAATCACCGCGACCACTGCGAGCGAGAACGGCCATGCGGAAATGCGCACCAGCTCGGCGATCGATAACGGTCTCGTGGAATTCATCTCGTGGCATAGGCGCCTCGCCCATGCAGCTTGCCGCGCTACCGGCTCTTTTGTCTGGCGAAGGCGGCTGGCCGCCGCGAATGCATGGGCGAGGCGCCCATGCCACGTAACGCTACTCCGCCCGCGGCGTCGTCATGTCCTGGTACTGCTTTTCGAGCTCGTCGATCAGCCGCTGGATCTTGTCGGCCTCGTCGATCAGGCGCTGCTGTTCGCGGCGAAGTTGGGTGATGACTTCGTAGTGCGTGGTCGCGGCCTGTCGGAGGGAGGCATCGTGCGGCGCGACCGCTTTTTGCCACTTTTCACGCAGTTTCTGGATCTGCGCGTCGTCGGCGCGAACGCGGGTCAGGTTCGCGCTGTCGGCCGCGGGAGACGTCGCGGCGCGCGGCGGTGTGCCGCCAGACTTGGCTTGCGGCACAACCTGGAAATCGAATCCGCCGCGCGACAACTGGTTGATCATGTCGCGCGCGACGTCATTCTGCTCGATGGCATTTTCCACCGCGACGCGCACGCGCCGGTCGCGCGGAAGACGGCGCACCACGGTCGGCAGCATGTGCGAAGCGTACTTCGCGTCGCCGAGATGGATCGTGCCGTCCGCTTCGATCGTGACCAGCGTCACGTCGATCGGCCCAGCCGCCGCCGCTGGGTCTGCGGGCGCCTGCACCTTTCCGGCCGGCTCGATGATCAGCGTCACCTTCGTCCCCTTCGGCGGCATGACGTCGAGATTCGTTTCCCATTGCAGCGTCTCGTTCGCGTTGCTCGCGAGCTGCGGGATGTCGATCACGGTGAAATCGAAGTTGACGACGCTGATGAGATAACCCGTTCGATCGGCGGCGTAGACGTCGCCCTCCATCATTCGCGAGCCGGCGAAGATCCACGTCATCGGCGGCATCTCACGCTTGTTCTTCACGTCGCGCATCAGGCGGTACGCCGGCAGCGTGACCTGCTTCCCATCGCGCTCGAACTGCGCCGAAATCTGAAGCGGCGGCCCGTGCGGCGGAAGCCACTTTTTCGCCGACTCGCTGAAGCGCACCGGCTCGCCCGGCTCGAGCCCCAGCATGAGCAGGGCAGCGTGCAGGTGCGAGGGGCGGACCTTGGAGCGCAAGACGGATTCGTGCTCGACCGTGCCGGCGAGGCAGAGGAAGAACTCGAGGGGGTTTTCGACTGCGAGCGATTCGCATTCGACGCGCACTTGTTTCGCGCGCGCGTCGACTTCGAGGAAGGGGAACCGTCCCACGGTGGATTGGGTTGTCGTCGTCGCAGCAGCACAACTTACGACGGGAAGAACCCATCCGAAGACGACTACGAGAAGTGCGGGTCGCATGGGGAAGAGTTTACCGCGCCAGGCGTCCGCGCGTCGCAAGCGACGCGGCTAAATGGAAGGGGAATTTAGGGTCGGTTCGGTGATTGTCGCACTCAACGTCGTCGACGACGCGCCAGTGCGAATCCGATCAGACTGATCGCGCCGAGACCCGCGGGTTCTGGGATCGGGTCAGCGGTGAACGCGAAGGTGTAGTCGCTGCTCGCGAGGTCGCTCCCAGCGCTACCGACCAGCGCGCCAAGCTGGGACAGGCGCAGGACCGCTTCATAGTCGCCCGTGGGGAGCTCACCCATCGGCAGTCCCTGGAAGGTCCAGGTCGCGGTGTTCGTCGAGGCGTCCCAGTCGACGGCGAAGTTGAACGGGTCCATCAGCGTGTCGCTGCCGGCCTCTTTGAGCACGAGGTCGTCGGGCGTGAGGTTGGCCGAGACGTCGCTGTTGAACTTGAAGCTGAGGCTCGTGACGCCCGAGCGATTGTCGCGCTCCTCCGCGGTCGCGTAGCCGACGACCTGCCGCACGCCCAGCTCCGAAACGCCGACGTAGCCGTCGATCGAGAGGTGCGCATGGTCGGCGGCGCTGCTGAACCAGCCGTTGGCGTCCATGGTCCGCGGCGTGGTCATCTTGGTGCCGCGCACGATGGCGAGGTTGTAACCCGGGTGCTGCTGAGAGAGTTGGACGATCGCATTTTCCCAATCGGCGAGGCGCTGGATGCGCGTGCGGCCGGTGCCGTCGTCGGCGTTGCCTTCGCGCGGGTGGTAGGGGCCGTATTGGAAGACGAGGTTCTTCGGGTCGTATCCCATCGTCTTCCAGACGCCGCGCAGGCGCGAGATGAGCGCGTCCATGTTGTCGGCGAACCCGGCGGGGGTGTTGCTCATCGCGGGGTTCGGTCCGACCGACGGGATGATCGTGCCGCCGTCGTTTCCGCCGTGGTTGACCTGCACGAGCAGCATCTTCGGCCCGTCCTGAAGCTTGACGCTGTTGCGGATGTATTCCTTGATCGCATCGTCCGATTGCGACTTGAGCGCGGTGGCCGCGTGCACGAGGGCGCGGCCGCCTTGCCAGAGCATCGTCGAGTAACTGATGCCGGACGTTCGGTCCCCTTCGACGCGCTGCCAGAGTCCGAAGAACGGCCCGCGCATGGTGCCTTCGCCGCTGTACGAAAGCCCGATGACGAACTCGCCGCCCTGCGCGTTCTTGTAGGCGGCAGCGGGCACCTTGAACGCGCTGTCGACCAGCGCGGTCGTTCCGGTTGAGGTGGTGATGCGCCCGCCGGTCAGCAGCTTGACCCCGCCGGCGGCGACGGACGGTGTGAACGCGCCGTTGCCGTTCTCGAACGTGCCGTAGGTCATTTGCCAGCGCAGGTTTTGTCCCCACAACGGGCTGCCCTTGCGCACGGTGACCAGCGGCGTCCAGTGCGCGGTGGTCTCGACGTAATTCGCGCCGAAGTAGGCGTAGGTCGAGGGGAAATCGCTGATGCCGTTGCTGAGGCTGTCGTAGTAGAGCTTGTATTTGTCGAGCGCAGCGGGCGCGCCGACATCGGTCGCGCCCCATGGATAGCCCCAACTGTCGATGTAACCCTGCGGTCCGGCCCAGCCACCCTCTGCGTTCATTCCGAAGACCCCGGTCGCGTATTCGCCGTAGCGATCGCTCCAGGCCTTTGAGTAACCATGATCCCACCCGTACGCGCCGCCCGGCCCGGCGACCTGGTTGGAATCGCCGACGCCCGCGATGTCGACGCGCCGCGTCTTCGCCGCCTCGACGAACGGCTTGAGCGCGGCGGCGTTGACGACGATGTCACGCGGCTGCGTCCCGACGGTCGCATTCTGGACGGCGATCGTCGTTGCGGCGCCGCCGGTTGAAACGAAGACGAGCAGACACAACGCAGCGGAGAGCGGAGCGAGGGCGAGCGACAGGCGCGGCGGGCAAAACATGGTGCGGCAAACTCCAGGTGACGGATCACGCCTCGCGACCCGGCGCGGGCCGCCGGCGTGGCTTTCGTTGAAACTTATCGGCAGTCGGTCAAGACAGCAGACAAAATGCCCTGTCGCTCCTCAAACCGCAACGGCAAAACGTGTCGATCACACGCGAAAATCCCCGCGTTACTAACTCTTGCCGGACCACGGCACGTCCATGACGCCATTGTCATGATTCGCCAGCCGCGCCTGCACGAAAAGCCAATCGCTCAGGCGGTTGAGGAAGGTCAGGATGGTCGCCGATACCGGGCGATCCTGCGCGAAGCGCACCAGCCGGCGCTCCGCGCGCCGGCAGACCGTCCGCGCGATGTGCAGACGACCGGCCAACTCGCTCCCGCCGGGCAGGATGAAATTGCGCAGCGGCGGCAACTGAGCGACGGCCGCGTCGATCTGCATCTCGAGCCGCGCGACGATCGAATCCTCGAGCGTCGGCAGTGAGGCGGGTAACGCCGCGCCGTCCGCCACCGCGAGGTGCGAGCCGATCGTGAACAGATCGCTCTGTACGCTGCGCAACGGATCGGCCATCGCGGGCGTCGCAATGACGGCTGCCCAGCCGATCGTGCTGTTCAGTTCGTCAATGTTGCCATAGCAATCGATGCGCGCGTCGCTTTTCGCCACCCGCGCATTCGGACCGCCGCCGAACAGATTTGTGTTTCCATCATCCCCGGTTTTGGTGTAAATCTTCATAGTTCGACGGCCTGCATGATTGCCGGGGACGATGCGGCAAGCAAGCACTCGCGGCAGGCGATTGGGACAGTTCCAGGGCTCATTTCTTTTCCGGGCCGGGCGTAATTCGGTGTGCGGGGTGCGGCGATGTCGTTTCATCGGCTGGGCAAAGGCGCGTATGGACCGCTGTTGGCGCTTTGCGCGCTGATCGTGGTGGTCTGGGCTGGCAGCTATCGCTCGATTGCGCATGTGAAGCTCCCCGTCTCGGCCGGCTCGACGCGATGGGAGTTTCGGTCATATCGCGGCGTGTTGTCGGTGGCGCTGATCGAGAATCACCCGACTGGCGCCACGACCGCCGCCGGCGTGCGCGGCGCCGACACCGATCTCGCCGCCGCCTGGGACGAATGCTACTGGACCGGCGCCATCGCCGGATTCTCCTTCGAAGAGTCGCAGATCTGGCTGCGCGACGCGGACAACCACCTGATCGCCCGGCACTGGAACGCGATGAACCTGCCTTACTGGATGATGCTTTTGCTGGCAGCGCTCGCGCCCGCGCACGCCGCGTACCTCATCGTCCGCGCCCATCGCCGCACGACGCACAACCAGTGCGGCGACTGCGGCTACGACCTCGGCGACGGCGCGGTCTGCCAGGCGTGCGCCGCGCGCTCCGCGATCATCGGCGCATCGCCGCGCATGCAGCTCGTGCGACCGGCTTAACGGCTGAACTCGTACGCTGCCGACCGTCACTCTATAATCCCCTTCATGTCCGCGGCTCTGATTGACGGCGCAGCGCTTGCCGAACGCATCAAGAATGACGTCCGCGCCCGCGCCGCGGCGCTCGGCAGGCCCGTTCATCTCACCGCCATCCTCGTCGGCGCCACGCACGCCGCCGAGCTTTACGCCAACCGCCAGGCCGAGGCGTGCCGCAGCGTCGCCATCGACTACCAACTCCTGAAGCTTCCCGCCGACATCCGCGCGCACGACCTCAAGCAGGAAATCCGCCGCCTCAACATCGACCCGGCCGTCACGGGCATCATGATGCACCTCCCGCTCCCGCCACACCTGAGCGCGCCGCGGATGCAGTATGAGATTGACGTCGTCAAGGACGTCGAAGGCGTCAATCCCGCGAACATCGGCTACGTCGTCTACGGCCGCACGCTGATCGCGCCGTGCACCGCTCTGTCGGTGATCGAGTTGATCAAGAGCACCGGCTGCCCGATCCGCGGCGCCGAGGCGGTCGTCGTCGGCGCCTCGGAAATCGCCGGAAAACCGATCGCGCTGTTGCTCGCGGAACAAATGGCCACCGTCACCGTCTGCCACATCGAGACAAAAGACCTGATGCAGCACACGCGCCGCGCCGAAATTCTCGTCGTCGCCGTCGGCAAGCCCGGGCTGATCGGCGCGGAGCACGTGCGCGACGGCGCGGTCGTCATCGACGTCGGCATCAACCGCGTCACGCTTCCCGACGGCACGAAGAAAACCGTCGGCGACGTGCAGTTCGACGCCGTCCGCGCCAAGGCCTCGCACATCACGCCCGTCCCCGGCGGCGTCGGGCCGATGACCGTCGCCATGCTCCTGCGCAACACACTGCGCAGCGCGGAGTTGCTCGCGGGCGCGACGCCAGGCGGAGGTCCGCTGTGATCAAAGTCGCGATGATCGGCGCCGGCAGCGTGGTGTTCTCGAAGAACCTCACCGGGGACATTCTCTCCTTTCCCGAATTCAAGAACGCGACGTTCAGCTACATGGACATCGACGCCGAGCGGCTCGAGGTCGGCGCGAACCTCTGCCGCAAGGTCGCAAAGTCGCTGGGTGCGAATCCGAAAATCGAAGCGACCCAGAACCGCCGCGAGGCGCTGCGCGACGCCGATTTCGTCATCAACATGGTGCAGATCGGCGGGTTCGATTCGACGCTGGTCGACTTCGAGATCCCGCGGAAGTACGGCCTGCATTTCACCATCGCCGACACGACCGGGCCGGGCGGATTCTTCCGCGCGCTGCGGACGTTCCCGATGCTCTCGGGCCTCTGCCGCGACATGATGGAGCTCTGCCCCAGCGCCTGGCTGCTCAACTATTCGAATCCGATGAGCATGAACATGCAGACGATCGCGCGCACCAGCAACGTGCGCGGCGTCGGCCTGTGCCACAGCGTGCAGGGCACCTTCGACCGCCTGATGAACTACATCGGCGAGCGCCCGAGCGATGTCGCATTCCTCTGCGCCGGCATCAACCATATGGCCTTCTACCTCAAGCTGGAGAAGGACGGCGTCGACCTCTATCCGCGCCTCTTCGACGCGATGAATCGGCCGGAGGTCTACAACACGAACAAGGTGCGCTTCGAGCTGATGCGGCGGCTCGGTTACTTCGTCACCGAATCGTCCGAGCACAACGCCGAATACAACCCGTGGTTCATCCCGCGCGGGCGTGAGGTCATTCAGCGTCACGACGTCCCGATCGACGAATACCTCCGCCGCTGCGACGCGATCGTCGATGAGTTCGAGCGCATGAAGACCTTCGCCAGGAGCGACGAGCACATGGACGTTCAGCGCAGCCACGAGTACGGCAGCACGATCGTTCACTCGGTCGCCACCGGCGCGCCCAGCGTCGTCTACGGCAACATGCCGAACAACGGCGTGATCTCAAACCTGCCGAAGAGCGCGATCGTCGAGGCGCCGACCGTCGTCGATCGCAACGGCTGCCAGCACACGACCGTCGGCGAGCTTCCGCCGCAGCTCATCGCCTACATGCAGCCGCACGTCAGCCAGCACGAGCTGTTCATCCGCGCCGCGCTCGAAGGACGGCGCGATCACGTCTACCAGGCGGCGATGTTCGACCCCCTCACCGCGGCTACGCTTTCGCTCGACCAGATCGTCGAGATGTGCGATGAGCTGATCGCCGCTCATGGCGATCTGTTGCCGAAACTCGACGCGAAGAAGACGCTGGTCCCAACCAGCGGCAAGCCGTTCGGCAGGGTCGACCCCAAACTCCTCCGCAAGAGCTGGGACGACGCCCATGCCGGCTCGGAAAAGCACGACCGCCTCGCATAGCCGGTCTGATCTGCCCCGCTTGCCGCGCGTCCGATACATTCGCCTGTCGGAAGGCAGAACAATCGTTCTGAATTTGCCCCCGCCGGGTTACATTTCGCGGCGGATGCGTTTCCCGCAGAACCCCAAGCCGATGGCCTTCCTCCCGCTGGTCTTCCTGACCGGAACGGAAGGGTTTGCGATGTTCGCGCCGTATGTCATGTTGCTGCTGGCATTTGCATACCTCGTGCGGCGAATTCGCACGCCGCAGGAGCAGCCGATTCCTGTGCCCGCCACGATCTGATCACCCGCACCGCCCGGTTCTGATTTCCTTTTCGCGCCCCCGATTGTCCTCCCACGAATTTCACGACGCTGCGCCGCCGGATGATGATGACCGCGCGCTTCGTCGCCGCGACGGCACATGCGGCCTCTCCTCAATTTATTGTCCGCTTCATTCCCATAGCGGCGACATAACTGCGGGACCTGGGGCTCACTGCGATGCGACTGATCATCCCGTTCATCCTGATCGCATTGATGCTGCCGTACGCCGCCACCGACGACACGCCGAGCGGCGAATGGCGCATCCAGCCTGATCCCGCGATGGTCGCGGCCGCATCGCGCGGCGGCGACGACACGCCGCGCGCTACTACGCAGCCGGCCACGTGGCCCGCGACGATCTCCCCGCCTTTTCCTGCGCTGCCGAAATCCGCGCCACCCGGCGACGGCACGGCCGGCATCACGAGCGGCTCGCCGACCTAAAACCCCGCGTGGACGCGCTGGAAGGCCGATGTCGCTGACCCTCCAGACAGCTAGGGTGCAACTAAGGGCGCAAAGCGGGTCGCGGCGTGCCAGCCCAATGCGGCAACTAACCCGACGATGCCATTACGCATGGCAGTACCACTAGCAGCGGTAAAGTTGACCGTGATAAGTGTGTACGCCTCGTTGAGTCGTATCAGAGTCGCTAGCTGTGCCTTCGTGTTTTCGTCTGCTGTTGGGAATCCATACTTTTCAGTTTGCAGACGTGCGGGTAGGTATCTATCAAAAATCTTATTAATGGCAGAGGCGCGCACTGCACAAATTGCAGCCATGCCGAGATAAACGAAAGCAGCGAACGCAAGCACCGCAAATGCTGCTGTGGGCACCAACTGCGCTTCTATCTCCGATGACTTCGGTAAGAGCCCAATGAAGCCGAGTCCGAAGCTCGTCGCCAAGGCGGCAGTTGCGAGATTTGCCTGAGCCTTCTTCTCAATCTTGTCACGACGTTCCAACTCCAACTTATGGCTGTCCTCCAATTCCTGTACGGAGAGTTTGAAAATGTCATCACTCCCCCACGGCGCTAGGCCCTCGTGTTCTGCACGCTTCATACGCCGATGAATAATCCACTCACTCCAAACGCTCGTGCCGAAAGGGAAGAGTTGTGCCGCTAAAAACAGCATCGTCTTGCCGAAGCAACCGAGGAACTTTCCCCAAAAGTGTTTCGAAGATGGCGATAGTTGATTCACGTTCAGCCCGCGAGCCAGTCTACAACGGCACGATCAATCGGCACCTTGGAGTCACAAAGCCACGCCCATTCGCCCGTCGGGTTGATCTCGATAAAGTAATATTCGCCATTAACTAAGGCGAGATCGATAGCACCAAAAGCAAGACCCAACGCTTCAACTAGATTTCGGCACTTAGCGCATACTTCCGACGGAAGCTCGTGTGGAGGAAACTCTGCTTTTTCCTTATGTAGTCGCCAGTCACCCCTGATGCCCCGCCCGTTCTTTGTAACTGCTACCGCGAAGACCTCCGAGCCAACGACGGTAACACGAAGATCTATCTTAGGTTCTAATGGTGACTGAATGATCAATGGCATTGATTGAAGGTCACCGCGGCACAGTTCCTCTCTCTCTACAATTTGAGTGTAGAAAAAGGCGTCCGTATCCGCGAGGCGAAGCAGAAATGAGTCCAGAGCTTTAACTGCGACTGATCGGCTTTCAGGAGCAACGTTGGGTGGCACGTGATTCGCAATTCGGCTGTGAGGGACGTGAAAGCCCAACTTCGATGCTGTTGCCAGTTGGTATGGTTTGTTTTCTGCCAGATATGTTGCGGCAGGATGATTCATCCATTTCGCTTCACGAAAAACCATGAGACTTCGCAGAAACGCCGCCCACTGATGTCGCTGGAGCGCTTCAATCGGCTCATACCGCCCGCCACTGCTCTCGCGCAGATGTGTGGGACCTCGAAACAGGATAGAACGAA
>JAXDMN010000330.1:0-7534 GCA_034666045.1 Phycisphaerales bacterium | reverse complement strand
AAACCCGCGCCGCCATGGCCGCCGCGCTCGCACGCTTGCACAGCGATCCGGCCGCCGCGTCGATGGCGCGGATTGTCGGCGATCCGCAGGAGCTGATGCCGCTGCGCCATCGCGTCGCCGTGGCATTGGGCGTCATGGCGACGCCGGCGGCGCAGCAGGCGATCGTCGATAGCTTCCGCCTCGCGCCGCGCGAGTTGCAGACGACGCTGGCCAACGCCCTCGCGTCGAACACCGCCTCCGCCGAGAAGCTGCTCGACGCCGTCGCCTCCGGCAAAGCGCCCGCGCGATTGCTGATGGACCTCGGCATCGAGGATCGTCTCGCCGCCGCCAATGTGCCGGACCTGGACAAGCGTGTGAAGCAGCTCACGCGCGGCGTCGCCGCGCCGAAGGCGGAGCTGGAGAAACTCATCGCCGACCGTCGCGCCGCGTTCAAGGCGTTGCAACCGTCGCCATCCGCACAAAGCGGCGAAGCGGTCTTCGCGAAAAATTGCATGGCCTGTCATCAGATTGACGGGAAGGGCGGCTTCGTCGGCCCGCAGCTCGCCGGCTTGTCGAAGCGCGGCATCGATCGCCTCGTCGAAGACGTCCTCGATCCAAACCGTAATCTCGACCCGGCGTTCCGCTACAGCACGCTCATCCTCAAGGACGGCCGGCTCATCACCGGCTTGCAGAAGCGCCAGGACGGCGAAGTGCTCGTGCTCGCCGATACAACCGGCAAGGAGGTTTCGGTAAGAAAGGGCGACATCCAGAAGCGGATTGAGTCGCCGTCGTCGCTGATGCCCGCCAATTTTGCCGAGATTATCGCGCCAGACGAGTTCAACAATCTGATGGCCTACTTACTAAGTAAGTAGGGTAAACTCAGGCAGCGGGCGCAGCGTACGCATCAATAGAGCCATGAACCGACGCCAGTTTTTGCAAGCTTCGATTGCCGCCGCCGCGGGGGCGGGGATTACGCGCCTCGGCTTCGCCAACGATGCCGCAAACCCAGCCGATGGCAAGGCGATCCTCAAGCCGACCGCCGACGCGATGATTCTCATCTGGCTGCCGGGCGGCGTGTCGCAAACCGACTGCTGGGATCCAAAAAAGCACACGCCGTTCGAGAAAGGCATGAAGGGCAATCAGTTGCTCGGCACCTGCCCGATCATCGACACCGCCGCCGACGGCATCAAGTTCGGCGCAGGGCTCGAGACGATCGCGTCGGTCATGAACGAAGGCGCGGTGCTCCGCTCGCTCACGAACGAAACGAAGTTCGGCGCCGTCCATCTCAAGGCGCAGTACTACATGAAGACCGGCTACCTGTTCCCGGCCGGCGTGAAGGCGCCGAGCATCGGGGCGGTCGTCGCGCGATCGGCGGGGCGGAAGAATCCGCAGGTGCCCGCGTACATCGACATCGGCCGCGACATCAACGCGGCGGACCAGGAATTCACCTTCATCAACGAATACTCGGGCCCCGGTTTTTATGGCGCGAAGTACGCGCCGTTCATGATCCCCGAACCCGCGCAGGGCATGACGACCTTGAACGCGATCGCCGGCATGAAGCCGGACCGGTTAGACCGCCGCCAGCGCTACCTCGAGACGGTCGCCGGCATGTCGGCCAAGGAGCTGCGCGATTCGGCGAAGGTGGCGGATTACGTCAAGGTGATGGAAGACGCGCGGGCGATGATGGATTCGCCGATCAAGCGCGCGTTCGACTTCGCCAAGGATGAGAAGCCGGAAGTGCTCAAGGCGTACGACGTCGGGCATCGCTTCGGTCATGGCTGTTTGCTGGCGCGGCGGCTGGTCGAGCTGGGGGCGCGCTTCGTCGAGGTCGAATACCAGTACGCCGCGTTTCGCGGGTTCGACATGCACGAAAACGGCAAGTCGCGCATGGAAGAAATGAAAAAGCAGATCGATCGCCCGATCGGGACGCTGATCCGCGAGCTGAAGGAGCGCGGCTTGCTCGAGCGCACGCTCGTGGTGGTCGCGACCGAATTCGGCCGCACGATCGCCAATCAACCCGCCGCCGGCGCGGAGCCGGACGGATTCGCGGAGAAGGCGACCGGCTCCGAGCTCGTCATCGACAACGAGCGCATGTACGGCTTCCACGGCCACTTCAGCAGCGGCAACTCGATGCTCTTCTTTGGCGGCGGAATGAAAAAAGGGTTCGCCTACGGCAAGACTGCCGCCGAGCATCCGATGATCCCGATCGAAAACGGCGCCTCGCTCATCGACGTGCACGCCACGATCTACAAAGCGATGGGCATCCCCGCCGACCACAACTACGTCACGGAAGGCCGACCCTTTTACGTGACGAAGGACGGGAAGGGAAAGGCGATCGACGCGATGTTCGCGTAGGACGTATTTGCAATTTGCAATTTGCGATTTGCAATTGAATTCAAATCGCAAATTGGCAATCGCAAATCGCAAATCCAATGGACTACCCCTGGCAAAATCCCGCGATCTGGCACGCGATCAACGTGCATCTGCCGATCACGTTGGCGGTGCTCGGGTTGCCGCTGCTGTGCATCGTCGCGATCACGCGCGGCCGGCACCGGTGGCTGCGCTGGTCGACGGTTGCGCTCTACGCGTTCGTCACCGTCGCCGCGTGGTTCGCCGCCGAGACGGGCGAAGGGGCGATGGACGCGCTCTCGGCGAGCATCCCGAAAGCAGCGTGGGACCGAGTCAACTTCCACGAGTGGATGGCAGAAAAAGTCTGGATGCTCGCGGGCGTCACGACGGCGTTGCTGCTGCTCGCAAATATTCCGCGCCGGTGGGCGCGGCAGACGTTCACGACGCTCGCATTGATCTTCAGCGTCACCACCGTCATCTGGGTGATGGTCACCGCGCACAGCGGTGGTCTCGCCGTCTACGAGCACGGACTCGGCACCATCGCAACGCGCGACGTGCCGAACGATCCCGCGCTCGCGCAAGCTGACAGTCCTACGCGGAAGCGTGCGGGTGACCCCGCAACAACGCAAACAACCACCGCTCCCGCTCCCGTCACCGCAGTCGCACCGATCGCGATGACCTCCGCGCAATCCATCAGCTACTCCAGACAGATCCAACCCCTGCTCAAGCAAAAGTGCGCCGAATGCCACGCAGGCAGCGAGGTAAAGGGCGGCTTCGACGCTTCCTCCGTCGCGTCAATCACGAAAGGCGGCAAGAAAGCCGGCGCCGGCCTCATCGCCGGCAAACCGGACGACAGCCCGATCGTCCAGTACGTCGAAGGCAAGAAGCAGCCGCAGATGCCCAAGGGCGCCAAGCCGCTCGCGCCGGCGGAGATCGCGTTGATCCGCGCGTGGGTCGCAAGCGGCGCGATGGACGACACCAGCGCGACCGTTGTCGCGGCGCCAACTGAGCCCGCACCGACAGCCGCAGCAACGCCGACCGCAGCGCCCGCGCCCGCGCCCGCGACGCAAGCCGCCGTCAGTCCCGAATGGGACCCGCAGGTGCAGTTCAATCCCGCGGAATCCGTCGCGGTCCGACGGTATGTGCGGATGAAGAACCTGCCGGCGCCGCCCGCGCCGCCGAAGGTCGATTCGGCGCTGGTCTTCAACACGATCGATCAGTTCATCGTCGAGAAGTGGCCCGCGGACGCCAAGGCGCAAGCGAAGGCTGCGACCCAACCGGCGACCACGCGCGCGGCTACCGCGCCGGTCGCAGTGGCGGCGACGAAACCCGTCGATCGCGGGATCGCGGATGACTCGACTTTCGTCCGTCGCGTCTTCCTCGACGTGCTCGGGATGATTCCCACCGCCGACGAAGCGCGAAAGTTCGTCGAAGACAAGGACGAGAAGAAGCGCGCGAAGCTGATCGATGCCTTGCTCGGACGCGGCAAGGAATACGCCGGAAACTGGGTGCCGTTCTGGGAAGACGCGCTGTGCAGCAACGGCCAGCACCAGGGCGGCGTCGGCACGCACGGCAACTACCGGCAGTGGATCCTCGACAATTTTTACGACAACAAGCCGTACGACGTCATGGTTCAGGAGCTGATCGATCCGTCGATGCCGAACCATCCGCCGCGCTACGTGCTGAACGACAATCACGAGCGCACGCTGCAAAGCGCGTCGAACACCGCGCAAGTCTTTCTCGGCACGGCGATCAAGTGCGCGAGCTGCCACAGCCATTTCCTCAACGACGAATGGCCGCAGGCGCGGGCGGTGGCGTATTCGGGGTTCTTCGCCAACAAGGACCTCGAGCTCGTGCGCTGCGAGCGTTCGAGCGGCGAATTCGTTCGCACGCACTTCATGTTCGACCTGCCGAAAGCGCCGACCAGCGCGCCGGCGGACCAGGACGAACGCCTCAAGCGCGTGGCGCAGCTCATCACCGATCCGACGAATCCGCGCTTCGCGCAGACGATTGTCAACCGGCTCTGGAAGCGCTACATGGGCCTCGGCCTGTTTGAGCCGGTCGACGACTTTCGCGCCGACACACCGCCGAGCCATCCGGAGCTGCTCAACTGGCTCACGGATGATTTCATTCGACACGGCTACGACATCAAGCGGACGACGAAGCTCATCCTCACCAGCCGCACGTATCAGCTTCGCTACGACCCGACGGTTGAAGACAAGTTCGACCTCGAGAAGCCGAAGGACCCGCGCTATTTCCGTTCACCCGCGCTGCGCCGCCTGACTGCCGAGCAGGTCTTCGACAGCATTGCCGTGACGATGGGCCAGAAGGTGCCGGAGAAGCGGGCGTACCAGGACGACAAGTCCACGCCGCTCACGCGCTCGCTCGGCAAGCCCGCGGCCCGCAATGAAGTCAGCACGCAGCGCCCCGACGACACCGCCGTCGTGCAGGCGCTCGAGCTGCTTAATGGCGAAGAGTGGAGCAACCGCATCTACAAGGGCGAGCTTGTCACGAACAGCGCCGTCCAGCCGAAGCTCGATCAGCTCGTCGATGACGTCTACTGGGCGTCGCTGAGCCGCGCGCCGTCGGAGAAAGAAAAGGAAGCGGCGCTGGGCTACCTGAAATCCGCTCCGCCGCCGGCGTCGACGCAGCCGGTCGAAGTGGTTTTCCTCGACGACGCGATCCCGACGCGCGCCACGCCGGTGGGCGCGTGGAAGTTTGTCACCGCGCCCGATTTTCCCGTCCACAGCGGCAAGACTTCACACACCGAGGCGGAGCAAGGCTTCCCGGCGAACGTGCAGCACCTCTTTCACGGGACGAAGTTCCCCGTCTCGCCACAGGATGTGCTCTTCACTTACGTCTACATCGACCCTGAATCGCCGCCGAAAGAACTGATGATCCAGTTCAACTACGGCGGCGAATGGCGGCGTGCGTGCTGGGGGGAGAACGTGATGCCCGCGCCGTTCAACCCGAAGACCAACTTCGGCCCGCTGCCCAAGGCGGGCGAGTGGGTGCGGCTGGAATTCCCCGCGATCAAAATCGGCATCGACAAGCCGGGGGTGATCACCGGGATCTCGTACGATCAATTCGTCGGAAAAGCCGTCTATTGGGACAAGACCGGCGCGATGAAGGGTCCGCCGCTGCACGATCCCGAGACGATCGGCGACATGCTCTGGGCGCTGATTACCAGTCCGGAATTTCAGTATGTGAAATGAGCGCGCGGTAGTCGCGCGCGATGGAGCCGGCAGGAAGTCGGCGGCGCTACGTCGTCACTTCCGCGTCAAGCCACTCGCGAAGCTGGTTGTGATCGAGCGGCTTGAGGAAGACCGCGTCCGGGTTGTACGACGCCGCGTGCTTGAGCACGAGCGATTCCGCCCCGGCGGCGGTGATGACCGCCACGCGCGTCGACATGTTCGAGGCGCGGATTCGCCGCAGGATCAATCCTCCTTGCGCGTCCGGCAGCATCAAATCGAGCAGCACGCAGTGCGGCTGCCACTCTTCGAGCTTCACCAGCGCCGCGCCGGCGGTTTCGACGCACTCCACGTCATGCCCCAGGCGGCGAACCAGCGTTGCCAGTGCATCACAACTGTCGCGATCGTCTTCGACGATGAGAGTTCGGCATTTCAAGGCAGTTACTACGTTCATGTACGAGTCACCCGTCCATAGAGGTCCATATCAGTTAAACCCTGACGCGGCATTTGCGCCAAGGGGTGAAATTTTTTGGTTGCCACTGACCGGCGGCGGGGCGGCGGGGGTTTTGACAGACGCTAAAAGGCTGCTTGATATAGGTTTATGCGACTGGTAATGAGATCGTGCTGTTCCGGATGACGTGGACGAACCTTTCTTATTGTAATCGAACGATTCCCTATCGATAATGCGCGATCGCTGCCCGTTTGGGCGGCGTTTTTGCACGAATGAAACGCGCTTACTCACTACTTCTACAAGATCAGCCGGGGTCACTCCGGGAGGCCGCGTGAGCTTGCGCATCGGCTTTCTCGGCACCGGCTCGATGGGGCTCTCGCACGTGCAGCTCGTGCGTGACGAGTTCCCGTCCGACCGCGTGCAAATCGCCGCCGTCTGCGACACCCACGCGCCCAATCTTGCCAAAGCCATCGAAGCGGCCCCGAACGCAAAGGCCTACGAAGATCCGAACCGTTTGATCGCCGCCGACCTCGACGCGATCGTCATCTCGACGCCCGGCTTCACGCACGCCGACTTCACCGAACGCTGCCTCGCCGCCGGCAAGCACGTCTTCGCGGAAAAGCCGGTCATGACGACGCGCGACGGCTGCCGCCGCATGCTCGACGCCGCGCGGAAGCACCCGGACAAGGTCGTCGTCATCAATCATGAGCTGCGCTACTCGAAGTATTTCAAGACGATCAAGGACCTCATCGCCGCCGGCGAGGTGGGGGAGATCCAGCTCGTCTGGTGCCGGGAATTCCGCGGCCCGTTTTTGAAGAAGGTCGACAATTGGATCCAGGACGCGCGACAGAGCGGCGGATGTCTGGTCGACAAGAACTGCCACCACTTCGACCTTCTCAACTGGTGGGTCAGAAGCCGCCCGAGCAAGGTATGCGGCTTCGGCGGGAATGACGTCGTGCACGTCGTGAACAACGAGCACGAGGTGATCGATCACGCGAGCGTGAGCTTTCAATACGCGAACGGCGTCCGCGGCAGCCTGCTCATCTCGATGTTTGCGCCGAAGACCGGCGATGATCTGGAGATGGGCGTGATGGGCGACAAAGGAATGCTCCAGACGCGCATGAACCGCGACGAGATCCTGCAATGGAAGCGCGGCAACGAATCCGCCGAGCCGATCGTGCACACGGTTTCGTGTCGCAAGGCCGGCTGGGGCGCACATCATGGATTTGTCGAGGCGCACGAGGCATTCTTCCGCGCCGTCGAGCGCGGCGAACGCGCGCTGACCGACGTGCGCGACTGCGTCGACGGCACATTGCTGGCCATCGCGGCGGAAGAGGCGATCAGGAACGGAACGGTTGTTGAGGTCTGAATCGACGATGGACGTGAAGAAGAACTATCTCAACGGCCAGTGGGTCGGCGGATCGGAAACGATCGACGTCGTGAATCCGGCCACCGGCCAGCCGATCGCGAAGGTCGCGACCGTGACCCGCGAGCAGGTGCGGCAGGCGCTGGCGGACGCGCAGGCGGGGTTCGAACCATGGCGGGCGCTGCCGGCGAAGGCGCG
>JAXDMN010000329.1:0-20472 GCA_034666045.1 Phycisphaerales bacterium | reverse complement strand
TGCCCGCTTCGCCGAAGAGCGCATCGGCGCCGCCGTTGCCGAGCAGCACGTCGTTGCCCGCTCCGCCGTAGAGGACGTTGGCGCCGGCCGAGCCGTTGAGGCGGTCGTTTCCTTTTCCGCCGCGGACTTTTTCGATGTCGTTGTAGACGTTGTCCTTCTCGCCGGCTTCACCATCGTCGGCGAGCGTGCCGATGCCGACGGCGACGCCGGCCGTTCGCGCCGAATAGTCGACCAGGTCGCTGCCGGCGCCGCCCTTCATCAAGTCACCGCCGCCGCGGCCATCGAGCAGGTCGTCGCCGGCGCCGCCGAGAAGGGTGTCGTTGTAGGAGCTGCCGAACAGGGAGTCGTTGCCGTCGCCGCCATCAACATTTCCGCGCATGCCGCGCATCTCGATGCGGTCGTTGCCGCCTTTGCCGAGCACGGTGTTGACGCTACCCCGAATTTCGAACAGCGCGCCGTTGAAGATCACAATTCGCGGATGCCCGACGATCAAAATCTCGTCGGCCCCTTCGCTGCCGGAAATGGTTGAGCCGAAGTTGGCGTCGGTGGTAACCGGATTGGCCGGAAGCGGCGGATTGACGACTTCGCCGTTTTGATAAGTGGTCCGCCCGCCCTCGCTGCCCCAGAGCGTGTCGACGCCCGCGCCGCCGTCGAGCGTCTGGCCGTCTGCTCCCCAGGGCGGGTCGTTGCCGTCGCCTGCTCCCCAGAGCAGGTCGTTGCCGTCGCCGCCTTCGAGAAGACCGTCCGTTGAATCGCTCCGCAGGATGTCGTTGCCCTTGCCGCCGGAGAGATTGAAGTATCCCCGTAGAACGTTGTCGAGATCGTTGCCGATGATGCTGTGTCCGTAGCCGCCGATCGCGTTCTCGATGGTCGGGTAGAGTCGCAGATCGATCGCGCCCAAGGGGCCGGAGGGTATCCACCCACTGGCGTCGATGGTGTCGATGCCGCTGGAGTCGCTGAAACCGCGCAGGCCCGCCGAATATTCCAAAGCCACAACATCGTCGCCGCTGCCGCCGATGACCGACACCGTCAAGTCCATGACGTCGAAAAAGTCATTGCCGCTGCCGCCGTCGAAGGTGATCCTGGAAGGAAAGGGGGGGTGCGTTTCCCTTCCCTCGAGATAGTCGTCGCCTCCCAGGCCGCGAATCTCGATGCGCGTGAACACCGGCGCGGGCGAAGCTTCGCTGTCGTCGTACAGGGGATACCATGTGCCGTTGATGATCACCACCGTCTGGTCGCCACGGATAAAGATCTCATCCGCTGCGTTCGTCCCCTGCACGAGCAGCGTGCCGTCAGCCGTTACCTGTCCCGAACCTTTCGCGTCGATCTTCGTCTCGATGCTGACCAGCGAATCCAGTGCGTCGTTGGACGCCCGATCCGTTCCCGCGTTGCCGTTGACGGTATCGATGCCCCACGAGCCGTTGAGTGAATCGTTGCCCTCGCCGCCGTTGAGGACGTCGCGGAAATACGAGCCGGTGATGGTGTCGTCGCCCGCGCCGCCATTCACGGTGACCGCGCCGCCGACTGCGGTGAAGGTGTCGTTCCCGCTGCCGAGATCGGCGCTGACGTCGACCGTCCGCGGCGACATGTCCTCCCCGTGGATCACGACTCCAACGTGATCCGCGCCCCCGAGCGCGAGAATCTTCAGGTGGTCGATCGCATCTTCACCAGAGTAATCGTTGACCCCGTTGACGGTCACGCTGGCCCCGTCGCGGTGGAGCTCCACCGTGATGTTGTCGGCCGCTTCGGTGCCGGTAACGGTGAGTGTTTTGGTGGAAGCATCGTACACCGCGGCGAGCAGCCGGCGGCGTTCGAGTCCTTCGATTTTCGGGCAGCGGGTAATTTTACGACGCGACAAAGTTGGCCTCCCTTTTAGTAATCCTCATTCTACTCTGCGGTTCACCGGGGCGAAGCCTCTGCGCTCGTGAAAAGGCCGACAATCGCGAATGATCGTACGTGTTGCCGGCAACAGTCATCGCTGGCGCGTCACCCTGCGGTCCAGCTCGCCGAAACGTCGCCGACCGTAGGAAGCCTGGTCGCCACTAGTCTAGCGTGCGCTAAAGCGGCGATCCCTGGGCGCCAATGTTGAAGTCGATCGTCGAGTAGTCGTCGCCGGAAATGATCCCGTCGTAATTGAAGTCGCCGTTGAAATACCCGGAGGCGTTGGCGACGCCGAGGTTGAAATCGATCGTGCTGTAGTCGTCGCCCGAGATGATGCCGTCGAGGTTGGCGTCGCCGGCGTAGGTGTACTTCAGCAGCACGGACGTGTTGTCGACGGTCTGCCCGTTCCAATCCGCGGTCGCGCCGACGAAATCGACGACGGCGCTGGCTTCGGCGATGCCGACGCCGGTGAGGGTGTCGTCGGCGGCGCTGCTGATGATGCGCGGCGTAAGGCCGTTGCGTCCGGCGGCGATTAGACCGCTCAAGCCGCTGTAGCCGGACCCGCTCGACGTGCCGAACGGGCTGCCGCCGGTGTAGTTGATCACGACGTTGTGCGCAGCGATGTCCAACGTGCCCGTGCCGCTGAGGTTCAGCACCGGAAACGTCTGCGCCGCTTCCAGCGCGGCGGTCGCCGCGTTTTCAATCGACAGCGCGAGCCCCGGGCGGCTCGTCGCGGCGCGGCCGGTGAGAACGACTCGGCCCGCGGTGATGTGCAGCGTCTGCGCGCCGACTGCGCCGGTGAAGTTGTACGCGCCCGCGGACTCGCGCCGCAGCCACGCGGGATCGTTCACCGTCACGTTGAACGCGGTCGGCGTGGCGTTGCCGGCGGCATCGGTCGCCGTCGCGCTGACGCTCGTCGTGCCGATCGGGAAGCTCGCGCCCGCCGCCGGGGCGTGAACCACCGACAGACCGGACGCGACATTGTCACTCGCCGTCGCCGGCGCGAATGAGATCGGCGAGCCGGCGGAGTTGCTCGCTTCGAAGGTTTGGTTGCCCGGGTTGGTAACGACCGGCGCGAGCGCATCGACGAGCACCTGCAACCCGGACGACGCCGGCGATAGCGACATGCCGGGGGCGGTCTGCTTTGCGGTGATGAGTGTCGTCGCGTTGGCGAGCGTGGTGACGCCGTCGGTGACGATCGCGAGCGTGCCGCCGTTGCCGGTCCCGGAGCCCAGAAGCACGCCGCCGGTCGCGAACAACTGCACGGCCGCGCCGCTGATCGTGCCCGGGACGTTGAAGGTCAGCCGCGTCGACGGGCTGGAATTGTTGAATCGCGTGATGCGGTCGCTGCTGGACGAGCCGGTGTCAGCGATCGCGGCGAGCGCGGGCAGTCCGGGCGCGGCGGTGACCGGCAGGCTGCTCGTCACCGTGAAGTTCGCGTTGGAGATGTCGAAGAAGATGTTGCCGACCGCTTCCACCTTCAGACGCGCAGTCGACGTCGTCGACGGGAGCGACGGCACCGTGATCGACTCGCTCCCGTCATTCGCCGTGCCCGCGGCGAGAACGTAGGGATAGGTGTTCCCGCCATCAGTCGAGAGCGAGATCTTCACGTTCGCGGTGTTGATGCCGCTGCCGGTGGTGCCGGCGACGTTCCACGTGACCAATTGCGACGAACCGCCCGCCCAGGAGACCGCGGTGTTGGGCGCGGTGACGGAGAACGCGCTGCCGGTGTTGACGACGGCGAGCGTGACGTCGCTGATCGACAGCGCGCCGCCGCCCGGCTTGTTGTCGCGCGCGATGACGCGCCACTTGAACGCCGGCCGCGCGACCGCGGGAAGTTTTTCGCCCGGCGGCAGCGTGTTGCTGAGCAGGTTCGACAGCCGTGGGACGATGCGGCTCGGACTGGTCGACGGGACCCAATCGCGCAGGATCGGGCTCGTGCCGTTGTCGGCGCTCGTCAGCAGCACCGCGGGGCCGAGATCGTACTCCTGCCAGTCATAGGTGACGACGTCGCCGTCCGGATCGCTGCCGGTCGCGGTGAGAACGAACGGCGTGCCGGTCGGAATCGTGTACGCCGGGCCGGCGCTGACGGTCGGCGCGCTGTTGCCGGTGTTGGTGATCACGCCGACGGTGGGAATCGTGCCGGTGACGTAGGTGTTGATCTCGTCGAGGCTGGCGGCGTGGAAGTACGGATCGCTGTGCGGCTGAAGGTCTTCCGCGCCCTCGATGCCCGCGTACGCCATGATCGTCGAGCCGCTGCCCGGCTCATACGCGTGGGCGGCGTTGCGATTAGAGTCCTGCGAGGTGTTGAAGGTGTGATTCGCGCCGAACTGGTGACCCATTTCGTGTGCGACGTAATCGACCCAGTACGCGTCGCCGGTTGGATTCGCGAGCCCGGTTTCGCCGCCCGCCTTGTTCGTCCGCCCGACGACGCCGAGATACGCCACGCCGCCGCCGCCGGTGGTGAAGACGTGGCCGATGTCGTAGTTCGCGCTCCCGATGACGGAGTTGCAGTTGGAGATGTTCTGCGACAGAAGCTGCGTCGGGTTGGTGTTGTTGTACGGGTCGGTGTTCTTGTTGGTGTAGATGAGCAGGTTGTTGTTCGCGACCAGCGTCATGCGGATGCCGAGCTCGGTCTCGTAGATTCCGGTGACGCGGTTCATGGCGGTGATGACGGCATTGAGCCCGCCGCTCACCGTGCCGCCGCCGACCGCCGTCGTGTATTCGCCGTCCGCGGCGACCGCGGCGCGGTACGTGCGGAGCTGGCCGGAGATCGTCAATGACAAGGGCTGCACTTCGGGCGCGATCGCGTCGGCCATGATGGCGTCCAGCGCGGCTTCGGTTCGGGCGCTCAGCGGTTCCGCGCCCCCCGGCGGCGTGAGGACGTCGCATTCCCACGCGTCCGTGTCGCGGCCGGTGATGTCGCGCTTGTAATAGCTCGCGTGCGCGCCGGCGGCGTCGTTCTGGAAATACGGGTCGATGTAGTACGAGCCGTTGACGGACAGGACCTGTGCGTGCAGGCCGTGAGACGAATAATCGAGTCGCAGGCTCGCGGTGGGGTCGTCGATGCCGACGCCGCGGAACGTCCGCGTCGCGCCGGCCAGCGTGGCGGCGAGCGGCGCTTCCATGATCGGCGCTTCGACCACCTTGAATCGCGACAGCGTTCCGTCCGGCGTCGGCAGCGGGATGACGACCGCGTTCTTCTCCGCCGTCGGCGTGAACTCCATCGGCGCGGCCGCGAGGATTTTCTTGAGCTGGCCCCAGTGGAGCGTGAACGACGCCAGCGATTTCGCGCCGACCGCGGCCATGGCGCCGTTCGACGACGCGCCGACGCCCGCGACGCTGCCGTAGATCGCGCCCGTCGTCGCCGCGCCGCTCGCGCCGGCGCGCGAGAAGCCCATCAGCGGGTGCACGACCGGCCCGGTCGCCGCGCTGAGCATCCGCCGCCGTTCGAGCGGTTCTATTTGCGTACGATCTGCGCCCATTGAAGCTTCCCTGTGTCACCGCGGCTGAATGGAGCCCTCGCGCCCGCGCGGAAGAAAGGCGAGATTAACGCCTTATACGTGGCTCGGCAAAGCAAAGTTTGGAAATCCGCGGCCCGGCCGCCGAGGCCGCAACCATGCCAAAATGAGCGCCCGTGCGTGAAATGCGCTACAGAGGCAGGCCCTGCGCGCGGTAGTTGAAGTCGATCGTCGAATAGTCGTCGCCCGAGATGATCCCGTCGTAGTTGAAGTCGCCGTTGAAGTAGCCGAAGGCGTTGGCGACCCCGGCGTTGAAGTCGATCGCGGAGTAGTCGTCGCCGCTGATCATCCCATCGAGGTTGGCGTCGCCGGCATAGGTGTACTTGATCAGGATCGAGGTGCTGTCGACGGTCTGCCCGTTCCACAGTTGCGTCGCCGACCCGGACAGGCCGAGCACGTCGTGCGCTTCGGCGATCGCGACGGTCGTCAGCCCGCCCGCCGCGGCCGGCTTGCTGGTCATGATCCCGCTGCCGTCCCACGCGCCGCCATTCGCGCCGCTTTGCACCAGGCCGATGACGCCGGTGTAGATCGAGCCGTTCCACGTCCCCATCGGCGTCGCGCCGCTGTAGTTGAGGATCAGGTCCTGATCCGTGATGTCGAGCTTCCCGCCGGCTGCGATGCTCACGCTCGACCATTTCTGCGCCGCCATCAGCTTCGCGGTCGCGCCGGCGTTGATCGTGACGGCGAGATTCGGATTCGCGCCGGCGGCGTTCGCGTTGAACGTCACGTCGCCGAAGCTGTGAATGAATTTTTGCCCGACGAGATGGAAGCGCGACGCCACCGCCGGCGTCAGCCACGCGGGCGGACGCAGCATGCTGTTGATCACCGGGAGCAGCGAGTACTGATCGTACTTGTTCGAGCTGTCCCAGTGGTCCTGCCCGAGCTCCCAGATCATCGCGCCGCCGTAGCCGTTGTCGCGAACCCACGCCATCTTTTTCTGAATCGTGGTGATGCCGTTGACGATCCAGGTCTTGCCGGCTGCGTCGACGAGGACATCCTGGTCCGGCGGCGGCGGCTGGCCGTGCAGCGCGACGTACTCGTTGAAAAACGCCCCGTAAGTCTTCGACGTCGTCGCCGACCAGCTCGTGCCGGATCGCCCGTAGAACGGCGTGCCCATGAGCAACTTGTGCTTCTCGACGCCGTGATTGGTCCAGCGCTGGAGCCCGTCGATGGCGGCGGCGTAGGTGGAGTTGTTCGCGTAGTCAAAGTCGTAGCACATGACGTTGACCCAATCCATCTGATTGGTGGCGGCGACGGGAATCTCCATCGTCCACGGATTCGTCGCCGCCGTCAGCTTCAGGCCCGCGGGGCCGGTCTGCTGAAAGAGATCGTTGATGAGCAGCGCGTAGTTCGCCTGGTTCACGCCGGTTGCGGGCGGTTCCCAGTCGATATCGACGCCGTCGAGATTGCGCGCGGCGCAGTAGGCGACGATGTTGGCCGCGAAATTCGTCCGCGCCGCCGCGCTGGCGGCCACGGTGGCGAACGTCTGCGGCCCGATCGTGATGCTGACGCCGACGCCCTTCGCGTGGGCGGCGCTGACGACCGTCGCCAGGTTCGCGTCGTTCACGCCGGCGATGTTGAGCGAGCCGTCGTTGTTCACCTTGATCGCGAAGTAGTTGATGTGCGTGACGAGATTCAGATCCATCTGCGCGAAAAGACTTTGCCGATACGTCGGCACGTAGCCGACGATTTTCTTCGACGTGTCGGGAAGCTTCGTGCTCAGGCCGATGTCATCGACGCGAAACGTCGTCGCCAGCGACGCGTTGGTCGAGCCGTTGAAGACGACGCGAACGGTTTGGCCCTTGAGGGAATTGCTCAGTGTATACGTGCGCTTGACGTACGCGCTCGACGCGCTCAAGTTCGACAGCGTCGTGACCGACTGAAGCACCGTCGCGCCCGCGGCGTCCTGGATTTGGACGGTGAGCAGATCGTTCTGCGCAGTCGTCGTCGTCTCGGCCGTGGTGATGCGCGTCCAGAAGCTCAGCTTCACTTCCGTCGCCGACGCGGGGATCGTGACCTGCTGGTACATCGAGCCGGCGAGACTATTTCCCGCGGTGCCGTCCGTGTTGGCGAGATAGGAATATCCCAGGCCGCTCTTCACGGTCGCGAAGCGCGAATCCGCCTGGAATGCGCCGCTGCGCACCCAATCGGCGGTCGCGACGACGCCTTCCAGCGATCCATTGCGAATCACTTCGCCGGTGGCGAAGAGGAGGCGCGATTCCAGATTCTCCACGACGATGCGAGCGGCGGCTGGACGAGTCATGGGTGCTGTTTTCTCCCGCGCAAGTAGCGCGGTGCAAAGCATACCACATGAACCGGCCGTTGCCGGTTAGAGCGGTTCTCCCTGCGCCCCGTAGTTGAAGTCGATCGTCGAATAATCGTCGCCCGAGATGATCCCGTCGAAGTTGAAATCGCCGTAGTAGTAGCCGAACGCACTCGTCCCGACGTAGAAGTCGATCGTGCTGTAATCGTCACCGGAAATGAAGCCGTCCAGGTTCGCGTCGCCGCTGTAGGTGTACTTGATGATGACGCTCGACGCGTCGACGGTCTGGCCGTTCCAGAGCGCCGTCTCGCCGGCGCTGATGCCGAGCACGTCGCTCGCTTCGCCGATCCCGAGCGTGGTGAGCCCGACGGCCGCGTCGGACATCGAGGTGGCGATGCCGCTGCCGTCCCACCCGCCGCCGTTGTGCGCGGTTTGGACCAAGCCGGTTACTCCGTCGTAGGCCGAGCCGTTCCACCCGCCGATCGGGCTCGCGGCGGCGCTGGAGTAATCGAGGACGAGCGAGTTGTCCGCCAGGTCGAGCCGGCCGTTATTGGTGATCGACAACGCGCCGACGACGAGGAGCTTGTCGTGGCCCGGCGCAAGGGCAGCGAGGCCGCCGTCGAGTTCCAGGGCCGCGAGGTGTTGCGTGGCGTTGAAGGCCGCGGATGCGCCGCTGGCGACGCGCAGCGTGAGGTTCGCCGTCGCCGCGCCGCCGTCGGTGCTGAACGCGATCGTGCCGGAGTTGACGTTGACCGTATCGCGACCGATCCGGCCGACGAGGTTGATCGACGTCACTGCGCCGGGTGCGAACGTCTCGGTCAAGCCGTTGAGCGTGACGACGAGACCGCCCGCGCCGTTGGTCGAAAGATCGATCACATCATTGTTTGCCGTTGCGCTGATCGTCAGCACGCCGCCCGCGCCGAGCACGGCGAAGTCCGGCAGGTCCGCCTTCCACAGCTCGCCCCCGTGCGTGTCGTCGGCGAAGCGGTAGAAGACTTCGCCATTCACCGCGGTGAAGAACGCGGCGTTGGCCGGGTTATTGAAGAAGCTTCCCTCCGGATAATAATCGCCGAGCATCGCGGTGCCTTCGGGCGTTCCGTCGGTGCGCCACGCTTCGTAGTTGCTCGAATTGTCGTCGGTCGCGGCGAAGTAGACGAAGCCGTTGGCGGCGTACATCCGCGTGGGATTCCCCGTCGTCGCGCCGGGCGGGGTGATGTCCTTGAGCAGGTACGTTCCCGCCGCCGTCCCGTCCGAGCGCCACAATTCGCCGCCGTTGATCCCGTCATCCGCGCGGAAATACGCCACGCCGTTCGCGCCCACCATGCTGTTGATCGACGATCCGGTCGAACCGAGGCGAATGTCCTTCACGAGCACGGTTCCCGCGGCCGTTCCGTCGCTCTTCCATAGTTCGGCGCCGTTGGCGCTGGTGGTCGCGGAGAAAAACAGCGTGCCCTCGGCGGCCGCCAGATTTCCCGGGCTCGAGCTGCTGGAACCGACGACGATGTCCTTCACCAGCACCGGCGAGGTGTCGCCCGGCCCGATCTTGTACAGCTCGGCGCCGTTCGTGCTCGTCGTGCCGGAGATGTAGAGCGTGCCGTTGATGTTGAGCATCGACGAAACGCTGGTGAGGCTCGTCGCCACGCCGACCGAGCCGAAGCCGTCGCTCTTCCACAACCCGGTGAAGGTGCCCGAGCTGTTGTGGACGGTGTAGTAGAGCGTGCCGTTGACGTCGGTGGGGAAGCCAATGGTCGTGCCGATCGCGAGGTTGTTGCTCATGCGGATCGTGCCGCCATTGGTGCCGTCGGTGCGCCACAGCTCCTCACCTTCCGATGCGGTTGTCGCCCAGAAGTACATGAAGTTTCCGCTGACGGTGTTGCCGCCGATGCTCGCGTTGGCCGAGCCGGGGTTGATGTCCTTGACGAACTCCACGTTGCCGGGCGTGCCGTTGGTGCGCCACAATTCGCGCCCGGCGCCGGCGCCGTTATCGCCGGCGAAGTAGAGATAGTCGCCGAACGCTTTCAGCGCGGTGACGTTGCCGCCGGTCGGGCCGGGAAAGAGATCCACGAAAATTCCGGTGCCCGTCTCGGTGCCGTCCGAGCGATACAGTTCCCCGCCGGTCGATCCAAAGCCCGGCTCGAACGCGAGGAAGTACATCGCGCCTTTGAACGCCGTGAGGATCAGCGGGCCGCTGCTGTCCGTGCCGGGATAAATATCCTTGATCATCACGGTGCCGGCGTCGGTGCCGTTCGACTTCCACAACGCGCCGCCCGTCACGCCGCCGACCGTAGCGAAAATGATCCCGGATGCGCCGCCCGGCCCGTATGCGATGAAGCCGAACGGGTTGGACGCGGCCGTTCCCGGCTCGATGTCCTTGATCATCACCGTGCCCGGGCCGGTCCCGTCGCTCTTCCACAACTCTTCGCCCGTCCCCGCGCCGGCGTTGGCGGGGAGGTACAGCGTGCCGTTCACGTTCGTCCAGTAATTCGTGTTCATCGTCAGCCCGGTCTTCACCGTGGTCGGCGCGCCGCCCGTCGTCGAATACAGCGTCGTCCCGGAGCCGAAGAAGAGCGTGCCGTTCACGTCGGTCGGCGCGATGATCGATCCGACCAGGACGTTCGTCGCCGCGGCCGTGCCGTCCGTCGTCCACAGTCCCTGATCGCCCGCCGCGCTGACGGTGAAATAGATTCGGCTGCCCGAGGTCCTGAAGTTCGCCGGCACTGACGCCGACGGCAGATCGCGCACGATCGTGGTGGTCGTCCCGTCCGACTTCCACGGATCCGTCGCGCCCGTCGAGGTGCGCCCGGCGAAGTAGACGAAGCCGTTCAGCGCGGTCATCGCCGTGTTCGTCATGCCGTCGTTGTTGTTGTTGTAGAGCTCCGTGACCTGCACGGTCCCGGCGTCGGTGCCGTTGCTCTTCCAGAGCTCCGCGCCGCTTGTCACGGTGGTGGCGCGGAAGAAGAGCGTGCCGTTGTTGTTGATCAACTGCGTCGGCGTCGACCCGGTCGCGCCGGTGGCGATGTTCTTGACCATCACCGTGCCGGCCGAGGTGCCGTCGCTCTTCCACAGCTCCGTGCCGTTCACGCCGTCGGTTGCGCTGAAGTAGAGCGTGCCGTTGACGTTCACCAGGCTGCCCGGGGCGGACGCGCCGACGCCCGGGTTGATGTCCTTCACGAGAACCGTCCCCGCCGTCGTGCCGTCCGACTTCCACAGCTCGACGCCATTGGTCCCATTGTCGGCCGCGAAGAAGATCGTGCCGCCGCCCATGTGCGTGAGCCACCCGGGCTGCGAATTGTCGCGCCCCGGACGGATGTCTTTGACGAGCACGGTGCCGGCGGTCGTTCCGTCGGTCTTGTAAAGCTCCCACCCCGCGACGCCGTCATCCTGCGAAAGGAAAACCGTGTTCCCTGCGCCAACCGACGCCCACAACCCCGGGATTCCCAATTGAGCCGTGTTGATGTCCTTCACCATCGCCGCCGACAACATCCGCCGCACTTCGAGTGGCTCGATCATGGTGTTTTTGTGTCGCTTCACTGGAGAATCCCCTTGCCCGATAGGGAAGAAAGGTTAGCACCCGCTTGCGCCGTACCCGCGTCCGGCGTGGGTTAATCATTATGCTGACGAGCGCGCAGCGTTGAATCAATGGAATCTGGATTAGAAATTTCTGCGGCGGCTGTAGTCGCGGGAGATTTCCCTGACGTCCGCCCAACTTGCCCAGATGTTCAGCCGGCGGTCGAGCGATTGCCGAATCGTCAGTTCTTGATGTGTGCGTCAGATGGTTCCGGCGCGTAATCGCTTCGGTTCCCGCGTTCTACAGCGGCAGCCCCTGCGCGGCGTAGTTGAAGTCGATCGTGGAGTAATCGTCGCCCGAGATGATCCCGTCGAAGTTGAAGTCGCCGTTGGCGTAGCCGGACGCGCTGGTGCCGGCGTTGAAGTCGATCGCGGAATAGTCGTCGCCGCTGATGAAGCCGTCGAGGTTGGCGTCGCCGCTGTACGTGTACTTGATGATCACGCTCGACGCGTCGACGACCTGGTTATTCCAGAGCATCGTCTCCGCGCCGCTGATAGCGAGGACGTCGGCGGCTTCGCCGATGCCGAGCGTGGTCAGTCCGCTCGCCGCGTCCGACATGCTCGTGCGGATGCCGTTGCCGTCCCACGCGCCGCCGTTGAACCCGGACTGAACCAAGCCGGTCACGCCGCCGTACGCCGAGCCCGACCAAGCGCCGATGGGCGACGCGCCGGTGTAGTCGATCAGCATGTCGTTGTCGTTGAGATTGAGTTTCCCGGCGCCGGCGATCGTCAGCGCCTTCGTCACGAGAACACGCCCGCCATTGGTGGACATCGTGGCGACGCCGTTGACGCTCAAGCTGCGCAGGTGCTGGGTCGCGCCGAACGTTACCGCGCCGCTGGCGCCCACCGTCATGGCCAACGCGGATGAGTCGACCGCGAGATCGGTATTGAACGTCAGCGCGCCGCCGCTGATCGTCATCGAGTCGTTCCCCGCGCCGCCCTTGAAGCGGATCGGCGACCCGGCCGCCGCGTTGATAGTGACGGCATCGACGGACCCGCCGGCGAGATCATTGGCCGCGGCGTCGATCGTCAGCGGGATGGTGCTGGTCACGGTTGCGGGACGAAAACTCATCGCGCCGCTCGAGCCGCTGATGCGGTTCTTCCCGGCGGCGGGCGTGGAGATCGTCAGCGTGTCGGCCGCGTTGGGCGTGGTCACCGTGAGGCCGGAAAGATTGCTGAATTCAAGCTCTTCGGTGCCGAGCAGCGTGATCGCCCCCACCGCGCCGACTGGCGTGATGACGCCGCGCCCCGCGACGGCGCCGCTGGGCTTGTACGTCGCCGCCGTGCCGTTGCCGATGATTTGCAGCACGTCGTTGCCGATCGCAAGTCCGCCGACGGGCCCGCCCTCAAAAAACGCGCCGCCCGCCGGCACCGGTGAGCCGCCCGAGTAGTCGAAGATCACGCGATCGTCGCCGTCGCCGGTGTTAAAGTGCAGTGACTCATAGTAGACGAACATGTCGCGGAGCAATGGCGTGCCGGTGCCGGTCGCGTTGTTGTAGATCTCGATCAAGCCGCCGTTGCGCTTGACGTAATACGTGTCCGCGGCGGCAGTGCCGGTGATCGGCAGGCTGATCGCGCCGGCGACCGCGGCCTCGAGCGCGTCGATGTTCGCGCCGACGTCGGTGCCGTCAGTCGCGGCGTTGTTGTAGACGCTCGACGCGGCAAGGCGGTAATCGCGATTCGTCAGGCTCGTGAAGCCGACACTGGTGAAATTGCCCGGCGTGGCGCTGCTGCCCGGGAAGAAATTCCCCGCCGCGGTCGCCCCGAACGTCGAGCCGGTGTAGTTGCCGGAGTAGTTCGTCCCGTTCGCCATCACGTTCTTCGTCACCGTGTATTGAACGAATTTTCCCGTCAACGTCGCGTTGCCGACGCCGGTGCCGACCCCGTTGATCCCGTAGTTTGGATTCGTCGTGCGCGCCGCGTTGTGGTTAGTGATGTTGTTGGTGAAATCGACGTCCGCGACTTCGGTTCCGTTGGCGAACATGATGTCGCCGTCGTTGATGATCGTGTTGTGGTCGAAAACGGTGTCGCCGACGGTCTGGAACTGCGCGAACTGGCCGACGCGGTCGTTGGTGGGATTGTTGATGCTCCACGTCGCGTTGATCTCATCGAAAAGGTTGTTGGCCACCTTGATCCGCTTGGCCCCGGCGCTTTCGCCGCCAAAGAGCGACATGCCGACGGTCGATTTGCGCACGATGTTATTGGTGATCGTGATGTCCTGCACCACGTTCTGCGGCATCAGCTCGAGGCCGGCCGGGTCCTTCTGCCCGCGCGTCGTCAGCAGGATCGCGTAGCCCTTCTGCTGCGATCCGTCCGCCGCCGCGCCGGTGTGCGGCCAGTTGTTTTCCAGCAGGTTGCCGTCGAACAGCACGCGCTGCGCGTTCTTCAGCTCGAAGAGGTTCTTCACGTACCAGTTGTTGGCGACGTAGCTGGAATGGCCGGAATACCACGACAGCGGGCGCGTGAAGTGGTTGTTGCGGATCTCCATGTCCGACGGGATGTTCGAGTTGGTCGTCATCGCGCCGCCGAAGATGACGGGGATCGTCGCGCTGCTGAAGGTGTTGTTGACGAGCTTGTACGGGCCGGGACCGTTGTAGCCGCCGATGCAGTGCGATTCGAACGCCGATGCGTTCGCCTGGCATTGATCGAAGTACGAATCGATGACCGCGGTGCTGGCGCTGTTCAGCCGCATGCCGTTCTGCACGTTCGCGGTCGGATTCCCGTGGATGTAACAGCGATCGAAGGTGAGATTGTTCGGCGTCTGCGCGGCGTTCTGCGTGCCGCTGCCGAGCACCACGATGCCGGTGTTGCTCGTGACGCTCGCGGCGATGGTGAACTCGACGCCGATGAAACGGTAATGATGCGCACTGTCGGCGGTCGCCAGCACGGCCGCGCTGTTGGGCGAGACCAGCTTGGGCATGAGGCTCGAATGCATCGGCGTGATGCGCGTGCCCGGCGGCGGCAGATCACTGTCCGCCGCGCCGCTGCGGATGGTGATCCATCCCGAGCCGGTTTTGTTCGGCAGCGTAAAATTCCCGCTGAACGTTGCCCCGGCCGCGAGCACGATCGTGTCGCCCGGCTGCGCCAGATTGATCGTCCCCTGCAAATCCCCGCCCGCCGCGACGTTGCGAGTCACGCCCGCGCCCGGCACATAAGTCGTATTCAAAAACACCAGCGGCGCCGCGGGCGGATCAATAAACGACGACGCCAGCAGCATCCTCTGCTCCAGCGCGAGCATCGCGACCACGGCAAATGTCCCTCGCCCCCGCCGGCGGAGGGGGCGCTGCTTGGTGCTCGTCATAAGATGAATCTTTCTGTCGGCCCGCGGATTACTACAGGACTCTATAATAATTATCCGCCGTTGGGAAATGGAAAATCGGCGCGAGAGGCGTGTTGTGAGCCGGACTACGAAGTCACGCGGCGGCGGACTGCACCACCCGCCCGATTACAGCGGCAACCCCTGCGCCGCGTAGGTGAAGTCGATCGCCGAGTAATCATCGCGGCCGCGGTCCCCTACGACGTTGAGACGATGCGCGAAAATCAGCCGGCGCGGCGAAACGAACTGCGTCCTGCGTCCCCTTTACCCGCCCGCCGCCGCGGTCCGCTCCAGCGGCGGGTTATGCCGCCGTCACGGACGGCCCCAAACGATGTCATCGATGAGCCAACGGCTGTCGTCATGAATGACGCGAACGTCGACGGCCTCTTGAACGGTGCCGTACGACTTGGAGTCAGAGTAGATCGCGACGTAAGCGCGTTCTGAGTCCGCGAGACCGAGTTTCACCGAGGTCGGCGGCTTGTCCCAGTAGCTGGTCATCTCGCCGAACTCGCGCTTCAAAACAGAGGGTTGCCAGTCGTCTCGCAAAGACGGCGCGAGCATCGCATGAGCAGCGTGCCAGTCGCCGCGAGCAAGCGCTTCGGCGAAGGCCAACGCCACACGAGTTACTTCAGTTTCTGCGGGTTGCTCAGGCGGCATAACGGACCGACGTTCAATGGCCGGCCCGGCACCGACCTCATTTTCCGATACCAGGGACCGTCCCGCCAGGCCGGTCCATTGCAGCGTTTGGTTATACCGCATGCCGGGCAGCCGCTGCGAGCCGCAGAGCAGATAGATTTCGTTCAACCTCGCTTGAGGCTGCCTGCACATGCTCCGCCAGCTTACTCCGCAGAAATCGGAAGACGAGCCACGCCACACAGTACTGCAGGACCGCAGCTGCCCAGAAAAAGATGAGATGTTCTCGTATCACTCCTACCTTGAGTAAGAGAATGAACAGTTGTGCTAGAAGCACCAAGCCACCGGCAATCAGCACGTCATACCGGTGCAAGCGCATGAAGTGCAGGAGAGCCTGAAACTCCTTGAACTGCCACGACGTGATGCCGAACACAGTATCCCAGAACACTTGTGCAGCTTGCTTGGCAATCTGCTGGTTTACGCGATCGCCGTCCGTATCGCTTGCAAGGTTCTTGTCGACAAATTCGCTCACCGCTCGCCTAGCCGCGTAGCTGTGCATTTCTGCACAAACCCCGTCGGCCGCACCAACGACAAACGACACGTAGCCAGCCAGCACGAGCGAGACTGACATGCCCAGCAACGATGTCCCTACCGCCCAAGCGCGGAAGCCAATGGCGATGAGCAAGCCGATGGCAAGAACAACGGCCCCGATCATCATCGCAACACCCATGCGGGAAAGCTTTCCCTGAGCGTCATAAAGCCGCTTTGCTTCGGACTGCTCGTAGTATGCGGTCCAGACCTCATGCTCGGTTCGAAGTTGCGTCAAAGTCGGCCCATCTGGGCGAATGGTTCTGCGATGTGAGGTACTGCGCTTTCCCATGGGGATCGACGCGTGCGTGCGGTATAACTACGATTATCTTGACCGGCGGCGCAAAATAGCAAGCCGGCGATGACGGGGAGAATAACCGCCTAAGCGCTGTCGCAGCAACGCGTCTCGGCGGGGCGGGCGGGGCGCGGGGCGGGGGGAAAAGTGATCGGCGCGCTAGCTAACGGCGGCGTGGATCGTTGCGCGCCGCGCGCCGGGACTGAAACGCGGGGACTGAAACGGGGTCAGCAGAGCGAGCGGGATCCGGCGGACGATCAGACCGTCGCTGGGACAAAAACGGGTCTAAAACTCTGGATGCTCTCTGACCCTCTGGATGCTCTCGGTTCATCCTTCATCCTTCACTCTGCATCCTTCTCTTCCCGGGGGCTGACCCCCGCGTTCGGGATTGAGGAATGCCCTATTATTTTTTCCGCGGCTGTCGCGTCTTCGGAACCGCCTCTGTCGCCCCCTGGGGCGCCGCCGTCTGCTTCACGAAGAAGGCATCGCACCGCTCGCAGACCAGGACATACGGTGGATCTAGCTCTAAGTCTGGCCGGTAGTCCGGCGCTACCTTGTATGAGCCGCACGCGGGGCATTTGTCGGGGGTGCCCGCCTCGTGCTTCTCTGCGGCTCGCCAAAAGCACCCAACCACCGCCTCCACGGCCCCATGTGCGAGTTGCGCGTCATGGCGAACCGCGCTGCTCGTGTGCGTAAGCCAGTTGACCAGTTGCCAGGCCGTCTTAGCCGTTGTCTTGAGGTACGCGCGGACATGTTGCGAGCGTTCCCCGTGCGCCACGGCGTCCGCAATGAGCTCAGACCAATGAATGAAATCCGCATGTTTGGGAGGCTCTTGACCTTCCGGTACGTATTTGGAACTTGCGAGCGCCCGCGTGAGGGTCAATAGGCACTCGCGGAGGGCCATTCCCACCGCCTGAAACTTCTCCGGTTCGTCGGCTTTATCAAGGGCCTCACCTGCAGCTTCTAGCCGCTTGAGGGTTGGAGTCACCCGCTTGACCCGGTCGTTGCCTTCGTACGTCCGATCACGCGCGTACATCCGGGTGGTAACCCCGACGTGGAGCGAGACGGCGTAATCCAAACTCGGGAATGTGTCCTGCGCGTACAGGTTCGTCGGATTGGTGATGACCCACCATTTGCCCTTATTCGTATGGACGCTCCAAAAGCCCATGATGCGGCCGAGCAAGGATTCCTCGCCAACGCGCTCCAAGTAGGTGACCTTCTCCCCGCGGACTTCACGCTCCACGTACGCTCGTACTCGTCGCCCCTCATGCTTGGCTTTACCAAAGGTGAGGTCGTCTGAAATACTCGCCGCGATCGCGCGCAGATCGCTAACCGCGATCGGCGGCGGGAAGGTGCAGTCATCCGTAGTCCGCGCCTTCCGTAGTGACTTTCGTTTTGCTGCCATAACTGTGAATGCTAGTAAAGGTTGCGGCCAGAAGAAAAAGCGACCGGATAAGGGGACGGGACTTGCGTCCTGCGTCCCCTTATCCGGTCTACAACCAAACAGGGGGACGCAGGGGACGCAGTTCAAATTCCGAGTTAACGAATCGCGTCGGCAATTGAGCGAATTGCGGGGCCCGTTGTTAACCAAACTCGGCGGCGGCGCGGATGGCGCGAGGCCGAGTCCTTTGCGTTCGACGGACTGAATAAGGGGACGCAGTTCGAATCCGCCTCGATCGAGTCGCGGAGCGAAAGCGACTCCCGTTGTTAACCAGAATCGGCGACGGCACGGACGCACCAGTTCGGAACAATTTTCCTTCGGCGGGCGATACGCTGGCGGCGCTCAACGCGCTGCGGCGGCGCGAAATCGACGCTCGGCGGAGGTCGAAACGGATGTCACGCAGAATTTTTTCGTGTTGGCGCAGTGCAATTTGCCTTCGCGAAGACGCCTCCCCCTAAAGCGGCAACCCCTGCGCGGCGTAGTTGAAGTCGATCGTGCTGTAGTCGTCGCCGCTGATGATGCCGTCGTAGTTGAAATCGCCGTTGGAATAGCCGAACGCGCTGGTGCCGACGTTGAAGTCGATCGTGCTGTAGTCGTCGCCGCTGATGATGCCGTCGAGGTTCGCGTCGCCGTCGTAGGTGTACTTCACGAGCACGGTGGTGGCGTCGACGGTCTGGCCATTCCAGAGGGCGGTTTGAAAGCCGCTGATGCCCAGGATGCTGGAGGCGTCGGCGGCGGCGAGCGTCGTCAGCCCGCTCAACGCGTCCGGCCGCGATGTGACCAGGGCGACCCCGTCCCAGGCGCCGCCGTTGCGTCCTGTCGTGATCATTCCCAGGACGCCGTCGTAGTACCAGCCGTTCCAGGCGCCCAGCGGGCTGGAGCCGGCGACGTAGTCGAGGATCATGTCATTGTCGTTCAGGTCGAGCGACGCGCTGGTGTCGAGGAAGAAGCCGGACGTGCGCAACACGCGGCTGCCGGCGGTTGACAGCGTCAGTCTCGCGCCGTCACGAAGCGAAAGTTCACTGACCGTCGCGGATGCCGCCAGCGTCACCAATGCGCCGGAGATGGTCACGAGGCTGGTGGATGAGGGCACGCCGCTGGGGCTCCAGTTGGAAGCGGTGGACCAGCTCCCGCCGCTCGCCGGGCCGACCCACTGCTTGCCGCGGCTCTCGTCGTTGAGAATGGTGCCGACGCCCTGGAGATCGGCGATCGTCGCATTGGACGGACTGCTCAAGTTGACGAAGAAGGTTTCGTCCGACTCGTTACGCGTATCGCCGATTACCGACACCGTCACCGTCTGGCTCACCTCACCCAGGGCAAAGGAGAGCGTGCCGGACTTGGATTGATAGTCGATGTTGCCCCCGGAGTTACTCGCGGTGCCGGCGGCGGTCGCGTAGTTTACCGAAACGACCTTCTCGCTTGGCAACGCCAGCGAGACCGTGAACGTGAACGGCGTCGTGCCGGAGTTGCCCTCGGCGCGGGAGACATCACTGATCACGATGGCCGGAGGGGGGTCGTCGTCAGCGATCGTGCCGACGCCGGGGCTACCGGCGCGACCGTTGGTTGCCCCGAAGAGGTTCAGCCAGAAGGTCTCGCCGAATTCGTCGATGACGTCTCCGCGAACCGCGACGGTGATCGATTTGCTTGTCTGCCCAGGCAGGAATGTGACCCTACCGGTGGCGGCATTGAAATCCTCACCCGATACGGCGCTGGCGCTGGCCGTGCTGAAATCGACGCTCGAGGCGAGATCGGAGGCGGCCGAGAGGGTGACCGTAAACGTCATCGGCGTCGTCCCGCTGTTGCCTTCGGTGGCGCTTGCGTTATTTACGCTGATGTAGGGCTCATCGTCCTGGATGGTCCCAATTCCTCTGCTGTCGATGATGGTCGCGTTCGTCGCGGCGTTGAGGTTGACGTAGAACTGCTCGTCCGCCTCGCCGATGCGGTCGCCCTTGACCTGCACGGTGATCGTCTTGCTCGTTTGCCCAGGAGAGAACGTGAGCGTGCCGGAGGTGGCGAGATAGTCGCCCCCGGCGACAGTGGCGGTGCCGTTGGCGGTGCTGTAGTTGACCGAGACGTTCGAAGTGGCCGCCCCCTCGAGGGTGACGGTGAAGACGGCGTTGGCGGTGCCGGAATGCCCTTCGACGACCGTCGCATCGGTGATGCGCAGCGACGGCGGGAGTGCGCCCCAGACGCCGTCGTTGAGCAGGACCGAGAGGTTCCTCGTTGCCGAAACCCCGTTGGACACCGCGACGTCGGGCCGGCCGTCGCGATTGAAGTCGCCGACCACGACGCCCGATGGCGATGTGCCGGTGGCGAACGCGCCGGCATAGCGGAGGGTCCCGTCGCCGTTGCCGAGCATCAGGCTGGCGGTGCCGGCGTCTTCGTTGCTCACGACCGCGTCGAGGCACCCATCGGCGTTGAAATCGGCCGTCGCCACGCCGGTGTGGATGGTCCCGTTGGCGGAACCGGGGATGGGCGCATCGAAATCACCGTCGCCTTTGCCGGGGAGCACCGCCAGCACGTCGTTATAGCCCGCCACGACCAGGTCCGTGATGCCGTCGCCCGTGAAGTCACCCGTTGCGACCGCCCGCCCGCGGACCAGGGGATGCTCCGCTGCGTAAGACTCGCTCTGGAGCGAGCCGTTGCCATTGCCCAGGAGCACTTGCACTTCCGGAGTGACCACATCGAGCTTGCCGTCGTGATTGAGATCGGCTGGCAGCCCGCCCCATGAGGAAACCTTGCCCCACTGCCAGGGATCTTGGTCCGAGTCCGCAAAGCCGCCCTGGCCATTGCCCAACTGCACCTGGAAGTAGGGGAGGTTGGAAAAATCATCATATAAGGTGACCAGGAGATCCACGTTGCCGTCGTTGTTGAAGTGTCCCGCGGCGACCGAATTGACAAACGCCCATTGCGCCCTGGTGACGGCCGGTTGGAAGGTACCGTCCCCGTTGCCCCGCAGAAGGTGCA
>JAXDMN010000328.1:0-18729 GCA_034666045.1 Phycisphaerales bacterium | reverse complement strand
GCCGCCATCGCGGCGCGCGGGTCGGTCGCCGCCGCGTCCGCCGCCGCCACCACCGTCGCGACGGGGACCGCGATCGCGACCACCGCCGCCGCCGCTGTCGCGACGTGGACCACGGTCGCCGCCGCCGCCTTCACGATGTTCGCCTTCACCACCGCCGCCGGCGGAAGCGCCGACCGGATCGGGGTCGCTTTCGCCCAGCTCCTGCATCGCGGCCTTGCGCGAAAGTTTGATACGGCCCTGATCGTCCACGAGTAGGACCTTAACCTTGATCTCCTGGCCCATCTCGACGACGTCCGTCACGCGGTCGACATACTTGTCGCTCAACTCCGACACGTGACACAGCCCGTCCGTCTCGGGAGCAATCTCGACGAACGCGCCGAAATCCTTGATCGAGACGACCTTGCCGTTGTAAATCTTGCCGACCTTCACCTCGGCGGTCATCGCCTCGATGATGTCGCGGCAGCGTTCGGCCGCAGCGCCGTCGACGGCGCTGATGTACACCGTGCCGTCGTCCTCGATGTCGATGTTCGCTCCGGTGTCGGCCTGGAGCGCTTTGATGTTCTTGCCGCCCGGGCCGATGATCTTGCCGATCTTTTCCGGATCGATGCGGATCGTCAGCAGACGCGGGGCGTACTTGCTGATTTCAGGACGCGGCTTGTCGATCGTCTGCGCCATCTTCTGCAGGATCACGCCACGGGCTTCCTTCGCCCGGTGAAGCGCGCCGCGCACGACCTCGTGCGTGATGCCTTCGGTTTTGATGTCGAGCTGGATCGCGGTGATCCCTTCGCTCGTGCCGCAGACCTTGAAGTCCATGTCACCGAAGTGATCTTCTTCGCCGAGGATGTCGGTGAGCAGCTCGTACTTGTCGCCGTCCTGAACCAGGCCGACGGAAATGCCCGCGACCATGCGCGTGATCGGCACGCCCGCATCCATCAGCGCGAGGCAACCCGCGCACGCCGACGCCATCGAGCTCGAACCGTTCGATTCGAGGATGTCGCTGATGACGCGGACGGTGTACGGGAAGACGTCGATCGTCGGCAGCACCGCGATGAGCGCGCGCTCGGCCAGTGCGCCGTGCCCGATCTCGCGCCGACCCGGGCCGCGGATCGGACGGACTTCGCCGACGCTGTAGCTCGGGAAGTTGTAGTGCAGCATGAATTTCTGGCTGTACTCGTCGATCAGGCCGTCGACCATCTGCTCGTCGGAGCTGGTGCCGAGCGTGATCGTGCACATCGACTGCGTCTCGCCGCGGCTGAAGATCGACGACCCGTGCACGCGCGGCAGGATGCCGACGGCGGATGAGATCGGGCGGATGTCCTTGAACCCGCGCCCGTCCGGACGCACGCCGGACAAAATCGCCCGGCGAGTCACTTCCTCGTCGATTTCGCCGAAGACCTTGCGGAGTTTCTTGACCTCGTCCTTCTGCGCGATGATCGACGCATAGCTGGCGTTCGGATCGGTGACCGGCGGAGCAAGCTCCTTGATCAGCTCGTCGCGGATCTGGCTGATCGCTTCGTTGCGGTCGGTCTTGCCGGCCTTGGACTTGACCTCTCGGATCTTGTCCGAGACGCGGGCGCGAATGGCGTCGACGTAGCCGGGCTCCGGGTTCTTCGGCTCAAAGACCTTTTCCTTCTTCGGCGCCTTGCCTTGGAGTTCCTCGATCATGCCGACGATCTCGATGATCGCCTTATGACCGAACTCGATGGCATCGGCGACGACGTCTTCGTCAACTTCGCGTCCGCCGAGCTCGATCATGTTCACGAAATGCTTCGTGCCGGCGACGACGAGGTCGAAGTCGCTGTATTCGAGCTGCTCGACGGTCGGGTTGATGATCAATTTCCCTTCGATGCGCCCGACGCGGACGTGCGCGATCGGGGTGATGAAGGGGATGTCGGAAATGGCGATTGCCGCCGAAGCGGCGATACCGCTGTGGATGTCGGGATCGTTCTCACCGTCGAACGAGAGCACGTTCAGGTGCACCTGCACTTCGTCCATGAACCCCTTGGGGAACAGCGGACGCAACGGGCGGTCGATCAGACGCGCCGTGAGGATTTCCTTGGTGGTGGGGCGGCCTTCGCGCTTCATGAATCCGCCGGGGAATTTCCCCGCTGCGGCGCGGCGTTCGCGGTAGTCGACTTGGAGCGGGAAAAAGTCGATCCCTTCGCGCGGATTCGCGCGGACGACCGCCCCCATGACCACGCTCTCGCCGTACTGCACGGTGACTGATCCGTCCGCAAGTTTCGCGAACGTGCCGGTCTCGATCGCCAAAGTCTTGCCGCCAATTTGGCGCTCAACTCGGATGGCTTGCATTCAAATTTCCTTCAATGGCCTCATCAGATGATTTGGCCACAGATGGACAAAGCAGGGCACCGCGGGAACTGCCGATGTCATGCTTTGTGCATCTGTGGCGTCGGCCTTGGTTCCCGTTCGCTGCTGCAACTGAGGCCAATGGATGAGTTGCACACGAGGGGGGCCGTGAAACACAGCAGGGCACGGCTCAAACCGTGCCCCGCATCAACGTTTGTCTTACTTGCGCAGGCCCAGGCGTCCGATGACCTGCTGGTAGCGCGTCCGATCAAGACGCGTGAGATATTTCAGCAGTTGGTTTCGCCGGCTGACGAGCTTGAGCAGGCCGCGGCGGGACGAATGGTCCTTCTTATGCTTGTCGAAGTGCTCGCGGAGGTCGTTGATGCGCTGGGTGATCAGCGCGATCTGCACCTCGGGCGAGCCGGTGTCTTTCTCGTGGGTTTTGAAATCGGAAACGATCTGGTTCTTCTGATCCGCGGTGATCGACATCTTGAGCAAACTCCTAGACACCAGGCCTTCAGCGTTCATCCCCATCGGGGCGCCAAGGGCCGGTCATATTAGGTAATCCGCACCACGCACGTGGTAAAACGGGAGTGACGAAGGATAGGGGACGCGCGACGCGATTGCAAGGCGACGCTACCGCTGCTTGCCCGAGGAAATCGAGTCCATCAGGCTCACCAGCGGCAGCAGCACCGACAGCGCGATGCCGAGCACGACCAGCCCGAGGATCAACATCAGCAACACGCGAAACGCGCGGCCGCGGATCGGGATGACGGCGGCGATGGCGCCCACGCCGACGGCGAACAGCGCGCCCAGCACCCATCCGGCAACCGTGTTCATCAGTCGGGCGATCCGAAGCATGAACACCGTGATGCCGGGCAGCGCGGTGCCGAAGTCTTTGTAGACCACTTCGAGTCGCGGCATGACGATCAGGACGATCGCGAGCAGGACCAGTATCAGGCCGCTCGTCATGAGGAAGCGCCACAAGGAAAACAGCAGGAATGGGGCGGCCATCCGTCCGTAGGCGGGCGGACCGGCGCCGGGGACGGCGGGCGGTTGCTCGCCGCGGTACTCGAGCGGTTGCGGCGGCAGCGGGGGTGGTGTGCGGGGGTTGCTCATCATGTGCACGCTACGACTTGGGCTTGCGCAGCTCCTCGAGCTGTTCCTGGAGCTTGCGCACCTGGATCACGAGATCCGGCAGGCGACGAAGCGCCGCCTGCTCGCGCAGCGTCTGTCGATGCGGCAGGGCGGGCAATCCGGAGACGATCGTCTTGGGCTCGACGTCTTCCGCCGCGCCGCTGCACGCGGCGACCGCGCTGCCATCGCCGAGCGTCACGTGGTCGCGCACCGCGCATTGCCCGCCGAGCACGACGCCCGCGCCGAGCACGACCGACCCGGCCAATCCCGCCTGCCCGACGATGATGCAGTGCGGCCCGGTAACGACGTTGTGACCGATCTGCACGAGGTTGTCGATCTTCGTCCCGCGTCCGATGCGCGTCGCGCTGAACTTTGCGCGGTCGATGCAGACGCACGAGCCGATCTCGACGTCATCCTCGATGATGACCGTTCCGATCTGCGGGATTTTCTGATGCCCGCTGCCGTTCCAGCGATAGCCGAACCCGTCCGAGCCGAGAACGGAGCCGGCGTGAATGATCACGCGGTTGCCGATCGTCACGCGCTCGCGGATGACGACGTTGGGAAAGAACTCGCAGTCGTCGCCGATCTCGACATTCGAGCCGATGACGACGCCGGGGTGGAAGACGCAGTTGCGGCCGATGCGGCAGTCGTCGCCGATGACGACGTTGGGGCCGATTCGCGCGCCGTCGCCGAGCGACGCGCTGGGCGCGACCAGCGCGGTCGGATGCTTTCCGACCGGCGGGCGCGCGATCGGCGGGGCGAACTTTTCGAGCAGTTTGGCGACGGCGAGGTCGGCGTCGTCGACGAGAAAGATCATTCGCCCGTGATCCGGCGGAAGCTTCACCCGCTTCTGCACGATCACCGCGGCCGCGCGCGTCTTGCTGAATTGTGCGAGGTATTTGTCCGACCCGAGAAACGAAAGCTGATCGCCGCCCGCTTCACCCAACATCGCAACGCCCGTCACCGGGCGATTTCGGTCGCTCGGTGACGGGCATTGCAGGAGCTCGGCGATTTCAGCAAGCGTGAGAGAAGGCATCAACCGCTTCTTCAGCGTGAATTACTGCTTCGGAGCTGGAGCTGGAGCCGGCGCTGGAGCGGAAGTTCCGCCCGCGCCCGCGCCGCCCGCGCCGGCCGCGCCGGCCGCGCCCGCGGCGCCGGCACCCGCCGCGCCAGCCGCACCCGCGCCACCGCCGGCTTTGTATTTCGAATCCAGGTTCTGGATCACCGCCGCGCTGATGTCGACCTTCGGATCGAGGTACAGCACGTTGCGCTGGTTGAGCCGGTCGCGGAGTTGCTCGACCTGGATCATGCCGAGGTTCTCCGGCAGCTCGGGGCGCTGGTCGGCGATGACGAGGTCGTAACCCTGTTGCTTCGCGACGTCGGCGGTCGCGACGACGATCTTGTCGAACAGCGTTTTCATCTGCTGCTTCTGCTGCCCCTGGAGCTGCGCCTGCGTGATCTTCGTCCAGGTGTCGAACTGGATCGCCTCCTGCATGAAGGCCTGGTCCGCCTGCGCGTACTGCGGGCTGTCCGGCTTGAGCAGCTCGCGCGCGGCCTGGAGGTCGCGAACCTTCTGCTGGCGGTTCTTGGCGTCGTTTTGCAGGGTGTTGGTTTCCTGCTTGAGCTTCTCCATCAGGTCCTTGGTCTCCTGCATGTCGGTGAAGATGCGCGCGGGGTTGGCGACGGCGACGCGCACCGGGTTCTGCGCCGCCGCGGGCGCAGCGGCGAGGCCGAGACAGAACAGGACGGCGAGCGATACGGCGGAGCGGCGAACGTTCATGATCAGATCCTTTCGGGGAGACGTTCTCGATGGTCGTTGCACAAGAGTCAGTTGCCAGCCGCGGCAAAGTTTCAGCGGCGTGAAACGGGGCGAAATGTAAGGCCTCTCACGCCGCGCGTTACGGGTTGATTCCCAGGGAAAAGCTGAACCATTCCGTGTCGTCCTCGTCGTCGCGGGTCAGCGGCAAGGCGAAGTCCAGCGCGACCGGCGCGCCCTGGAACACCGGCAGCACCAGGCGGAAGCCGAAGCCGACGCTCGTGCGGATTGTACCGATCTCCAGTTCGCGCTCAACGGTGCCCGCGTCGGCGAAGATCACGCCGCGCAGGTTATCGCCGGTGATCGGGAAGCTGATCTCGGCCGACCCGGTGAGCGAAAAATCGCCGCCGATCGGGTCTTCCGCCAATCCGCCGCGCGGGCTGATGCCGCGGAAACGGAAGCCGCGCACCGTCCCGATCCCGCCGGCGTAGAAGCGCTCGAAGAACGGCGCATCGCCCCAGATCCAGCCGGCGTCCCCACGCAGCGCGAAGATCGTCCGCCGGTCGAGCAGGTCTTCATTGAGCGGCGTGTACCAGTCGAAGCTGGTGGTGAATTTCTGGAACGTCGGCCCGCCGAGCACGCCGTACGATTCCCACGATATCTGCGAGTTCGTGCCGCGGTAGGTCAGGACGCCGTGATTCGTCGTGTCGCGGCGCAGGGTGATCGCGGCGCTGGTGATGGTGGTATGCCCCTCGGCGTCGAGGACCTCCTGGGCGCGCAGGGGTTGTCCGGCGATGAAGGTGTCCTCGTCCTCGATGTCGCTCACCTGCATGTCCTCGCCGCGCAGCGTGAGCGCGGTGGACCAGACGTAGTTCCATCGCTTGCCGAAGGTCACGCGCCCGCCGGCGCGCGTCTCGTCCCAATGCTCGCGCACGCGGTCGCGCCAGTACGCTTCGCCGGTGAAGCTGTAGGGCTGATCGAAGATCCACGGCTCGGTGAAGCGGATCGAAGCGTTGCTCGCGCGCGTGCCCGGCTCGAGCGTCATGCGCAGGATCTGGCCCGCGCCGATGAACGATCGATCGGTCAGGACGTCGCCCCAGTTGTCCGGCCAATTGCTGATGTCGAAGTTGCGTTGCTCGTAGGTGATGTTCGCGCCGAGCCCGCCGTTGGAATTGACCACCGCGCCGACGCCGAAGGTCGCCGTGCGCGCTTCCGTGACTTCGACGATCACGTCGCGCACGTCCGGATCGTCGCCGATCGGCGTGATCGTCACGTCGCGCTGGAAGTAGGGCGATGCGCGCAGGCGGTCGGTCGCGTCGGCGATCTCGGCGGCGTTGTATTGCTCCCCGGGCGTGACGCGCATCTCGCGCAGGACCACCTTGTCCTGCGTCCGTGCGTTCCCCTTGACGATAATTCGCCCGAGCTTGAACGGCTTCCCCTCGCTGATGTCGTAGATCAGCTCGACGTGACCCTGCTTCTGCTGGAACACGCGCCGCACCGGCTCGCCACGCCGACCGATGCGCAGGTAGTTCGGATCGTCGCTGCCCGGCTGGTAGATGAAGCCGAACGGGCTGTACGCGCGGACGATCTCCCGCACGTCGCGCTGGAGGATGCTGCCGTCGTACGGCCTGCCCGCGACCAGCTTCAGCTTCGACAACAGCTCCTGCTCGCTCAGCCGCTTGTTGCCGCGGATGGTGACCTTGTCGACCGTGTAGCGCGGGCCTTCGTCGATCAGGAACGTGACGCGAACTTCGCTCTGTTCCGGGGATTCCGTCACTTTCCGTCCGACCTTGACGTCGAAGAAGCCCTTGCTCTCGTAGAACCTGCGCAGCGCAGCGACGTCGTCGTCGAGCGTGTCGCGGTCGAACGTGCCCGGGCGGAAAATCCAGATCCAGTACTTCGTCTGCACCTGGTCCTTCAGCCGGTCGTCGGAAAACGACTGGTTGCCGAAGAACTCGACCTTGCGGACGCGCACGTTCGGCCCCTCGGTGATGATGAAGACCAGCTCGCCCGTGCGCGCCAGCAGGTCGCGGTCGAAGTCGACGTTGGCGTAGGGGTAATTCTTCGTCTGGTACAGGCTGACGATCGCCTGCCGCGCGATGCTCAGGCGGAACGAATCGATCGCCTCGCCTTCGGCGATGTCGACGACGTCCTTCAACGTCTGCGTTTCGACCTTGGTGTTGCCCTTGAAGCGGATGGTGCGGATCTGCTTTTGCTCGGTGACGATGAACGTGACGACCACGCCGCCGCCGGCGGTGGGCTCCGCCTTTGCCTCGACGTTGGCGAATTTCTTCAGGCCGTAGATACGCTGGTAGTCCTCTTCGACGGTTGCGGGGTCGAACCGGTCGCCCGGGCGCGTGCGGACGACGTTGAGGATGATCGCGCTGGAGACCTGCGTGTTGCCGAGGACGCGGACGTCTTCAACCGGGCGGCCGGCGAGCGACGCATACGCCAGCGGCGTTCGTGCGGCGGGAGGCGCGGGCGCGGTGGTTTGCGCGATGAGGGGCGCGGAGAGGCTCAACCCGAGGAGCAGCAGACCGAGGAAAACCTTGTGGAAGCTGAGCTGCGCCAATCCGTGCACTCGTGTCGCCCGCCGGGTTGTGACGAAATTTCCTGCGCGGTGCCGAGTCCGCTGGCACAGGTGGTCGAAAGGATAGCGGCGCATGGAGGGATGTCAAAATGGGGAGGGCGCGGACGTCGCGCGGCGCAAGCGACGCGGCTAAATGAAGTGGCGCGTCTCGTTGGGAACCGAAAGCGGGATCACGCGATTCCGAGATCCTTGGACGTGAACAAACTCTCGAACACGAGTCCTTCCTTCTCGATATTCTCTCGCGCGCCTTCGAGTCGATCGATCACTGCGACGATGCGCTCGATCTTGGCGCCGGCGCTCTGGAGCGTCTTGACTGCTTCCAGCACCTGACCGCCCGTCGTCAGCACATCTTCGACGATCATGACGGTCTCGCCCGGGTTGAGGATGCCTTCGATCTGCTTGGCGGTGCCGTAGTTTTTCTTTTGATTGCGAATGAAAATGAACGGCTTGTTCGCGGCCATCCCGGCGGCGGCGGCGAGGGGGACGGCGCCGAGCTCGGCGCCGGCGATGCGATCGGTGTCGACGGTGACGCGATCGGCCAACATCTGTCCGAGCGCCGCCAGCACGTCCGGTTGCGTTTCGAAACGGTATTTATCGAGGTAGTAGTTGCTTTTTCGCCCGCTGCGGAGCGTGAACTCGCCGCGCAGCAGCGCGACTTCCGCGATTCGCCTGGCCAATTGCTCGTGCGTCATGGCGGCGAACTATCCGCGCGGGGGCGGCCAGCGTCAATCGGGAAACGTGGGGCAGTTCAACGTCCGACGGTCGGATGCTTGGTCGGCGTCCCGGGCGCGCGATAAGGAACCGGGCCGATGGTATTTGAATTCGTTCCGCCATAGACCGCCGCGTCGCGAATGCGTTGCGTCTGAACGGTCTGGATCGGCACCTGCGGCGTCGGGGGCGGCGAGGCGCTTCCGCCACCACCACCGCCACCGTTGTTGCCGTTGCCCGGGTTGATGATGACGACGTTGGTGTCGCCGCCGCCGTAGCCGTACCCTCCGTTGTATCCGCCGTAACCACAGCCAGGCTGGTAGAATGTTCCGCCGCCGCCGTACCCGACCGGGTAAGTTGGCTGCTGCGGCGGGTAGTAAACAGGTGGCTGGGTGACGCCGGTCTGCCCGCGTCGCGCCGCGCGCTGCAGGTAATCACGGTCCTCCAGCGCACGCTGAAGTTCGGATCCTTCAAACCCGCCACGGGTCGGCTGCTGCGGCAGCGGCGGACGCTGTGCGAACGGCTGTGGATTCTCCAAGCCGGGCTCGGCCTCCATCGGGGCGAGGATCACCTTCAGTTGCCGCCCGATCGAATCTTCGATCGCGAAGAGCTGCTGCTGCGCGCCGGTCGCCTTGAATCCGCCGACGGACTTGCCGTCATCCACCTTCTGTACACGGCCAGTGACGCGGAGCTCGCCGTTCAGCCGCTGGAGGGTGGCGCGGACGATGAACTGCACGCCGGCCGTCTTCGCCTGCGCGGGCGACAGCAAACCGACATTCGCCGGCAGCGGCACGACTTCGACGCTCGACAGCGCGGATAACTCGTCGGTGACCGACTGCTGAATCGCCCGGCTGATCCAGTCCGGCTGTTGCTGCTCGTTGGCCTCGGTGAACGTCGCGATCATGACGCGCGTGGGCGCATCCGCGAGCGCGAACGACGTGCTGATCAACAGAACTGCCGCCGAAATGATCCAATGGCGCATATGTATCGCCTCCCTTTTGGCTCTAATTAGTATAGTCGCCCTTCGCCTGAGAACGTTGGTCCCTTTCCGGGACTTTTCAGCGACTTTTTTTGCCGGAGGTCGAAAAATATGCTCCTCGCCGAATTCAGCATGTGGCCCATGGATAAGGGTGAATCCGTCGGGCCGTACGTCGCGCGCCTCCTCGACATCATCGACAAAAGCGGCCTTCCATATCGTCTCGGCCCGCTCGGAACGTGCCTGGAAGGCGAATATGAGCAGGTGATGAACGTGATCCGCCAGTGCCACGAGGCGCTCGCAACCGACTGCAAGCGGATCGCCTGCACGATCAAGATGGATTATCGGCAAGGTCACGACAACATGCTGGAGTCGAAGATCGAATCCGTCGAGCGCACGCTCGGACGCAAGCTGCGGACGTGACCGCGCCGGCCAATTCGAATTCCCGTCTACCGCCGCCCTCGCTTGCGGCGAGCGCATCCACCGGTAACGTATCGGCCACTCGGGAAGTCCCGCAGGTTGTGGCCACCATGAAGTTGAAGCGAATTCTCATCGCCGTGCTGACCTGCTTCGCCGCGTTGGCCTCGACCGCCCGCGCGGATCTGACCGGCGACATCAAGGCGGTCCTGCGCGACAAGTACCTCAGCAAGGCGGACGTCGGCATCGCGATCGCGCGGCTGCCGGACGGCGGCGGGCGGCCGGAGGTGTTATTCCGCGCCGACAGCGACATCCCGCTCATCCCCGCGAGCAACCTCAAGCTTGTCACCACCAGCGCCTTCATCGACCGCGTCGGGCCGGACTTCAAGTTCCGCACCGTCCTGCTCATGAAGGACGCCGACCTTTTTCTCATCGGCGACGGCGATCCGACGCTCGGCGACGTCGAGATGCTCAAAAAGGTCGGCTGGGACGTCGACACGGTCTTCAAAACCTGGGCCGACCTGCTCAAGCAGCGCGGCGTCGCCTCGGTGCGCAACGTCTATCTCGACGATAGCATTTTCGACGAACAGTTTTTGCAACCGAACTGGCTGGGCCGATATCTGGGCGACCGCTACGCCGCCCAGGTCGGCGGCGTGAACCTGAACGCGAACTGCATCGATTTCTGGGTCCGCCCCGGCGCCGCCCCGGGTCAGCCGGTCGCCTACACGATGAACCCGGACACGCGCTACGCGACGGTGAAGAACCTGGCCGTCACCGGCGATGACAAGGGCGTCGGCGTCTCGCGCCCGCCGGCGAAGAACGACCTCACGCTCCGCGGCGAGACCGGGCAGACGCTGGGGCGGCCGATCTCCGTCCCGATCCACGATCCGCCCATGTTCGCCGCGACGGTGCTGGCGGAAACGCTGGCCAGGAGCGGCATCGCGGTGAACGGAAGCGTGTCGCGCGACCGCGGCGTGCGCGACCGCTACGCCGCCGATGCGCAGGGGTGGTCGGTCGTCGCTGCGCTGGATACCAAGCTGTCGACCGTGCTCGAGCGTGCGAACAAGGACAGCATGAACCTCTACGCCGAAGCGATGTGCAAGCGTCTCGGCCGCGAGGCCAGCGGCCAGAGCGGATCATGGGCCAACGGCACCGTCGCGATGGCCGATTTCCTCAAGCACATCGCCGTCGCCGACGATCAATACAAGCTCGACGACGGCTCCGGCCTCTCGCGCGAGAACGCGATCAGCCCGGACGCGATGCTGAAAATCCTCGCCCACAACTTTCGCGGCCCCAACCGCGAGCTCTTCATCAGCAGCCTCGCCGTCGCCGGCGCCGACGGCACGTTCGAGAAGCGCTTCAAGAACAACCTGAAGGGCCGCGTTTTCGGCAAGAGCGGCTACATCGGCGGCGTCAGCGCCCTCAGCGGCTACCTGAAAACCGACGACGGCAAATGGTTCGCCTTCTCCATCCTCATGAACGGCATCACCGACAACGTCACCGCCAAGACCCTCCAGGAGCGCATCGTCGCCGCCATCGACGACAACGCGAAGTAACCCCACCTAGCGGTCGGGCCGCAGGCCCACATGCTTTTCCTCAATCCCCATTCCGTTTCATCCGCACCTCAAACCCCTTCCTCCTCTCCGCATCCTGCGCGAGCAGCGGCAGCGACCGTCTCAAATGCACGATCAACTGAATCGTCGACGCCACCCACAGCACCGACATGATGATCGGGATCGGACTCACCGGCGACAGCGTGCAGCTTCCCACCAACGCCGCGATTGCAAACAGCGCGTGCGCGCCCGTGATGATGAGGGCGCCGACCGCCGCGCCGCGCCGCCGGTGATGCAGTTGCAGCGCGCATGTCATCAACAGCACGCCCGGGATGAACCAGATGATCAACCCCATCGCCACGCCATAGCCGGCGTAGACGCGATACGGGTTCAGGTAGCCAAACGCGAGCAGGAAGACCAAACCGAACACCGCCGAGCAGAAGCCCAGCAGCCGCGTCGAACGGATCGCCAACGCGAGCGGCCGAAGCGGATCAGACGGCGGAAGCGGGTGGCGGAGGTCGGTCATCGCGTTGGTCATGCTGGAATATCTCCGCGACCGGCGCGGGTGGGACCATGATCGGCTCGAATCCACGCTCGTCCGGCGGCGCATTGCGGATGACCGCGAACGATTTCGCCAGGTGGTAGATCAACTGCGCGAACGCAAACACCATCAGCAACGCAAGGCCCAGCGGAAAAAGCATGGGCGGCTGGAATGTTGCGCTTGTCAACCAGTAGGCGATCCCGGCAAGCCCCAATAAAGCAACCAGGCACGCGAGTGACGCGAGGCAGATCGAGACAATGACCGCCCATGCCCGTCTTCGCGCCACGAAGACCGATAGAACGATGAAACTCGCGCCCGGTGCGACGTAGAACAGAAAGGCGGGCAGCAGGTAAATCAGTGCGCTGACCGAGAGGGCGCTGCCGCGCCCGCGGAACAGAAAGAACGGCGACATCGCGCACGTTGAGAAAAGCATCCACACGCCGCCGAGCAGGCGCAGCGAGTGAACCGCCAGGTGCAACGGGCGGCGCGGATCACCCTTGGGAGGCAGGGCCATCGGAATCTCCCGGTCCATACGGTTGCTGCGGCGGCGCGGGGGACGCGGGGGGCGCGGGCGGCGGCTGTTGTTGCGGTGGCGACGCCGGGAACTGCGAGGGCTGCTGCTGTTGCTGCTGGGCGTACAACTGCTGCTGGTACGCGTACTGCCAATACTGCTGCACGTGCTGATCGCGCATCACGCCCGCCTGGTCGCTCGACCGCAGCGCGCGAAACAACAGCATCAGCACGATCGCGAGCAGCGCCATCGGAATGACCATCACACACACAGACAGCGCCAACTGCGCCGGCGGCTGACCTTGCCCGGCGAGGCCGATGATCATGTTCACGACCATGTACAGCAGCAGCAGGATCACGAGCACGATCGAGGCGATCACCGCCGCCTTGCTCCCGCGGCGGACGAATACGCCGAGCACGATCATCGCAACCGCCAGCGCCAGCGTGATCACCGCGAGCACGATCATCGCGCCGCGAAGCATGCCGGGCGTCACCTGTGGGAACTGCGCGTTGAACTCGGCGAACTTCTCCGGATTGTCCGCCATCATCGCCGGCACCATCGCCCCGACTCCGGCGCAGCAGAATGCGCCGATGAGCGTAATCGCGGCGACGACGAACATCATGCCGGCGGCCCAGCGGTTCGGCCCGAGCACGTCGCCGCCGCCTGGCTGGTAGTAGTCGTTGAGCGTCGGGTATTGGGGCGTCGGGGGTTGGTAGGGGGATGGATATTGGGACATTCGAGTTTGGATTTTAGAATTTAGATTTTCGATTGGAAGAGACGGAAACAACCGCGGCGGCAACGAGCGCGGCGGTTTCAACGCGCAGGATCGTGTCGGTCAGTTTCACGGGACTGACATCATGTTGCTGGAACAGTTGAATCTCATCGTCGGTCCAACCTCCTTCGGGTCCAATGAACAGCGTGACGCGCGCGGGCGCGTCCATTAGCGCGTCGAGGACCGGTTTTGCCTCCGCATCGGTCGACAGAACCATCGTTCGCATGCCCGCCGCTTGCGCCGTTGCGTCAGCGACTTTCGTCAGCTCGTCGATCCGCATCACCCCGCGGCGTCGCGACTGCTTCGCGGATTCGGTTGCCAATCGCACCCAGCGCTCGCGCTTGTTCTTCCCCTCGGGAAGCACGACGCTGCGCGCGGTCGCCAGCGGAATGAACCGCGCGACGCCGAGCTCGCTCAGCTTCTCGATCATCCAATCGGCGCGATCCCCCTTCGGGACCGCCGCGGCGACGGTGATGTCGGTCACGTTCGCCTCGTCGCGCGGCGTCACGCTATCCACCTGCACGGTCATGAGCGGATCGAGCGCCGCGATGATGCCGCGCGCTACGCTGCCCGCGTCGTCGAAGATCTCGACTTCCGTCCCGACCTCCAACCGCAGCACGTCGCGCGCGTGGCGCGAGCCGGCCTGATCCAGCTCGATCCGGCCGACGTACAGATGCGGGGTGTGAACGCGTCGCAGCACGCGGCGCATCGTAGCAGAACGCGCGGCCGGTTTGCCGTGGCGCGCGTGGGGCGGTATCATCCGCCCGGCCCGAGATGCGAAAGGAGTCGCGCGCGATGGCCCAGCCTCAGAAACCCGCGAAACATTTGCACGCCGACGATCTGCCCGACCCGCTGGGCGAGTCCCACGACATCCCGATGGCCAGCGCGGACGATCTGTTGTCGGAGATCGTCGACGACGACGTCGAGCGGCTCATGTCGGGTGAATACGACCCGGTCCATCCCGCCGGCAAGGCGGTCGAACGCCTTCAGCAGCAGATCGGAAGCTTTCTCGACGAGATTCGCGAGCGCGAGCGCAAGACACCGCCGCCGCCGACGCCGAAAATGCCGCCGACGCCGCAGCCCCATGCGCGAGCGCGCACCGTGGAGAAGCTTCTCCCCCGCGAAGAAGAGATCGCGCCATCGCTCGATGACCTGGTCCGCCCGACGCGCGAAGAGTTGGTCGGGCTGCACTCGGGCGAGTTCGAGCCGACCGCCGCCCGCGGGCCGGCGGAGTCGCGGGCGCTGCTCGCGCCGGTCGATGAAGCCGCCGACGAGCCGATTTACCTCAAGCCGCTCGATTGGATGAGCGCGCCGATCGCTCGAATGTCCGGCCGAACACGAATCGCCGTCAGCATGTTCGCGGTGATGTCGTTCCTCGCCGGGTGTGCTGCGCTCGGATACGTGCTGATGCTCCGACACGGATCGTGATTCACAATCAATCGTCTTCCGGCTTCGGGATCGTCTGGTCGTAGTTCTGCGCGATCGGCATCCGCCGGCCGAATCCGAAGGCGCGGCTCGTCACCTTCAATCCCGGCGCCGCCTGTCGGCGTTTGTACTCGCTGCGGTCGACCATCTTGATCACGCGCGTCACCGTCGCCGCATCGAAGCCCCTGGCGATGATCTCGGCGGCGCCGAGCTCCTCTTCGATGTAGTGGAACAGGATCGCGTCGAGGATTTCGTACGGCGGCAGCGAATCCTGGTCCGTCTGGTTCGGCCGAAGCTCGGCGGACGGGACTTTGTTGATGCTGCTCCACGGGATGACTTCGCGCCCCTCGTGCTGGTTGATCCACCGGGAAAGTTCCCACACGGTCGTCTTCGGCACGTCGCTGATGACCGCCAGCCCGCCGGCCATGTCGCCGTAGAGCGTGCAATAGCCGACCGCGAGCTCGCTCTTGTTGCCGGTCGTGAGCAACAGGTGGTTGTAGCGGTTCGAGAAGGCCATCAACGTCGCGCCGCGGATGCGGGCCTGGATATTTTGGTCCGTGAGATCGTCGCCGAGCGGCGAATCGGGATGGCGCGGATCCTTCGAGAAGATCGGCGCGAGCGTTCGCTCGTACGCGTCGTGCACGTCCTTGATCGGCACGATGTGGAATTCAATTCCAAGGTTCTCGGCGAGCTTTCGCGCGTCGTCAACCGAATGGCCGGAGCTATAGCGGCTCGGCATCGCGACGCCGGTGACTTTGTCCTTCCCCAGCGCCGCGACCGCGATCGCCGCCGTCAACGCCGAGTCGATTCCGCCGGACAAGCCGATCACCACCGACTTGAACCCGCACTTGCGAACATAGTCGCGCAGGCCGAGCACCAGCGCTTGATAGAGTGACTCCAGTCCCTTCGCATGCGGCGTAACGCGACCTTCTCCGGGAAGGTCGACGACGAGAAGGTCTTCTTCGAACCCCTTCGCATGCGCCACGACGTTGCCGGCCGCATCGAAGACGACGCTGTTCCCATCAAACACCAGCTCGTCATTCCCGCCGACCTGATTGACGTAAACGATCGGCTTTCCAAACCGTTTCGCCTGTGCGCCGAAGAGCTCGAGCCGGAAATCATGTTTCCCGACGACGAATGGCGACGCACTGGAGTTCACCAGCAATTCCGCGCCCGCCGCGATCAGGTCGGAAATGGGATTCTGGTGATACAACCGCCGCGCAATCAGCTTTTCGTCGTTCCACAAGTCTTCGCAGATGCTCTGACCGACCGTCACATCGCCGATGCGCACGAGATTCTCCGTCTCGTCGCGCGGGCCCGGCTCGAAATATCGGCTTTCGTCGAACACGTCGTACGTCGGCAGCAGCGTCTTGAAATGCCGGCTGACGATTTTTCCGTCGCGCAGCACGGCGACCGCGTTATGCAGCGGCCGGCCGATCGGCTGGGTGTTGCGCTCGGCGAAGCCGACGATCGCGTCGATGCCGCTGACGCGCGACGCGATCAGGTTCACCGCGCGGAGCTGGTCGTCGATGAACTGCCGCTTGAGCAGCAAATCCTTCGGCGGATAGCCGGTGACGGAGAGCTCCGGGAAAACGACGAGCTGCGCGCCGGCGTCCTTGGCGCGCTGGATGAAGTCGAGGTGCTTGCGAACATTTAAGCGCAAGTCGCCGACGGTCGGATTGATCTGGGCGAGCGCGATACGCATTGGCGTGCGTATCTTAAGGACAGAGTTGGGCAGTGCCCACCCTACGGCAGCGGCGGGGGCTGCTGCGGGCGCGGGGCGGGTGGAACAGGCACGGCCGGCACCGGCTGCGGCGCCCGCAAGCGCGCGCGGCGTGCGGCGGGCGTCTCGCGCGTCGCGCCGACGTGGAATCCCTGCTTCGACCGCGGCTCCGGGGTGCGCCGGTTATGCGATTGCAGCGCCCAGCCGAACGACGGCTGGTACGTGCGGTATTGCAACCCGAGGTACCAGCAGAACAGGTGCGTCATAAAAATCCCCACCAGCAGCAGCGGGTAGGTGATCGCCGTCGCCACCCACGGATTGCCCGGCATCGTCCCGGGCATCGAGAACAGCGCCACCAGCGCGAACATCGTCCCGCCGATGCCGATCGCGTACGACACCAGCGCCATCGCCCACAGGACCACGCACAGGACGTATTTCACGCCCAGGTTGCGGATGACGCGCAGCACCCGATCCGGGGCGAGGTTCACCCAGTGCCCGCTCGTCGTCGTCGTCAGGAACAACGCCGGGAAGATCAATGTGCCCCAGAAGATGACCGCCGCCGAATAGGCGATGAGCAACACGCCCTTCGCCGGCAGCCAGTTGATCGCGATCAGCGGGCCGTACGCGATGAACGCGGCCATCGAGAAATGCACGAAGGGTCCCCACAGGTCGTCATGCCAGCCGAAATCGCGCAGCGGGCGCGGCAGCTCGTCCTTGTCCTCGGTCGCGATGTCGTTCACCACCACCGCGTAGTGCGCCGCGATCAGCCCGGCCACGATCATCATCGCCGGCACGAGCAGGAACAGCCCGACCATCACCGGGATCAGCATGAGCTGAAGAAACACGTGGACGAGAAAGATGGCGAACACCACGACCATGTTCGTCGCGCGGAACATGTCCGGGAGGATCTGCGATGCGCTGAACGCCTTGTCCTCTTGGCGGCGGCGCGCGTAGGCGATCATCGCCTTGGCGACGGGGACGGCCGCCTCCGCCTCGGTCGGGCGGTGCGTAGCGCGAACATCGAGCGGGCGAATCAGCTCGCCGGTGACCGGATCGTACTTGGGCGCGCCGGCGTGGATGCCGGCGTGTTCTGGGTCTTCGCCTTCGGCGCCGCCGTCGTCGGCCGGTTCGAGCGTTTCCGGGCCGCCGAGCGCAGAGAAATCCGCCTCGGTGTTGCGCAGGTCCTTTTCGTTGCCGTAGACGTCAAGCTTGTCGCTCGTGAAGGCGAGAATCATGTCTTCCAGGACGCCCGCGGCGTGCGGATCGGTGATTTTGTCGTCCAGCCCGTAGGTGCCGTCGGCGGCAAGGTTCTTCAAGTCGCTGAGCATCGGCACGTCGACGAGCCGACCGCACCGCGTGCATTGGAAACCATTGCCCGCCTGGTCTTCGGGGACCTCATACACCTGGCCGCAATGACAGGGAAAGCGAATCATGGCTTCGGTTCAGCGCGCGGTCCTCTTCACCGGCGATTATATGTCCTTCGGGCGGTCCCTGTGACGTTGGAAGCGGAGTCGATAATATGCCGGCCACTTTGCGACAGGTCGCCCTCAGTTTTTTGGCCCATCCGGACGACGCGGAAATCCTCTGCGCGGGCACGCTCATCCGCCTCAGAGCGGCCGGTTGGGAAGTCCACATCGCCACCGCCACGCCGGGCGATTGCGGGACGATGGATCGCAATCGCTGGGACATCGCCGCTGTAAGAACCCAGGAAGCCGCCGCCGCCGCGAAATTGCTCGGCGCGACCTATCACTGCATCGACGAGCGCGACGGGATGGTCGTTTACGACAAGCCGGCGATCCAGAAGACCGTCGACCTTTTTCGCCGGGTCGCGCCCTCGCTGGTCTTCACGCACGCGCCGCGCGATTACATGATGGACCACGAAGAGGCGAGCAAACTCGCGCGGGCAGCGAGTTTTATCTACGGCGCGCCGAATATTTCCAACGTTCCGCGGCATCCTGATTCGCACGTGCCTTACCTGTATTACTGCGACCCGGTCGAGGGCGTCGATCCGCTCGGGCATCCGGTGAAGCCGACGACGATCATCGACATCGCCGCCCAGATTGAGCAGAAGGCGAAGATGCTCGCATGCCACGCGAGCCAGCGCGAGTGGCTGCGGGCGCATCACGGGATGGACGAGTACATCGACGCGATGAAGCGCACTGGAGCGGCGCGCGGGAAGGAAATCGGCGTGCCGTACGCAGAAGGTTTCGTCCAGCACCGCGGGCATCCGTATCCGCACGACGATGGCCTTGTGAATTTCGTGGCTTGGGCGTCTCGCCCGAGCGCTTGTTTAAAATTCTCGGGCGAGACGCC
>JAXDMN010000327.1:0-3303 GCA_034666045.1 Phycisphaerales bacterium | reverse complement strand
TGTCTCTTAACAGGGGCGACGGCGCTCGATCGACAGCGAAATGCGTCGCCCGGCCGCGCCTAAGTCGTGACGGGGCAATCGATTGTTTGACAGCCGCGACGGGCGGTCTCTACAATGCCGCCCGCCGTACGAAGTAAGAAAAGGGATGGAGCGGCCGCCGCCGCCGTGCAGACCGCTGGCGTCTGATCGGCTTGCTGCCCGCCTATCAATTGACCTGCTTGGCATAATTCACGCCACGCACCAACGGTGAGAACAACCCGGTATGTGGGAGCATTTCTTCAGTCACGTTCTTGTCGCGTCCTACGTGGTGATCCTCGCGTTGGTCGCCTTTTACGGCTTCCACCGCTACGTGCTGGTCTACCTCTACCTCAAGCACCGTCACGACGGCTATCTCCCCAAGGAGAAGTTCGCCGAGCTGCCGCGCGTGACCGTGCAGCTTCCGATGTACAACGAGGACCTGGTCGCCGAGCGGATCATCCGCGCGAGCTGCGCGATCGATTACCCGCTCGATAAGTTTGAGATCCAGGTGCTTGACGACAGCACCGACCACTCGGCCGACATCGCCCGCAAGGCGTGCGAAGATTTCGCCGCCAAGGGCTTCCCCATCCGTTATCTCCACCGCAACAACCGCCAGGGCTACAAGGCCGGCGCGCTCGCGGAGGGATCGAAGACCGCTACCGGCGAGTTCATCGCGATCTTCGACGCCGACTTCATTCCGCCCAAGGACATCCTCTACAACACGATCAACTACTTCACCGAAGAGAAGGTCGGGATGGTCCAGGTCCGCTGGGACCACCTCAACCGCGAGGCGTCGCTGCTGACGCGCGCGCAGGCGATCTTCCTCGACGGGCACTTTGTCATCGAGCACACCGCGCGCAATCGCTCCGGCCGATTCATGCACTTCAACGGCACCGCCGGCGTCTGGCGCCGCACGACCATCGAAGACGGCGGCGGCTGGCAGCACGACACGCTCACGGAAGACCTCGACCTCAGCTATCGCTGCCAGCTCAAGGGTTGGCAGTTCGTCTACCTCCCGCAATTTTGCGCCCCGGCGGAGTTGCCGCCGGAGATGATCGCGTTCAAGCAGCAGGCGCATCGCTGGACCAAGGGCTCGATGCAGACCGGCATCAAGCTGCTGCCGCGCATCCTGCGCTCGCACCTGCCCAAGACGGTGAAGTGGGAAGCGTTCTTCCACCTGACCAACACCATCGTCTACCCGATGATGGTGCTGCTCACGCTGCTGATGTACCCGACCTTCTTCAACTACTTCAGCCCGTTCAAGGCGCAGACCTGGAGCCAGTACATCTTCAGCCTCAGCCTCTTCATCCTCGCCACCTGCTCGGCCGGCACGTTCTTCGCTTTCGGGCAGCGCGAGCTGTTCGGCAAGCAGGCCGGGTGGAAGTCGCTCATGTACATGCCGGTGCTGATGGCGCTGGGCGTTGGCGTGAGCATCAACAACGCCAAGGCGGTCTTCGAGGCGATCTGGAGCGCGTTCACCAAGAAGACCAGTGAGTTCGTCCGCACGCCGAAGTACGGCGTCACCGGCCAGGGCCGCGCACGCATGAAGCGCGAGAGCATGTTCACCATGAAGCGGCTGATGATGCCGATCATCGAGATCGCCTTCGGATGCTACATGGCGTCGTGCCTGTGGATCAGCTTCTGGTACCAGTGCGGCATCCTCCCCGGCAGCGATAAGTCCGGCTGGGCGAGCGTTCCGTTCCTGCTGATCTTCACCGGCGGCTATTTCTACGTCGGCTTCGGCTCGCTGCACGCCTTGTGGCAAATGAGCCAGGAGCAGGAAGACGAAGTCGCCGAGGTGTTCGAGTTGCCCGCCTGATTTTCTCCCGACATATTGATGAATCCGGCACAGCCGTTGCAAGGAATTGCAACGGCTGCTGTCGTTTTGCGCGGCGAGGGCAGGGGCCGGGACAATGAAATCATGCGTTGGCTCTGGATGATCCTCGGCGGGCTGCTCTTTGGGCTCGTCTTGGCGGACGTTTTTCTGACCGTCCTCTACGCGCGGATGGGGAACGGCGTCATCAGCCGACGAGTCGCTTGCTGGACGTGGTATGTCTTCCGTGCGGTCGCGAGGCCTTTCCCGCGCTACCGCGACGGGCTACTTTCATTCTGCGGACCGACCATCCTCGTGCTCGTCGTGTTCGGGTGGATCTTCCTGCTGATGTGGGCCGGTGCGATGGTGATCTATCCGGCGCTGGGCACCGGCGTCCAGGCAAACCAGGGCCCGACGCCGACGCAGTTCTCGACCGCGCTTTACGTCGCCGGCGATACGCTCACGACCGTGGGCGCCAGTGACATCTCGCCCAAGACGCCGTTCTACCGGCTCTTCTACACATTCCTCTCCGTCATCGGCATCTCGGTGCTCACGCTGACGGTCACGTACTTCCTCGAGGTTTACACCGCGCTGCAGGAACGCAACACCTACGTCTCAAAGCTGCATCACGCGACCAACGACACCGGCGACGCCGTTGAGGTGCTCGCGGGCCTCGGCAGCGGCGGGGAGTTTAACCACGGCTACTCGCACCTGGTCGAGATGGGCGCGGAGGCGGCGACGATCTACGAAGCCCATCACTTCTACCCGATCATCCTCTACTTCCGCTTCCGCGAGCCGCATTACGCGCTCTCGCGCGCGGCGCTGGTCACGCTCGAACTGATCACGCTCATCAAGAGCGCGCTCGACGACCAGCGATACGCATGGCTGAAGGAATCCGCCGCCGTCACGCAGGTCTGGAGCGCCGCGATGCGAACGGTGGCGGAGCTGGCGATCGTCTTTCTGCCGGGCGGACTTCCGCAGGGCGAGCCGACCGCGGAGGCGATCGACCGCTGGCGTCGCCGTTACCACGCCGCCCGAGCGCGTCTGCGGCAGGCAGGCATCCAGACGATGTCCGACGCCGACGCCGGCGAAGCCGTCTACATCAACCTTCGCGCGCGCTGGGACCGTTACATCGTCGTCTTCGCCGACCACATGCTGGAGGAGATGGAGGTGATCGATCCCGCCGGCACCCACCCCGAAAGCCTCGCCGACCGCCCGGACTTCAGGGAGCGCTTGCGCGCCGTTGGGTGAAGGTTGGTTGTTCTTTGTTGGTTGTTGCAAAGAGTAAAGAACAAAGAACTTATACGGGTCGGGATTAAACCGTGCGCGCTGCGCCATAGGCGGTTTGTCATCCTTCTATGAAGCTCCGTTGCCTGTCAATGATCGCTGGCGGCCGGGGCACACGCTTCTATCCGAGCGTCCTCCGTTCGCGGAGTAGCCCATCAGGGGAGTTCGAACGACGTCGTCGGGAC
>JAXDMN010000326.1:0-3600 GCA_034666045.1 Phycisphaerales bacterium | reverse complement strand
TTGGTCCCGGCCGCGGACGTAGACGGTGTCGTCGACGATCCGCAGTCCCATCGGGTGATACAGGCCGGTCGCGAAGCGCGTCCAGGTGAGGTGGTCGAGCTTGTCGTCGATGCCGGAGACGACCCAGACGTCGCCCGACCACGTCGACAGCGCCGCGCGGCCGTCGGCGAAGAAATCGAGCCCGCCGAAACGCATCCACGACTGGTACGGGTTCTCCTCGGGCACGGTGATCGTGTCGAGCACGTACGGCTGCGTCGTCGACTTGCTCACCTCGCCCTTAGTGATGACAGGCTTGGTCCAGCGCCCGGCACCAGGTTTGAGGAGGTCGTCGACGTTCTCGGCGACGGCTTGCGCGGCGTAGGCGCCGCGGTTGATCGCGATCCCGTACGTGGTCGCTTCGGCGCGCGGCGGGAAGACGAGGTAGCGGTAGCCGCCCTGCTGCTTGACTTGCACGTCCTTCGACGTCGTGCTGATCTGGATCGGGTTGTCGTCCGCAGGCTTGTCGAGCAGGAGCGTGAGCGGCTGGTCGGACTTGGACAGCTTAATCGAGCGCGTGATGACGACGCTCTCGCCCTCGCTCTTCGCCCACGGCGCGTCGTACACGTCGACGTCGCCGACGGTGTAATGGAGCACGACGCGGTCGCCGTTGAGGTGCAGGCCCTTGTACTTCGCCCACTCGCGCGGGAGCGGCCCGTACGGGCGCGGGCGCGGGTCCTTCGCGAGTTTGTCGCTGTAGTCGCCGGCGAGCGCGCCAGGGAGCTGCGGTGCGGTGAAGACGAACTCGCCGTCCGGTTTCGGATTCGTGCCGTGCGCGCCGTCGAAGGCGACGCCGGTCAGCTCCAGAAATCCGCCCGTCCATCCGCCGGCGAAGCGGCAAAGGTCGGTGTCGAAGACGATCGTCGCTTCCTGCTCCTTGCCGAGATGGATCGCGTAGCCCTTGAGCGCGTGGTTCTTCTCGCTGACTTCGATCGTCGAGGCGAGGAACGGGCCGTAGTCCATCTTGTCGTAATTTTGGCCGTATTTCTGGGCCCACTCGCGGTAGGACCAGGTCGCCTTGTTCCACGCCGCCTGGTCCCAGTCGACCTTGGCCTGCTCGGCGTCGTGGACGAAGTGTGCTTCGTTGATCGCAGGGAATTTTCCTTCGTCGTTCTTCAGCGCGAGCTGGAATCCGCCCGGCCCGCCGATGTTGTAGTACTCGATGCGGATCGGGTAATCGCCCGCGGCGAAGACGATGTCCTGCGTCTTGTCCTTCATCACACTGTCGCCGGTGACCTTGTTGTTGATCACGAGCTTGTCGCCGATGAAGAGTTTCGCGTCGTCGTCCGAGCGGATCGACAACGTCGCGGGGCCGGCTTTCTTGATGCGGAGATAGCCGGTCCAGGTGGCGGCGAAATCGGTGGCGAGCTTGGTTTTGTAGAACTGGCCCTTGCTGGAGCGGAAGTTGAGTTTTTCGTCGATGCGCGAGAGGAATGGGGGCTTTTGCTTGGCTTTTTCGAGGTCGGCGAAGTTTTTGACGTCCTTGAAATAGCGGGCGACGAGACCCGCGTTGCGGGCGTTGTCGATGGGCTTGGGGGCGGGCAGTTCGATTGCAGCTTGTGACGTCGCGGCGCCAGCCGCTGAAGCGGCGGGCTTGGCCGCGGGGGGCTTGCCGTCGGTGTTGTCGATGAGGCGGATGTTGCGGAAGGAGACCTTCGACTTGGGGTCGTGGTTCTGCAGCCCGATGAAGCCGCGCGGGGTCGTGCGGTCGCCGGTGTATTCGTTGACCTTGCGGCCGTTCAGGCGGACGGTGATCTTCTGGCCGTCCAGGCTGATCTCGTAGTCGTTCCACTCGCCCGGCGGCTTGGCGGCGTTGGCGGGATTGTCCTCGCGCTTCTTCAGGTTGTAGATCGATCCGGTGAACTGCTTCTCGTTCCCCTCGCAGATCTGGACCTCGTAACCCTGCTTGACCGCGACCCACGGATCGTTCCCGGGATCCGGGAAGCGAACGAACACGCCGGAGTTGTCCTCCTTGCGGCTGGTCTTGAACTCCATGACGAGGGTGAATTTTTCGGGCATCTCGCGCTCGTTCCAGAGCAGGCCCATGCCGTCGACGGATTGCAGTTCGCCGTCCTTCACATCGAAATGCCCGGGCCCGGCCTGCTTCCAGCCGGTGAGGTCTTTGCCGTTGAAGATCGCGACGGCGTTGGACTGCGCGCCGGCGACTTCCTTCGAATCCTTCCCGGGGACGAGCCAGATATTGCGGAATTGAACCGCGTGGCCGTGATCCTGCAAGCGGATCGGACCCGTCGCGGTTTCCTCGGTGTTGCCGGCGCGCGTGGGGCCGTCGATCTCGACGTTGTCCTGGACCTTCTTGCCGTTCCAGACGACGGAAACGCGCGCCTTCTCCGTCTTCTTGCCGGCCGCGTCGAAGCGCGGGCCGCGGAAGGTGATGTCGTAGCTCTGCCACTCCATTGGCGGCAGCGCGGCGTTCACGGACGCGGGCTTCTGGCTGTAGATCGATCCGGCGCCGTCGATGAGCGGCTCGAGCCCGTAGGATTCGAGGATCTGGATCTCGTACGTCCCGAGCAGGTAGACACCGCTGTTGCCGCGCGCCTGGCCCTTCTGATCCGGCTTGGGTTCCGGGGTGCGCCATTCGGCGTGCAGGTCGAAATCACGGAACTGCTCTTTCGTGTCGATGTCACCGCCGCCGGCGACCATCGCGCCGTCGACGATCTTCCACGGCGCGGGCTGGCCGCCCTTGCGCGTGACCCACTTCGAGACGTCCTTGCCATCAAAGAGGATGACCGCGCCTTCCGGCGGCTTGGCGCCGAGGTTGGGCTTGGCTTCATCTGCCCCGCGCGCGACCGCGCCGACGCAAAACAGGAGGCCGAACATCACCGACACGCCGGTACGGACCGCGACGCGCATCATCTGTCTCCGCATCTAAAGGGCTAATGGGCTGAAATCTGGGCTACAGAATGTACCGGGATAACCGCCCGGCGTTGTGAGGGCAAGTCGCCGACGGGCAGGCGCGGCGGCGGGCAAATGATGTGTCAAATTTAGTCGATCTCACGGTCGATCGGCGACCACATCGCGCGAAACGTGCTCTTGCCGGTGGCCGGGTCCGCTACGTCGGTGTGGGCGAGCATCTCAACATGGCCGTCCGCGAAGCCAAAGTTGGCTCGACCTCGTGCCTCGGTGATCAACGCGTATCGGTCCGGCTTCTTGCGATGGCGGAACCAGCAGACCTGCGAATCGGTCGGGCCGAAACGCGCGTTGCCGGGGTCGGGTTCGCCTTTGGAGATGAATCGCTCGCCCGGATGCGGGCCGATGAATCCGATGACCGCGTGCGTGCTGTAGCCGACCTTCGGCTCGCCCTCTTCCGGCGCATCATACGAGCTGTACGCCTCGGCGAGCAGGATCATGTTCGAGCTGTCGCCGACGCCGAGGCTGAAGAGCTTTCCCTTCGGCGGCGTGGTCGTCTGCGCCGCTTCGACGGCCGGGCTGACGACGCCGCTCGCCCAGATGTTCATCGCATAGGAGCGAAGCGCGCCTTCGAGATCGCCCGGACAGACAAACACCCCGCCACCGAGCGAATCATCCGACATCGTGATCGGCGCG
>JAXDMN010000325.1:0-45875 GCA_034666045.1 Phycisphaerales bacterium | reverse complement strand
TTGTCCTTCGCCGCGTACGTTTCGCATCGTTGGCCACATCTCGTGGTCGCGCTGGCGATGATCCTTCTCTGGAGCATGGCGTCCGGCACGTCGCGCGAGTCGCTCATCATCGGCGCGGTGCTCGCCGCGTTCATCCTGCTCTCCGGCGCGGATGCCTGCGTCACGCGCACGACGATCGAAGTGGGGCGGTCGGAGCTCTCGTGCAAATCGTGCTGGCCGCTCGGCCAGTCCGCCTCCGCGTGGCCCGCCCGCTCCGTCGGGGATGTCTACGCGGTCACGCACCCGCCGACGGTCGAGATCATGCTCCACGGCGGCGAAGCAGTCGTTCTGGCCTACACGGCGACGTGGGACCAGGCTGAAGACCTCGCCGCGGCAATCCGTCGCGGCCTGCGAAGTCACTCCCGCTGTCGAATTTCCGCTTGACTGTCCGCCATCCGTACTGTAATTTCTGTTAAGACAGAACTAGGAGTACAGGCCGTGGAACTCACTCCCCTCATGCAAAAATTCGTCCTTCACTGGGGCGAGATGGGCCAGCGGTGGGGGATCAACCGCACGGTCGGCCAGATCCACGCGCTGCTCTACCTTGCGCCGCGGCCGATGAACGCCGAGGAAATCGCCGACACGCTCGGCGTCGCGCGCTCCAACGTCTCGACCAGCCTCAAGGAATTGCAGAACTGGGGCATCGTCCGCATCGCCCACGTCATGGGCGATCGGCGCGATCATTTCGAGTCGATGAAGGACGTCTGGGAAATGTTCCGCGTCATCATGGACGAGCGAAAAAAGCGCGAAACCGACCCCACCCTGCAACTGCTCCGCGAGCTCAACGCCGAAGCGAAAAAAGGCGGCGCGGGAGCCGGGGCCGACCCGCACGTGCGCGAGCGGCTGGCCGACATGCTCGGATTCTTCGAGCTGATGACCACGTGGTACGAGCAGACCCGAAAAATGTCGACGCCCGCCGTCATCCGTTTCTGCAAGCTCGGCGACAAGGTCGCGAAGATGTTCGGGGTGAGCTGACGGTCCGAAGTTCGGTCTCTTTTTTGCCAATGGATTTCTGTCATGACAGAAACAACAGACAACATCGGCGAGATCTTGGCGGCTAAGCCGCTGGTTTTAACCCGCGGCGCACGGATCTTGGCGCCGCGCGAGCGACACGACGACCCCGCCGGTCGCTGGTCCCCACCCGCCGCGTGGACCGCCATCGCGCTCGTCGTCGGATCACACCTCCCCGCGTGGGCGTGGATGTGGCTGATCGCGATCGCGGTTTTCGCCGCCTGCAAGTGGGCGACCTGGTGGCCCTACCGATTCGGAGGAACGGCCGCGCGGCGGGCCGGATTCTTATTCGCCTATCCCGGCATGGACGCCGAAAGTTTCTTCCTCGGTCCCCCCGTCCGCGCACCGCACACAAGCGAATGGCTGACTTCCGCCGCCCGTGCGATCGCCGGCGCCGCTCTCATCTGGCTCGTCGCGCGATTCTTCTTCCCTGCGCATCCTCTCGCCGCCGGCTGGACCGCCATGATCGGCCTCGTGCTGCTCCTCCACTTCGGCCTTCTCGATCTCCTGTCACTTGCCTGGCAAAAGATCGGCGTGAATGCACCGCCGCTCATGCGAACCCCGTCTCGCGCGAAATCCCTCGCCGACCTCTGGGGCCGCCGCTGGAACACCGGCTTCCGCACGCTGGCGCACGACTACCTCTTCGGCCCGCTGCGCCGCACCGCAGGCGTCACCGCCGCCACCGCCGCCGTCTTCGCCGCCTCCGGCGCGATCCACGACCTCGTCATCTCCGCCCCCGCCCGCGGCGGCTACGGCCTGCCGACGCTCTACTTCCTCATCCAGTTCACCGGCCTGCTGATCGAGCGCACGCGCACGATGCGGCGGACCTTCGCCCGCCACGCCGCGCTCGGCCGCGTCTACACCGCGATCTTCACCCTCGCGCCGCTGCCGCTGCTGTTCCACGAAAAATTCGTGAACAACGTCGTTCTCCCGTTCCTCACCGCGATCGGAGGTTTGTCATGACCACGAAAACCCTCGAGATCTCCCTCATCATCGCCGGTCTGCTGCACCTGGCGATCACCTCCGCCGGGCTGGCGATGACGCTGGTCCTCGACTGGCGAAAAAACCTCTCGCCGCTGTGCGCCTTGACGCGGCACATCATCTGGACGCACGGCGCATTCGTGCTGCTGACGATCGTCGGCTTCGGCGTCGTCTCGCTCGCGTTCTCCGTGCCGCTCGCGTCCGGCGAGCCGCTCGCCCGCGCGGTGTGCGGCTTCATCGCGACGTTCTGGGCGATCCGGCTGTTCATCGGATTCTTCCTCTTCGACGCGACGCCGCACCTGACGAAGACGTCGCTGAAGCTCGGCTATCACGGGCTGACCGTCGTCTTTGCGTTCTTCGTCCTCTGCTACGGCGCGGCCGCGGTGATGGTGTGAACATGACGACCATCGCGCTTCGTCCTCGTCGGATCAATCGAGCGGTCGTCGCTCGCGTGCTCGCGGCGATCGTCGCATCGGTCTGGCTCTATCACGGCCTGGTGAACAAGCTTTTACATGCCGAGCCGCGCCATCTGCGGATCGTGCAGTCGGTGCCGGGATTTGATGGAACAACCGGCGAGCGCGTTCTCATCGCCATCGGCGTCGCTGAAGTGCTCATCGCGATCTGGATCCTCAGCGGCGTCCGCGCGCGCACGTGCGCGCTGGTGCAAACCGTTGCGCTGCTCGCGATGAACGCGACCGAGCTGACGTTCGCCCGCGGCCACCTGCTCTGGCCGGCGATGCTCGTGCCGGCGAATTTGCTGCTTCTGTCGATTGCGTGGATTTCGGCCTCTTTGACTGATAAACCACGATGGAATCCGCTCTATCGTCTTCGCCGCCATCCGATTCCAGTCGTCGCGCACTTCGACCATTCGCTCGTGCTGACCTACGCGTTGCCGGAGAAAATTCTCGAGCCTCTCCTCCCGCCCGGGCTGACGCTGGACACCTACGACGGCTACGGTTTTCTCGCCGTCGCGATGGTTCAAACCCGCGGCCTGCGACCGACGTTCTTCCCGCACCGCCTCGGCCAGGACTTTTTCCTCACCGGCTATCGCCTCTTCGCAAAATTCAAAACGCTCAGCGGCCGAACGCTGCGCGGCCTGCGTATCCTGCGCAGCGACGCCGACCGCTCGCTCATGGTCGCCGGCGGCAACCTGCTCACGCACTACAACTACCGCAAATGCGATGCGACGCTCGCCGCGACGGACGAATCGCTCGCCGTCACCATCCGCACGCCCGGCGGCGAAGCCGATGTCGATGTCACCGCCGATCTCGCGGCTGTCGCGGAACTGCCGCCGTCCTCGCCGTTCCGCACACTCCACGACGCCCGAAAATTCGCCGGCCCGCTGCCGTACACGTTCGATTACGAGCCGCAGACGCACTCGATCGTCGCCATCAAAGGCATCCGCGAAAACTGGTCGCCGCGGCTGGTGAATGTGGACGTGCGCACGCTGTCATTCCTGAACGACGATCGATTCCGCGGCGCAAAGCCGATCCTCGCCAGCGCGTTTTATGTTCACGACATCGACTACCGCTGGCAGCGCGGCGTCCGCCATCGCCTAAGTATGAGCCCGTTCCAGGGCGTCATGCAGATCGCGCGCTTCAACTGGCCGTCGTACGTGATCGGGATGCTCGCGACGATTGTCGCGCTGACGCTTCCACTGACCGGCGTGGCCCGCGGGATCGCGACGGCCGGCGCTGCGGTCGCAATGTTCTGGCTCATCGCGTCGCTGGTCGTGTCGCACGTCGTCTACGACCGCTCGCCGCTGCGGCGGTGGACGTGGATCGAATCCGCGCTCGGTTTTGCGCCGAAGAACTGGGTGAACCTCCACGCCGGCCTCGACGAATCGACGCCCGCGCTGCGGCGACTGTTCCCGGGGTCGGCGGGGCGGGTGCTCGATTTCTTCAACTCGGGCGAGATGACCGAGCGATCGATCCTTCGCGCCCGCCGGCTGGCAAGCAACGAAATCCCGCCGGAAAGCGCCGATTTCCGCCATCTCCCCCTCGCCGACGGTTCCATCGACGCGGCGATGCTGCTGCTCAGCGCGCACGAGCTTCGCGCACGCGAGTCCCGCGTCGCGTTCCTCACTGAACTTCGCCGCGCTCTCGCGCCCGGCGGAGAAATCATCCTCGCCGAGCACCTGCGCGATGCCGCCAATTTCCTCGCCTTCGGTCCCGGATTCTTTCACTTCTTCAGCCGCCGCGAATGGCGCGAGTGCGCCGCTGCCGCGGGGCTGACAGTCGAACGCGAGCTTCAGATCACCCCCTTCGTCGCCGTCTTCATCCTCAGGAGGATTTTATGATGCTGCTGAACCCCGAGCTTCACCTTCGCATCGTCGGCGTGTTGCTGATCGCCCTGGTCGCACTCAATTTTTACGTGCCGCGGCGATTCAACTGGAAGACCGAGCTGGCGTCGCTGTCGCTCGTCAACCGCCAGATCTTCCAGGTGCACGCCGGTTTCATCTGCGTGATCCTCACGATGTTCGCGGTCCTCGTGCTCTTCTTCACGCGCGATCTGCTCGAGCCGACGCGTCTGGCGCGGGCGGTGCTCGCTGCCCTGGCGATCTTCTGGTTCGTCCGCCTGCTCACGCAGTGGTTCGTCTACGACCGCAGCCTCTGGCGCGGCCGACGATTCGAGACGATCGTCCACCTCGTCTTCACCGGCGTCTGGACCTATTTTTCTGTCACGTTCGCGTACGCGCTCTTTCACAACCTCGGGAGTTTCTCATGACCCGCAAACGCATCGCCATCACCGGCGGCACCGGATTCGTCGGCCGGCATTTTGCGGAGTTCTTGCGCGAGCGAGGGCACGAGCCGGTGCTGCTGTCACGACGGACGGGCGGCGACGTCGGCGACGTGGATGCGCTGACGCGTGCGTTCACCGGTTGCGACGCCGTCGCCCATCTCGCAGGCATCAACCGCGAGCTCGGCGAACAAACGTATCAGCGCGTTCATGTCGATGGCACGCGCAACGTGATCGACGCCGCCCGTCGCGCCGGCGTTGAAAGAATCGCGCTGCTCTCCTTCCTCCGCGCCCGCCCGCATTGCGGCTCGCCGTACCACGAATCCAAATTCGCCGCCGAGGAAATTGTCCGGGAATCCGGCCTGAAATTCACGATTCTTAAATCCGGCGTGATCTACGGTCGCGGCGACCATCTGCTCGATCACCTCTCACACGCGTTGCACACGCTGCCGCTCTTCGCGACCGTCGGTTTTCATCAGCCGCCGCTGCGCCCGACGGCGGCGCAGGACCTGGCGCAGATTCTCTTCGCCGCGCTGGTCGACGATCGGCTTGTCGATCAAACGGTTTCGGTGCTCGGCCCCGAGACACTGACGATGCGCGAGGTGGTCACGCGCGTCGGCATCGCGATCGGCCGTCGCCCGCGCATCTTCGCGATGCCGGTCGCGTTTCATCGCGTATTGGCGCGCGTCACGGAAGCAGTCATGAACGTGCCGCTCGTCTCGGCTGCGCAGGTGCAGATGCTGATGGAGGGTTTGTGCGAGCCGGCGCCCCCGTGCGATGAGTTGCCGGATGATTTGAAGCCGCAGACGCACTTCACGATCGACTCGATCCGCCGCGGGCTGCCGGAGCCGCGCGCGTTCGGTTGCCGCGATCTGCGCCTCAGCCGGCACTGCCCGCTGGTGAGATTAATGCAGCCATCCGTCCGGTGACGCCGCGCTCGCGACGGTGCGAAAAGAACTCGCCGAAGTCGCGAAACGTGCAGCGGTCGGAGAGGTCGATGTTTTCCGCAGTCAAACCCGCGGCGAGCAACTGAAGGGTGATCGCGGCGCGAAGATCGACGTGCCCTTTCCCGTCGTCGCGCTCTCTCACCGGCGCGTCGGAACCGAATTGCTGATGGAATTGTTCAATCACTTCCATCCCGACTTCGAACGCCTCGTACGAAATCGCCGGCCCAATCGCGGCGACGACGTTGGTTCTCTCACGCGTTTTCAATCGGTCCACCGCTATCTGCACGATCGATGCGATCACGCCCCTCCAACCCGCGTGAACCGCCGCGACGCGCATCCCATCCTCCGTCGCCAGCAGCACCGGCACGCAATCCGCCACGCGCACCGCAAGAATCTTCGTCACATCCTCCGTCACCATCGCATCCGCTTTGACGCCGCACTCGAATGCTCCGTTCACCTCGACGACCGTCCCGCCGTGCACCTGGTGCACCCAGCAGCGCGTACGCCCGCCGACGCCGATCGCGTGTTGGAGAAGATCGTAGTTCTCGTAGATCCGCCCGTAGTCGTCCTGCTCCGCGCAGCCGCTCGGATTCCCCAGATTGAGCGAATCGAATGGCGGCGGCGATTTGCCGCCCAGGCGAGTGCTGAACGCGTGCCGCACGCCGAGCCGCTCGAGCAGCGGCGAGACGTAATAGACCACTCCGTTGGTCGCGGCGCGACGTTCCATCACGTGGCGAAACTAAGGAAATGCGCGCGTTTGTAAACTGTCGCGAGCCGCCGTATTTTCATCGCCGACATGCCGGACATTCGGATTGACACCCTCGACAAACCCTTCACCGCGACGTTCTCGCCGCCCGGTTCCAAGAGCCTCACCAACCGCGCCCTCGTCCTCGCCGCGCTCGCGGACGGCACGTGTGACCTGTCGAACGTCCTCTTCGCCGACGATACGCACGTGATGCTCGAGGGGTTGATGAAACTCGGCTTTCATCTCGTCATCGATCACGACGCGCGCACCGTTCGCGTCAGCGGCCGCGGCGGGCACATCGATCGCCGCGAGGCGGAAATTTTTTGCGGCAACAGCGGCACGACGATCCGCTTCCTCACCGCGCTGTGCGCGCTCGGAGATGGAACATTCATCCTCGACGGCATCGCCCGCATGCGCCAGCGACCGATCGGCGCGCTCACCGGCATGCTGAAAAATCTCGGTGTCCGCGTCGGCCATTCCCCCGAGGCCGAAGGTTTCCCGCCCATCCACGTCGAAGCGCATGGCATGCCCGGCGGGCACGTTCGCTACGGCAGCGAAGTGTCGAGCCAGTACCTCTCCGCGATCCTCATGATCGCCCCATACGCGCGCAACGAAGTGCACGTCCACCTCGACGGCCCGCAGACAAGCTGGCCCTACGTGGCGATGACGATGCAGCTCATGGACACGTTTGGCGTCACGCCGGAGCTCATCCGCGACCCGAAAACCGCGCAGCCGACCAGGATCATCGTCCCGCAAGGCAAATACGCGCCGACGACCTACGACATCGAGCCGGACGCGAGCAACGCCACCTATTTCCTCGCGCTGGCCGCGCTGCACCCTGGCGCGAAGGTCACCATCGAAGGCCTCGGCCGGGCGAGCCTCCAGGGCGACGTCGGTTTCGCCGACGTGCTGCATCAGATGGGCGCTGATCTCGTCTTCGGCAAGGATTTTCTGACGATCAAAGGCACGGAGACGCTCGAAGGCATCGACATCAACCTCGCCGACATGCCGGACACCGCGCAGACGCTCGCAGTCGTCGCGCTCTTCGCCCGCGGCGAGACGGTCATTCGCGGGCTGCATACCTTGCGCGTGAAAGAAACCGACCGCCTGCTCGCGCTCAGCAACGAGCTGAAAAAATTCGGCGCGGAAGTCGAGATTGAAGATGACATCCTGATCATCAACCCCCCGGAACCCGGCGCGGCAACGCGCGCGGAAGTCGACACCTACGACGACCACCGCATGGCGATGAGCTTTGCCCTCGCCGGCACCAAAATCCACGGCGTCGTCATCAAGGACGCGCAGTGCGTGAACAAAACGTACCCGCAGTTCTTCGATGACTTGAAGAAAGTGACTTCGGGTTAGTGCATGCGCGACCGCAGCGTCACCGCATCATCCCCAGCACGAACCCCAGCATTCCGAGCGTAAACACCAGGATCAGCACGCCGATCATGCACCACGCGAACGGCAGCAGCAGCGCGTGCAGGATGGCGTCGCCGGTGCGGCAGTGGCCGCCGTGGATCTGGTAGCGCAGCGAGCCGTACCACCACGCGAGGATCACGACCCACACCAGCCCGAACGCGCGGGCGGCGATCCAATAGCCCGGCCAGCCCATGATCTGACCGACCACGAGAAACATCGGCACGATCGGCGCCAGCGCCAGTCCCGCGCAACTCATGTCGTGCAGCCGGCGATAACGCGTCTCCTGCGCGAACCAGATGGCGACGAACTGGATGATGTCGAACCGCGCAGTCGCCAGCCAGAAGAACGCGGCCGTCGGCACGATCAGCATGAGCAGCATGACGAGCCGGGCCGATCGGATTTGCGGCATCATCATCGCCAGCAGCGTCGCCAGGACTGATCCGACGGCGATGCCGATCGTGATCCAGCGAAAGCTCGTCGTCTCGGCGGCATCGACGGCGACGTCCTGCCACACGGTTTCGCCGAACTTTTTTGGCCGCGCGAGGACCAGCCAGACGGTCCGCCAGTAGGCGACGAAGGCGTTGCCGCCGGTGGCGTCGGCGCGGAGCATCCGGTCGCCGCGCCGCAGCCACGGGATATCCGCCGGCGGGAGGTGATCCGGATCGAAGGCCAGTCCACATTCGGGACAGCGCGGGCGCTCGAGCGCGCGGAGGTCATAGCCGCATCCCTCGCAGCAGCGGACGGTCGCCGCGCCGGCAGCGGGGGCGCGGTCGCCGGGGAATGTGCTCGCGGCGCCAAGGGACATGAGGGGATTGTATCGCGCGTTTGCGCGGGAGACGCGGTGCAACATCTGGTGCAGTGATCGGGTACAACTTCTCGATTCATTCCAGGAGGATTCGCTTTGCCGAACGACATCACGCGTCGACGATTTTTGCAAACCAGCGCTGCGACCGGTGCATTGGTCGCAGCGACCGCTGTGCAAGGGGAGGACGTGAAACCCGCGCCCGCGCCCGCGCCCGCGCCGGCGGCGGCGGACGCGAAGGCGCAAGCGACAACGGCGCCCGCGACGCAGGCGAGGAAACTCAAGCTTGGCGTCGTCGGGGTTGCGGACCAGGGGTGGTATCACATCGATACGATCAAACCGCTCGCGAACGTGAACATCGTGGCGCTGTGCGATGTCGATGTCCGGCACCTCGTCCGCGCCGCGCGGGCGCTTCCCGCCGCGGAGATTTTCGTCGATTTCCGCGACATGCTGAAGATGAAGGAGCTCGACGCCGTTCTCGTCGCCACGCCGGATCACACGCATGCTGTCATCGCCGGCGCGGCGCTGCGCGCGGGGAAACATGTTTACTGCGAAAAGCCGCTCTGTCACACCGTCAAAGAGGTTCGCGCGCTGACCGATCTCGCGCAGCAGACCAAGCTCGTCACGCAGATGGGCATTCAGATTCACGGGATGGATAATTACCGCCGCGTGGTTGAGCTGATCCAGGCGAACGCGATCGGCCCGGTGCGCGAAGTGCACATCTGGAACGAGCGGACGCATCGCGCGCACAATCCGACCATCATCACGCCGCCCGCGACGTTCAATTATGATCTCTGGCTCGGCCCCGCCGCGCCGCGGCCGCTTGAGGCGGATTTTCATCCGTATAACTGGCGTCGCCGCTGGGCGTTCGGGGCCGCGATGCTCGGCGACATCGGCTGTCACCTGATGGACGTCGCCTTCTGGGCGCTCGATCTGAAATACCCGACGCGCGTCACGTCCGAAGGCGCGCCGCAGAGCGACGACGTCTGCACCGAGTGGAACATCGCGACGTACGAATTCCCCTCGCGCGGCGAAGGCAAGCCGGAAGTGACGATGACGTGGTACGACCCGCCAAAGATTCCGCCGATGCGTGATCAGTGGAAACTGCCGGAAGCGCTGCGCAACGAAGCGGTCGTCTTCATCGGCGAATCCGGCATGCTCGCCACCAACTACGGCGAGCACCGCCTGCAGCCGGAGGAAAAGTTCAAGGACTTCAAGCGCCCGACGACGCGCATCGCGTCGACCCCCGGCCACCAGGCCGAATGGATCAACGCCTGCCTCGCGAATGATCCAACCGCCACCGGCGCTCCCTTCCGCTACGGCGGCCCCCTCGCCGAAACCGCGCTGCTCGGCATCGCCGCCTTCCGCGCTGCGCCAGGAAAACCGCTCGACTGGGACGCCAGGAACATGCGCTTCACGAACGCGCCCGAGGCGGACAAGTTCCTCGGCTACCAGTACCGCGAAGGCTGGAGCATCTAGCTCATACTCCCTCTCCCCGAGGGAGAGGGGACCAGAACAGCGCAGGAGTAAACTGCATCCATGCCTCTCATCACCCGCACCAACCAGAATTACTTCCGCGCCCACAACGCTACGCTCACCGGCGACGTCACGATCGGCGAAGGCGCAAGCTTCTGGTTCAACGCCGTCGTGCGCGGCGACGTCGCGCCGATCACGATTGGCCGGCGGGTCAATGTGCAGGATGGCGCGTGCGTTCATTGCGATACGGACGTGCCGAATGTCATCGGCGACGACGTCACGATCGGCCACGGCGCGATCGTGCACGGGATGTCGGTCGGATCCGGTTCACTGATCGGGATGGGCGCGACGGTGTTGGGCCGCACGCAGATCGGGCGCGAGTGTTTGATCGCGGCGGGCGCGGTCGTGCCGCCGGGATTGAAAGTGCCGGACGGAATGGTCGTGATGGGCGTGCCAGGAAAAATCGTTCGGCCGATCAGCGACGCGGAGCTGGAGTACATGCGCTGGCTCACGACGCACTACGTCGAACTCGCGGCGAAGTACGTGTCGGGCGCGATCCGTCCGGTCGGGGAATGAGCGGCAACCCGCCGCGGCCGGATTACTAAGTTCTCATTTTCGTGCGCTGGCGCGTTCGTCGCCACCGCCGTGAACAAGCTCTTTCAGCCGGTCGACCAGCACGTTCGGATTCACCGGTTTGCTGAAAAAGTAGGTCGCGCCGACGTGCGAAAGCGACTTGATCGTCTCCATCGACGTGTCGCCGCTCACGATGATGATCGGCACGTCGCCGCCAAGGCGGTCGCGCAGCTTGTGGGCGAGGACCAAGCCATTGATGTCCGGCAGGTGGATGTCCAGCACGGCCGCCTGCGGCTTGTTGACGCGGAGGTGCTCGAGTGCCTCGGCCCCGCTGTGACAGGCGGTCGCGACGAAGCCGGCCTTGCGCAGCACAGTGGTTAAGGCGTTGGCGACGCCGAAGTTATCCTCGACGACGAGGACGCCGCCAGGGGGCGGTGAAGCTGAAGTCGCGGGGGCGGGCGCGGGCGCAGGATTGCCGTTCGGCTGGGCGGTCACAAAAAACTCCGTTCAGTCGCAACTGCGTCCTCAACTGTGCCGGCGGCACGAGCACGCCGACTATAGCGCTTGGGTTCGACACCGCACAACCGACGATTTGCGGACGCGGCCGAAGTGCCTGTTGCGCGTCGCTGTCACGGATGCGCCGCCACCCGTGCGGCAAAATCCTGCCCGCGCGCCATGGCGCGGCCTCAGGGTTTCCCGCGGCCGCTCTAAGCCCTCCTCGCAACAAACCGAAAAATGTTTGTTGCACACGCACGCATCTGATATAGCTACCACGTCCGCGGGGCGCAACGGGTCAGGCCTCGGCGCTGACGACGCTTCGGGGCACCTCAACCGCGTCGCCGGCCACCCGAGGGAATGGGCGCGCGCGATCGGCGCATTTTTGTGGGAGTACGGCCATGCCGCAGGGAAACGTCAAGTGGTTCGATTCGAAGAAGGGCTTCGGGTTCATCATCAGCCCTGAGGGGAAGGACGTCTTCGTCCACTTCACCAGCATCGAAGGCGACGGATTCCGCTCGCTCAAGGACGGCGAAGCCGTCGATTACGAGCAGATCCAAGGCGAGAAAGGGCTGCTCGCCCAACACGTCCGGCGGCTCGCGCAAAGCGTCAAGCCCGCCGCCAGCCCGCAACCCGTAAAGCCCGCGTAATTTGCGCGGCTTCACGAGAAGCAAATTACTCATTCGCGCCAGCGCTGCGCGCGCAACGCGTTGGGGATTGATGAGTGGTGATTGACAAGGTCTTTGCGTAGCGGTTTTGCGTAGCGGTCGGGCCGAAGGCCCACTTTCTTCTTCGTCAATCACCAGATTCCCACCGCTTCTATCGCGCACACCCACTTTCCACTAACTTCTCCCCCCATGTTCGCCTGGGGTTTCTTACTCGGCTCCGTCCTGATGCTGCTCTTCGCGGCGGCGGTCGGCGCGTGGTTTTACCGCCGCGTCGCCATCCTCGAGCGACGCGCGGTGCAGGCGGAGCGATTGGCGGAGATCGGCTCGCTCACCGGCGGCCTCGCGCACGAAATCAAAAATCCGCTCTCGACCGTCCAACTCAATCTCCAATTGCTGCGCGAAGACCTCGATCCGAACAACCCCGCGTACTCGCGCCTCGTCAGCCGGCTCGATACGGTGAGTCGCGAGACGACCCGCCTGCGCGAGATCCTCGACGACTTCCTCCGCTACGCCGGGCGGATTGAACTCGATCGAAAGCCGACGGAATTGAACGCGCTGCTCGAAGAGCTGGTCGACTTCTTCGCCCCGCAGGCGCAGTTTCAGCGCGCGCAGCTTCGCCTGAAAAAGCACCCCGCGCCGGTGGTCGCCAATGTCGACCCGCGCTTGCTGAAGCAGGCGGTCCTCAACCTGCTCATCAACGGCCTGCAAGCCATCCCGGACGGCGGCGGCGATTTGATCCTCTCGCTCTCCGTGCAGGGCAAGAACGCCGTCATCGACGTCATCGACACCGGCACCGGCATCCCGCCGGGCCAGGTGAACCACATCTTCACCGCCTATTTCACCACGAAAAAGCACGGCACCGGCATCGGCCTGGCCATGGCCCGCCGAATCGCCGAAGAACACGGCGGCCGAATCGGCGTCCGCAGCGAAGTCGGCAAAGGCTCCGACTTCTGGCTGTCGCTGCCGCTGAAGTGAACTCCAACGCAAGTCCGACTAAACTTGCGTAGCGAAAATATGGCCGACAACAACAGCGACATCAAAAAGTCCAACATCCTCGTCGTCGACGATGAACGCGAGCACGCGCAGGTCATGTGCGAGGCCCTCACCCGTCTCGGGCATAAGTGCGACGTCACCTATAACCTCGCCGAAGCGCAGGCGAAGCTCGGGCGGAAGGAATACGACGTCGTCGTGACCGATCTGGTCATGGAAGGGCGGCGCGAGGGGCTCGATGTGATGCGCGTCGCGCTGGCGAAGACGCCGCCGCCGCCGGTCGTGCTGGTCACCGCGCATGCCGACATTCCGACCTGCAAACAGGCGCTGCACGAAGGCGCGTACGACTTCATCGAGAAGCCGCTCGATCTCGACTATTTTCGCGCGCAGGTGAATCGGGCGGCGGAGAAGGCGGCGCTGCAAAAGGAGAACCAGGTCCTCCAGGCGCAGGTGATGGAGTCGGCCGGGTTCGAAGGCATCGTCGGCAAGAGCCAGGCGATGCAGCGCGTCGTGCAGACGGCGCGACAGGTGGCGGCCAGCGACATCCCGGTCCTCATCATGGGTGAAAGCGGCACCGGCAAGGAGCTCATCGCCCGCGCGATCCACAACAATTCTCGTCGACGCAAGCAGCGCCTCGTTCCGCTCAATTGCGCCGGCCTGAGTGAGAGCATTCTCGAAGACGAGCTCTTCGGCCACATCCGGGGCGCGTTCACCGGCGCGCAATCCGAGCGCGAAGGTCGCTTCGAGCACGCCGACGGCGGCACGCTGTTCATGGACGAGATCGGCGACATGCCGCAATCGATGCAGGCCAAGCTCCTCCGCGTGCTCGAAAATGGCGAAGTCGTCCGTCTCGGTTCGAACGAGCCGATCCGCGTCGACGTCCGCCTGATCAGCGCGACGAATCGCGATCTGGATGAATTCGTCGCGGACAAAAAATTCCGCGAGGACCTCTACTTCCGCATCAAGGGCGTCACCATCACGATCCCGCCGCTGCGCGAGCGGCGTGAGGACATCCCGCTGCTGATTCATTTCTTCATGCAAAGCGCCGCCGAGCGCTACGCGAAGGACCTGGAGGGCATGACCCCGGAAGCGCAGCAGGCGCTGATGAGCTACTCCTGGCCCGGCAACGTGCGGCAATTGAAAAACGCCGTCGAGAACATGGTCGTCCTCTCCCCCGGCAACCGCCTCGGCGCCGAAAGCCTCCCGTCCGAGATCCGCCCGGCGAATCGCACGGCAGACGTCTCGCTCGCCGGCGGGATCAACAACCTGGTCGGCATCAGCCTCGGGCAGGCGGAGAAGGAACTGATCCGCAACACGCTGAAGCTGACGAACGGCAACCGGGAGCAGGCGGCCAAGATCCTGGAGATCGGCGAGAGGACGTTGTATCGGAAGATTAAAGAGTATGATCTGGCGGAGTAGCGAGAATCGCTTAGCCAGCCGAAAACGTCATGTCCCCAACCCGCATCGGTCACGGTTACGACATCCATCGCCTGAAAGCAGGGGGGCAGCTCGTCCTCGGCGGGGTCGTCGTCGCGAACGATGTCAGTCCCATCGCGCACTCCGACGGCGACGTCGTCATTCATGCGATCGCCGATGCGTTGCTCGGCGCGCTTGGGCTCGGCGATATCGGCGAGCACTTCCCGGACAGCGATCCCCGGTTCAGGGGAGTTGCAAGCGTCACGTTTCTTGAGAAGATCCGTGAACACCTCCGATCGGCAGCTTTAGTTGCAGTTCATTGTGATGTCACAGTTATGGCGGAACGCCCGCGACTTGCGCCCTTCAAATCACAAATGCGCGAATTTCTGCATAACGCCGTCGGCTGCGACGTCAATATCAAGGCGGGCACCAACGAAGGGTGCGGCGAGATTGGTCGCGGGGAAGCGATCGCCGCTCATGCCGTTGTGTTGCTCGCGCCGATGAGTTCCCTAGAATCCGGCCGATCAAGATGAGCCTTCGCGTTTACAACACCCTGACGAAGAAAAAAGAGCTGTTCGAGCCGGTCCGCCCGGGCAAGGTCGGCATCTACCTCTGCGGCCCGACCGTCTACAAATCGCCACACATCGGGCATATGGTCGGGCCGGTCATTTTCGACGCGATCAAGCGCTTCCTCGTCTACAAGGGATTCGAAGTGACGTGGGTGGTGAACATCACCGACGTCGAGGACAAGCTGATCGAGGCGGCGCAGAAGCAGAACGCGTCGGTGCAGGAGCTGGCGGAAAAATATTCCGCCGAGTACCTCCAATGCCTCGGCGCGCTCGGCATCGACACGATCGACCGCATGCCCAAGGCGACGGAGCACATCGCCGACATCATCGAGCTCACCGAAAAACTCATCTCGACCGGCCACGCCTACGCCGCTGAGGGAAACGTCTGGTTCGACGTGAGCAAAGACCCGGAATACGGCAAGCTCTCGAACCGCAAGGTGGAGGAGCAGGAGACGACCGGGCGCGTCGAGGCCGCCGGGAAGAAGAATCCCGCCGACTTCGCGCTGTGGAAGAGCGCCAAAAGCGATCCGTCATGGGATTCGCCGTGGGGTCGCGGCCGGCCGGGCTGGCATATCGAGTGCTCCGCGATGTCGATGAAATATCTCGGGCAGACGTTCGACATGCACGGCGGCGGGATGGACTTGATGTTCCCGCACCACGAGAACGAGCTCGCGCAGTCCGAGTGCGCCACCGGCCACACCTTCGCGAAATACTGGATGCACAACGGCCTGACGCGCATCAAGACCAAGCTCGCCAGCGGCGAATGGGCCGACGAGAAAATGAGCGGCTCGATCGGCAACGTCGTCAGCGCCGCGGATCTGATCGAGAAGCACGGCGCCGACCTGCTGCGCTACCTGCTGCTCAGCACGCACTACCGCCGGCCGATCGAGTTCACCGATGAAGTGATCGCGAATTCCAAGAAGGGCCTGGCTGTCTTCACGCGCTTATTTGAGCGCGCGCAGCGCGTGACGGGGCAGCCGCTCGGCGACGACGTGCAGGACATGGACCGTTTCGCCAACACGCTGCTCGACGGCGAGCACGCCACCTTCGCCCGCGCGGTGCTGAACTTCAAGATGAAGTTCCTCGAGATGATGGACGACGACTTCAACACCGCCGGCGCGATCGGCGTGCTGCACGAGTTGGCCGGCGAGATCAACGGCTTCATCGAGAAGCACAACGTCGAGCAGAACAAGCAGCCGGACCTGCTTCCCGCCGTCGCCGCCGCCGCGCAGAGCCTGAAGAAGCTCGCGCTGGTCCTCGGGCTGTTCCGTCCGGGTTTCGCCAAGCCGGAGCCGAAGGACATGGGCCTCACCGAGCAGCTCATGAAGCTGCTCATCGAAATCCGCGCCAACGCCCGCAAGGACAAGAATTTCCCGCTGGCCGACGCGGTCCGCAAGGGCCTGGAAGCGATCGGCGTGACGCTCGAAGACCGCGCGGATGGGACGATCTGGCGGAAAGAGTAGGGGCGGAAAAACGAGGATGGAGGATAGAGAATAGAGGATGGCGACAGAGTCGTTGTTCTCCATCCTCTATCCTCGCTTCTCTCCAATGGACCTCCTCCGCTGTCATCACTGCAACGCGACTTTCCCCGATAGCATGACGACCTGCCCGCGCTGCGGACGTGATCCGGAGCCGCGATCGAAGTGGCGGATGCTCGCCTGGGTGCTCGGCGGGCTGGGAATTCTCGCCATGCTCGTTGCAATGCTGCTCGGCCGGTAAGATGTCGCTGTCGTCACCCATGCGAATCATCGGCATCGATCCCGGCTTGCAGCTCACCGGCTACGGCGTCGTCGACTGGCGGCCCGTCCGGCCGGCGCTGGTTGACGGCGGGGTGATCCGGCTGAAGCTCAAGACCTCGATCGCGGACCGGCTCGTCGAATTGGAAACAGAGCTCGACGATCTCTTCGCCGAGCACAAGCCGGAGGTGTGCGCCGTGGAGCAGCTCTATTCGAATTACGAACACCCGCGGACGGCGATTCTCATGGGCCACGCCCGCGGCGTGATTCTCCTGGTCGCGCGGCGGCGCGGCACGCGAATCGAAGAATTCGCCGCGAATCGAATTAAGCAATCACTCACGGGACATGGCCACGCCGGCAAAGCACAAATGCAGCGCGCGATCCAGGCGCAATGGAACCTCGCCGAGCCCCCGGAGCCGCCTGACGTGGCGGACGCGCTTGCAGTGGCGCTGTGCTGCGGACAGGCGATTGGGTTGGAGACAAAAGTAAGCAGCAAAAAATAATGCTTGAGGGAGCAGCCGATGGCGTTCATGCGATTCTGCACATTCATCACACTTCTCGTTCTCGCGATCGCGCCCACGGCGCGCGCCGCCGACGCGCCGCGCCCCAACATCGTCTTCATCCTCATGGACGACATGCGATGGGACTGCATGTCGATCGCCGGGCATCCGTTTTTGAAAACCCCCAACCTCGACCGCATTGGCCGCGAGGGGGCGTATTTCAAGAACTCGTTCGTGACGTATCCGCTCTGCTCGCCCGCCCGCGGCAATTTCTTCACTGGGGCTTACGCCCATCATCACGGCATCGTCGGCAACGGCGCGAAATACAATGAGCCGTCGCACAAGCTCGACACCTATCACCGCCATCTCCAATCGTCCGGCTACCAGACCGCGGCGGTCGGGAAGTGGCACATGGGCACCGACGACACGCCGCGGCCCGGTTTCGATCATTGGGCCGTTTTCAAAGGGCAGGGGCGCTACATCGATTGCCCGTTCAACATCAACGGCACGCCGACAAAGACGACCGGTTATGTCACCGACGTCATCACTGATTACGCCGTCGACTTCATCAAGAGCGATCACCAGGGAAAACCGTTTTCGCTCTACGTCGGCGAAAAGGCCGTCCACGGAAATTTCACGCCGGCCGAGCGGCATAAAACATTGTTCGCCGATGAAAAGCTCCCGCAGGCGCCGAGCGTGAACGACGACTTGAAGGGCAAGAGCGCGATCCGCCACGACGTCGTGATGGAGAAGGACCATCCCGCCTACGGCGTCAGTGATGAGCTGATGCGCAACCAGCTCCGCTGCATCGTCGCCGTCGATGAAGGCGTCGGGAAAATCCTCAAAGCGCTGGAAGAAACGAATCAGCTCGACAACACGCTCATCATTTTCACCAGCGACAACGGCTTCTTCTGGAACGAGCACAAGCTCGGCGACAAACGGGCCGCGTACGAGGAAGCCCTGCGCGTTCCGATGCTCGCGCGTTATCCGAAGCTGATCAAACCGGGCACGCAGGTCGAGCAGATGGTTTTAGATGTCGATTTCGCACCGACTTTCTGCGAGCTCGCGCAGGCGACCTCAAAACCCGCCACCCTGCACGGCCGCTCGATGTTTCCGCTCTTCACCGGTGACACTAACGGTCAGCCGTGGCGGACGAGCGCCCTCTTCGAGTATTTCCTCGAGCCCGCGTACGCGAACGTCCCCACCTGGCACGCCATCCGCACCGACCGGTGGAAGTACATCCACTACGACGAAGTCGCCAACGCCGATGAGCTCTACGACCTGAAGACCGACCCCTACGAACTGAAAAACGTCATCGCCGACCCGGCCAACGCCGAGCAACTCGCGACGATGAAGTCAGAGCTGGCATCGCAGTTGAAAGCGACCCAATGAATTTAGAAAAAAAGTCTTCACCACGAAGGCACGAAGACCACGAAGAGCCGCTCTTCGTGTCTTCGTGCCTTCGTGGTTAATCCTCTCTCTTCATTTGAAACCCACGGATTGCCCGCTTAACATCCGCCGAACATGATCGCTTCCCTCACCGGCTCCCTCCAGCATGTCGATGACGACCGGATTCACCTCCAGGTGGGGCCGATCCTTTACGAGCTGCTCGTGCCCGCGGCGGACATTACGCGGCTGAAGGATGATGTCGGCCTGGAGATGACTTTCCACACGCTGCTCTACCTGCAAGGCGACGCGAACGGCGGCAACCTCGAGCCGCGGCTCATCGGGTTCCTCCGCCGCGAGGACAAGAAGTTTTTCGAGAAGTTCATCACCGTGAAAGGGATCGGCCCGAAGAAAGCGCTCAAGGCGCTGGCGCTGCCGGTTGGGGAGATCGCGCACGCGATCGAATCGAAGGACGCGAAATTTTTGGTCGAGCTACCGGAGATCGGCAAGCGCACGGCCGAGACAATCATCGCGGAGCTGTCCGGCAAGGTGAAAGAGTTCGCGAGCAGCATCCCCGAAAGCGCCGCCATGTCCCTTGGTGGCAGCCGGCGCACGTCGGTCGAGGAAGACGCCATCCACGCGTTGATCGCGCTCGGCGAGCGTCGCATCGACGCCGAGCACCTGCTCGACCGCGCCCGCCAGCTCACGCCCGACGCCAGGACCACCAACGACCTGCTCCGCGAAATGCTGCGAATGCGGTCGATGCGGGTGTGAGGCGCCGCTCCCCTCGCGCGCTGCGCTTTCACCTCGCGAAATGCGCAGCGCGCGGCGGCGACAAAATTCACATTTTCAAAACTAAATCATGCGTTACCGCGTCGGCATGCACGGGTTGTCCACGCGCGCTGCGCGTTCGTCGCGCAAAACGCGCAGCGCGACACAAGAGATAGAGGGCGCGGCTTCCGCGCCAGGGAAAAAAGGCGACGCAATGAACGCAAAACACCCAGATGCACCCGAATGCACCGGATGTGCCAGAATGTGCCGGAATGTGCCATCTCACACGCGAATTTAAAACGGACTGACCATGGCACATTCGGTCGCATCCCCGCTTCGTACAGTTGACGCAGGTTTACGCCAGTTGACACAGGTTGACGGAGGTTTACATCCGACGCTGATTTGGCAAAACGAACCCACCGCCATCCCGCTTGCTTGTGATGCTCATCCCCATCGCTAAAACAGTCGTCATGCCCCGGGAGAGGATCGTTGCCGCACAAGCGCAAGGCGAGGAAGAGAACCGCGCCAACTATGCGCTGCGGCCGCAGATGTTCGATCAGTACGTCGGGCAGGAACCGCTCATCGAGAAGCTCAAGATCGCCGTCGAGGCGGCGCGCAATCGCAAAGAGCCGGTCGAGCACACGCTGCTGCACGGCCCGCCGGGATTGGGAAAGACGACGCTCGCCCACGTGATCGCCAATGAAGTCGGCGCGCAGGTCCACGTGACGAGCGGCCCCGCGCTGACGAAGGCGGCCGACCTCGTCGGCATTCTCCAGCGCCTCAGCATGGGAGACCTGCTTTTCATCGATGAAATCCACCGGCTCAGCAACGTCGTCGAAGAATACCTTTACCCGGCGATGGAAGATTTCAAGGTGGACATCACGCTCGACGCCGGCGTGCACGCGCGCGTGGTGACGATCCCGGTCCAGCCGTTCACGCTGATCGGCGCGACGACGCGGCTCGGGCTGCTTACCGCGCCGATGCGCGGGCGCTTCGGCATCAACCAGCACCTTGAGTTCTATTCGCCGGAAGCGCTTCAGCAGATTCTGAAAGCGAACGTGAAGCTGCTCGGCCTCGAGGCGGAAGCGCCGGCGCTGGCGGAACTGTCGCAGCGCTCGCGCGGCACGCCGCGAATTGCGAATCGGCTGCTGCGCCGCGCGCGCGACTATGCCGCGGTGAAGGGGAACGGAAAACTGGAACTGCCGATGGTTCGCGCGGCCCTGAAGCTCGAAGGCATCGACGAAAAAGGACTCGACGACCAGGACCGCCAGTTCCTCCGCACGCTGATCGAAACCTACGACGGCGGCCCGGTCGGCATCGAAGCAATTGCGGCGACCATGGGCGAAGAGCGCGACACGATCGAGGACGTGATCGAGCCGTACCTTCTGCAAACCAAGCCCGCAATGGTCACGCGCACCCGCCAAGGCCGCCGCGCGACGAAGGCGGCGTACGAGCACCTCAAGCTCAAGTGGAAACCGCCGCGCGACGTCAACGGCAACGGGCCAAGTTTCTTTGACGACGCGGAGACGTAAGGTCGCCTTGGGTCGACGTCGCAATTCACGGCGTCGCTTGCGCCGTTCCCGGGACGCGCAGCGGGGCGGTGCTCGGCGCGGTGGCGGGGGCTCCGCCGCGGATCTCGGAGAGGCGTTTGACGCCCCATTCGAGAACCTTGTTCATGCTGTCCTTTTCGCCGTCGGTGAACTTTCGCAGGTTCAGCGGGCCGAGCAGGACTTTCCAGCGGTCGTAGCGGTTCACGAAGACCAGCGGCGCGACCTCGTCCGTGCCGTCCGGGAGCGTCGTGCGGAACAGCACGATCGCCGCCACGCCGTCGATGCGGGTGTCGACGATTTCCCACTTCGCGCCGCCGTTGAGCCGGTTGGCGATCGCGCGAATCTCGCCGCGGAGTTTTTCCGGCGGCATCGGGTCGGCCATCATCGCGCGCACGCCGTGGACGTCCTGGTTTTTCATCTGGGCGAACATGTAGGTGATTGCGCCGGTCGGCGTCGTCAGCGGATCGACGAAGCGCGTGGTCGCCGGCATGGTCGCGGCGGTGGTGGGGGCGGTGGCAGCGGCGAAGCGCGTGGAGGCGGACGACCGCTGCGTCGTCGGCGCGGGCGGCGCGGATGAACTGTCCGCCTCACGCTCCCCGCAAGCCGCGGTGGAGACGGCTACGACCATTGCGACCAGCAGCGCGTTGCGCATCGACGGGCCTCCGTTTGCCACAGCGTGACCATGGTAACCGGAGTGTCAACGCCGCGGGATGGCTTTGCCCTGCGGATCCGTCTCCGGGCGATCGGTGATGACGTCGAGCTCTTCGCGCATCGCGTCGTCGGTCACGTGCTCGAGCCGCTCGGCGGGAGCATGGACGTGGTCGGTGGGGAGGTTTAAATGCTTCTGGAGGTAGCCTTCCCAGAGGCGGTGTGAGCGCACGAGCCGGCGGGCGGCTTCGCGGCCGGCGTCGGTCAGCCTGAATCCGCCGTCCGACCGCACCGCCTGCTTTCGCCGCAGGAGATCGCGGACGGCGACAGCGGAGGTGACGTGCCCGACGCCTTTGCCTTCGCGCAGCATCGCCGCCGCCGCGGTGTAGGGCTCGCCGCCCTGCACTTCTTCGAGCCGGTACATCAGGCCGAGGATATCTTCGCGGGCGATGCGCAGCGTGAGCATGGCGCGGTAAACGAGCTTGCTGATCACGCCGTGCCGCGGTGCGACGAGCATCGCGACGGTGAACAGCGCGCCGGCGACGACCGCCATCATGCCGGCGGTGCTCGTGTCGCTGAAGCCGAACCACGTCGGCACCGTCAGCGCCGCCACGTGTCCGCCGACCGCGCTGAGCGCCGCGAGCGCCAGGCTGAGGAGGATCATCGACCAGAGCCGGTCGGTCAGCAGGTGCGCCGCCGCCGCCGGGACGATCAGCATCGCGACGACGAGGATGCTCCCGACGCTTTCGAACGCGGCGACCGTCGTGACCGCGGTGAAGGTCATCAGCAGGTAGTGCATGACCGTCGCGTTCATGCCGAGCGTCGTCGCGAGCTCGGGGTCGAAGGAGCTGATTTTCAGTTCCTTGTAGAAGAGGAGGACGAACAGCGCATTTGCGGCGAAGACGATGGCCAGCGTGACGACCGCGCGCGGGATCTGTAATCCGAACACGCTGCGCAGGTCCAGCGGCACCATCTCGATCGCGCCGTACAGCACGCATCCGGGATCGAGGTCGACATGATCCGCCGCGCGCACGATGAGGATCAGCCCGATCGCAAACAGCGACGTGAAGACCACGCCCATCGACGCGCTCTCCTCGACGCGGCCGAAGCGGTTGATCCATTGCGTGAACAGCGCCGTCAGCACGCCGACGATGGCGGCGCCGATGAACATCGGCAGACTCTCGCGGCTGTTCGTCACGAGAAACGCGATCGCGAGCCCAGGCAGGACGGCATGGCTGATCGCATCGCCCATCATGCTCATTCGGCGAAGGACGAGGAAGTTGCCGAGCAGCGCGCACGACATCGCGCACAGGATCCCCGCCGCGACGATCCAGCCGTCGAGCTGCCAGTGCCAGGAGAAGGCGAGGAGGGAAGATAGAGGATTGAGGATGGAAAACATCATGGCGCCATCCTCGTCTTGACCCCAACGAGGTGCGGGCTCGGCGGGACCACCAGGCCGGGTTGCTGTTCGGCGATCAGCGCTTCGAGCTTGCTGACGATGTCGCGCCCGAGCACGTGCTCGATCGTGTCGGCGTCGCGGTCGACGTGGCTCGGCGCGATGTCGGCGTAGTTGATGAGATACGCCTCCCACAGGCGGTGATTGCGCACGGTTCGCGCGGCATCGGTCAGGCCGACATCGGTCACGCGCCATGTGCCGTCGGCGACTTCGTAGACCAGCTCGTCGCGCTCCGCGCGATCGAGCACGCGCTTGAGCTGGGCGGGCGACCAGGAGCGCTCGAGAAGGATCTCTTCCCGGCTCGGTCCCTCGAGGCGCGGGTCCTTTCCCGCCGCTTCGGACCATTCGAAGATCGCGCGGAGCAGATTCTGCCGCGCGATGTTTCGCGCGAGGTAGCGATGCGCCACCAAGCGCCGCAATACGCCGCGCTTACTGCCGAGGAACATGCTGAGGACGAACAAAAACGCGGCGGTGACGACGATGATCGCCCCGGCCGGGAGGTTTGGCTGCAGCGCGCTGGCGGCGGCGCCGATCCAGCCGCTGAGGGCGCCGATCAGCGCGCTGGCGACGATCATATGCGACAGCCGCTCGGTCCAGAACCGCGCCGCCGCCGCCGGCGTGATCAGCAGCGCGATGATCAGGATCAACCCGACCGCCTGCAACCCGATCACCGTCACGGCAACGACCAGCGCCATCATGATCAGGTCCAGCATGAAGACCGGCCATCCTTCGCTGATCGCGTACGCCGGGTCGAAGCAGAGGAGCGTGAACTCCTTGAACATCAAAATGCACGCGACGATGACGACGACCGCCGCCCCGGCGATGAGCCACGCGTCGCTCGAGAGCATCGACGCCGTCTTGCCGTAAATAAAACTCTCGAGCCCGGCGGCGCTGCCGGTGCCCATTTTCTGGATGACGCCGAGGATCGCGACACCCGCGCCGAAGAAGACGCTGAGCACGATCCCGAGTGCCGCGTCTTCTTTAAGCCGCGTGAAGTTGCGGATCGCCAGCACCGCCAGCACACCGAGCACGCCGGTGATGACCGCCCCGGTGAGCAGCACCGGCAGCGATTTTCCGTCGCCGCCCATGCGGACCGCGACGATGAACGCCAGCCCGATCCCGGGCAGCGTCGCGTGGCTCAGCGCATCGCCCATCAGCGCGCGCTTCCGCAGCAGCATGAATGCGCCGATCGTCCCGGCGGCGAGACCGAGCAGCGTGGTGCCGAGGACGACGACGCGCGTGTTGTAATCGCGCAGGAAAATCACCCGCGCCACTTCGTTGCGCGTGGGGACATTGAGCGACGTGTCGTTGATCGACGATTGACCCGCGCCGCCCGCCTGCGGCCTCGCGAATGCAGACGCGCTATCCGCGAATCCGAAAACGGAAAGGACGATTGCGAAGATGGCGATGCGAAACAACATCATGACGTTACCGTCGCGCCAGCGCATTCGCCGCTTCATCCAGCAGCGTCAACCGCCCGCCGTACGTCTTGTGCAGGTTCTCTTTGGTAAAGACTTCCTCCGTCGGCCCGCTGGCGACGATGCGCATGTTGAGCAGCATCACGTGGTCGAAATATTCCGGCACGGTTTGCAGGTCGTGATGCACGACGAGGCAGGTTTTCCCCGCGGTTCGCAGGTCCTGGAGGATGCGAACGATCGCCTTCTCCGTCGCCGCGTCGACGCCGGCGAAGGGCTCGTCCATGAAGTAGACCTGCGCATCCTGCACGAGCGCACGAGCGAGAAACACGCGCTGCTGCTGTCCGCCGGAGAGCTGGCTGATCTGCCGTTTCGCAAAATCGCCCATCCCGACGCGCTCCAGCGCCGCCAGCGCCGCGACGCGATGCTTCCGCAGCACCGGCATGCACCATCCGATCTGTCCGTAGCGGCCCATCGTCACGACATCGAGCGCGCTGACCGGGAAATCCCAGTCGACGCTCTCGCGCTGCGGCACGTACCCCACGAGATGCCGCTGCTTCTTGTACGGCTTGCCGTAGATGAGCACCCGCCCCGACGCCGTCGGCACCAGGTCCAGCGCCGCCTTGATCAGCGTGCTCTTCCCCGCGCCGTTCGGCCCGACGATGCCGATCAGTTTTCCTTCCGGCGCATCGTAATCCACGTCCCACAGCACCGGCTTGCGGTGATACGCAACGGTCATGTCATGAATCGACAGCGGCGCCGACCGCGGATGCTCATCGCCGGTCGCGACGCGGGAGATGGGAGATGTCGTTGACGTCGTACTCATTTCAACTTCCCGTTCATGCCTTTTTCTGGCGCATTGCCACCAAGCGCGCGCGAGATGGTCGTCACATTGTGATCGATCATGCCGATGTACGTTCCTTCGTACGTCCCGGGCGCGCCCATCGCGTCGGAGAAGAGCTTGCCGCCGTCCTTCACCTTCGCGCCCTGTGCCGCCGCGCCATCGATCAGTGCGCGGATGTTCTTGTCGGAAACGCTCGTCTCGGTGAACACCGCCTGGATTTTTTTGGTCACGATGTCGTTGACGAGCCGGTTGATCTGCTGCAGACCCGCCTCGGATTCCGTGGAGATGCCCTGAATCCCCTGCACGTCGATGTCGTACTCACGCCCAAAATAGTTGAAGGCATCGTGTGCCGTGATCAAGATGCGCGAGGCCCTTGAAACCGACCCGATCGACGCGTGCGCGTACTCGTCCAGCTTCTTCAATTCGGCGAGGTAGCGCTGCGCGTTTGCGTCGTAGTAGTTCGCGTTGGGCGGATCGAACTGGGACAAACTTTCTGCGACCGCTTCGACGGCCTTCATCCAGCCCGGCACGCTCATCCAGACGTGCGGGTCCGGATGTCCGGCGAACTCCGGCGGCTCGAGCAAAAATTTCGAGTCGATCAACTGTGTCACCGCATACACCGGTTTGCCGCTGGTCGCGACCTTCACGAATGTGTCGGTCATTTTCCCTTCGAGCATCAAGCCGGAATAGAAAATGACGTCGCCTTCGAGCAGGGCCGAAACATCGTTGCGCGTCGGTTTGTACAGGTGCGGGTCGACGCCTTCGCCGATGATGCCGCGGACGTTCGCCTTGTCGCCGGCGACCTGCTTGACGATGTCCGTGACCATGCCGACGGTCGTGACCGCGGTGTACGGATATTTTCGCGCACCCGCCGACTGCGTGGTCGGCGACGACGAACCAGTGTCGCCGCAGCCGACGGTGAAAATGGCGCCAAGCAGCAGCAGCAGCAGCGGGGCGAAGAAGAGCATCAGGCGTTTCATGGTTTACGTCCTTTAGATGCGGAACGAGAGGCCGACGCGCACCGTGAAATCATCGGCGTCCTCGCTGAGTCCGACGTACGCCGCCGCGTCGAGCTGCGCGTCGTCGCCGATCGCGTAGGTGATGCCGCCACCGACGCTCGCGAGATAGCCAATCCCGAGATCGCTATTGGCGACGCCGACGTACTCGGCGAAGCCGCCGAGCTTGTCCGTGATCGCATGGCCGATGGCGGCAGTATGCAGGAACGCAATGCCGTACCCTTGATCGTCCACGTCGCGGAGGAAATCGACTTCTGCCATCAGCCCCAGGTCCCACTCGTTCGGCAGCTTGACCGCCAGCGGAACCGCGATGCCGCCCTCGACGTTATCGACGCCGCCGATGTCGTCGTCGGCCGTCGGGAACTGCACGAACGGCATGATCGCCAAGGCGGTCTGGCCGTCACCTTCGTTGCCCCAGAGGTTGATTTTCACGCGGAGCTGTGTCGCGCCGAGCCCCTCCGCCGAATCTTCGTTCCCACCGGCGCGGATGCGCTGGTGAACGTACGGCTCAACGACGAGCTGAAGATCGACGTTGTTGAGCAGGCCGACCTTGAAATTGGTGGGAAGCACGACGAACTCGTCGAGCTTCGCGCCACCGTCGCTGTCGTGCGTGTACTCAACAAGGCTCAGCTCGACCTGAAAATGCCCGGCGTCGACGGTGTGCGGGGCCTCCGTCACGTCCGGTCGATCGGTGCTGAGCTCGCGCATCTGCTCGCGTGGTGTCGGATCGAACAACGTGTAGCGCGACTTCTCGCTTGCCCCCGTAGCCGCAGCGCCACGCGCTGCGCGTCCCCCCGCCGCGAGCACAACAACGCACGTCATGACGATGAATGCGCCGACGCGATTTCGCATATCCGCTTCCTTGACTTTGATGACTCAAAATGTACAATATGGCAAGTTGAAGTAAAGTCAAGCGCGAGTACCGGGTCCCAGCCCATGCCAACCAGTACCGTCGAAGATTACCTGAAGACGATCTACACCGAGCAGCAGCGCCGCGGCGAGCAGGACCTCCTCGCCATGGGCGTGATGGCCAGCGCCATGCGCGTCACGCCCGGAACCGCCACGGCGATGGTCAAGGCGCTGGCCGAGAGCGGCCTGGTCGAATACGAGCCGCGCGGCGGCGTACGGCTCACCGGGAAGGGCGAAAAACTCGCGCTGCATGTCCTGCGGCGGCATCGACTCGTCGAATTGTTCCTCGTCGAAGTGCTCGGGCTCGATTGGTCGGAAGTGGATGAGGAGGCGGAAGAGCTGGAGCACGCGATCTCCGACAAGGTGCTCGAGAAGATCGACGACTTTTTAGGCCACCCCGAAGTCGACCCGCACGGCGATCCGATTCCGACCGCGAAGGGAAAAGTCGCGAGGCGCGCGTTGATGAGTCTCGCCAAGTGCGACCTGGGCCGGCCGATGCGGGTGGCGCGGGTGATCGATCAGAACGCGCAGTTCCTCCAGTTCGTCGATCGCCACAGCTTGAAGCCCGGGACGGAAATCGTCGTGCGCAGCCGCGACGCCAGCGCGGACGCGGTGGCGATTCGCCTGCGCAACCACCCCGCGCTGACGATCGGAACCGCCGCCGCTGCGAAGATTCTTGTCGAAGCGGTCAACTCCTGAAGAGGCTCGCTGCTGCGCAGCGAATCGGACTCACAGAGTCCGGCTCCGTCCCATTTGCAGTGACGCGTTTTCGTGTTCGCGAATTCGGTGCTGCTCACTCGCGCAGTGCCATCGGTCGGTCGTCGCCGCGGGCGCTTTCGCGGGTCCGCGCGGCCGCGATGATCACGTGCTCCGGGGTTCGGAATAGGAATCCGACGATCACGACGACGGTGGCGCCGATCAGCGCGAACCACGTGAACGCCACCTTCGGCAGCCACCGCGGCGCCGCGTAAGCGCCCGGCCCGGTGACGAGGTTCGCCAGCTCGACATGCAGATGTCCCAGGACGATCGTCGCGACCAGCCCGCACGTGATCGCGATCATGTTGCCGGCGTCCGACCCGCGCCGTTTCGTGAACATGCCGAGGAGAAACACGCCGAGCATCGGGCCGAGGATGAAGCTGGCGATGCCGAGGACGACCGGGATGATGCGGATGCTCGGGTCGGTCACCTTCGCGTACGCGAAGATGCTGGCGATCAGGATCATCAGCAGCGCGAAGACCGCGGTGAACCACCGGGCCGCCGCGACGTGATGCCGCTCGTCGCGATTTCTCGCGAAGTACGGGATGTACCAGTCGTTCGTCGCGCTCGTCGCCAGCGCGTTGAGCGCAGCGGACAACGATCCCATCGCTGTCGCAAACACGCCGGCGAGCACGAGCCCGCGGACGCCGACCGGCAGGACGTTGAAGATGTACGACGCGAACATGTCCGCGTTGCTCGCCGGTTTGAACTGCGGCTGCTGCGCGTAGTACGCAATCAGCAGCACGCCGATGAATGTGAACGTCGCGTAGATCGGCAGATCCATCACCGCGGCGGTGATGAGGCTGCGACGACTTTTCTTGTAGGTCTCGGCGGTCAGCAGGCGCTGCACCATGTCCTGATCGGTGCCGAACGCGGCGATGTTCATCGCGGCGTTGGCGATGACGGCGCTGAAGAGCGTGTACGGACTGGCGAGCGTGAGCTTGATCCACTCCCACGCGGTCATGTGGGCGAGGCCATTGGTCGCTTTCCATTTTGCGACGAGTGAATCTTCCCAGCCGAGGATGAAGTAGCCTTCGGAGCGCGTCATCTCCGGCACGATCCGGCCGACGGCGCGGAAGCCGTCGGCGAAGTTCCAGCTTCCGCCCCCGACGTGATAGAGCAGCGTGACGATCGCGAGCAGGGCGGTGCCGAACATCAGGGCGGCTTGAATGACGTCAGTCCAGATGACCGCCTTGATTCCGCCGACGGCGGTGTAGAGGCAGGTCAGCACGGTGATCAGGACGATCGCGCCGATGTACGGCCACACGTGCGTTGTCGCGGTGAATGCGACGTTGTCGCTGCGGCTGACGAGGAGCTGCCACGCGAGGACCATCACCAGCGACGGCACGAACATCCGCGTTCCGGACGCGAGCGTGCGCATGAAGAGAAACAGCGCCGACACGTAGTTCTTGCTCATCGGTCCGAAGCGGATGCCGAGGTAGTCGTAGACCGTGTAGACCTTGTAGTCGTAGTACGGCTTGAGGAAGAAGTAGCCGACGAGCACGCGGCCGATGATCAGGCCGATACCGATCTGCGCGTACGCGAGCGATCGCATCGCGTACCCTTCGCCGGGCGTGCCGAGATAGGTGGCGGCGGAGGTTTCGGCGGCGATGATCGACGCCATCACCGCCCACCACGGCACTCTCCGTCCGCCGAGTGCGAAGTCGCGCAGCGAAGCGTCGCGTCGCCCGAGGCGCAGGCCGATGAAAACGATCACGGCGAAGTAAACGAGGATGATCGCGGCGTCGACGAGCAGGGCCATGGTGTGCGGAGAAGTTAGCGGGGAAGTTTGGGGGCGTCGAATTCGGCGGTTAGGATGCGGCGGTCCGTGCAACACAGGAGAGAGAGCCGCGTGACCACTCCCAATTCGCCGTCAGCCGCCGACCCCGACCTCCCGATTCCGCCCCGAAAGACCGCCGACGGCGTCGACCCGGGCACGCAACGCGACCTCGAGCCGCCCACTTCCGCGCTCGGCGTCGTCTCAGCGCCGCTCCCGCTCGAGCCGCAGCCTTCTGTGACGAATCCGTGGCTGTTTGTCCCTGTGCTTTACATCATGCAGGCGATGCCGGTCACTACGGTCCAAGAGATGTTTTCCTTCACGTGGAAGGACCTCGGCGTCGCCAACCCGCTGATCGTCTCGTGGACTGCAATTCTCGGCCTGCCGTGGACACTCAAGCTCTTTTGGAGCCCGCTGGTCGACCTCAACTCGACCAAGCGGCGTTGGGTCGTCACGATGCAGGCGCTGATCACCTTCAGCTTCGTGGCGCTGATCTGGGCGGTCACGCTGCCGCAGTTTTCGGCTGGCGGACCGACGGCCGGCTTTTACATCACGCTGGTGTTGCTGTTGCTGATGGGGTGCTTGTCGTCTACGCATGACATCGCCTGTGACGGGTTGTACATCCTTTCGCTCAACAAGCAGCAGCAGGCTGCATGGGTCGGCGTACAGGGGACGGCTTACAAGCTTGGGCGGTTGTTGTGCGTCGGGGCTCTGGTCTACTTTGCGGGGAAGATGCACGAGGACGGCGGGGTGGGGATGTCGGCGAGTTGGGCGGTCGTCTTCACCATCGCCGCCATCATGTACGGCGGGGGCGGGATCTGGAACTTCTTCTTCCTGCCGCGTCCGCCCATCGATAAACCTGCGGTCGAATCCGCGCCGGGCGAGAATCGCCGAGATATCTTCCGCACCATCACGGTCGTCGCGATCGGCGTCTGCCTTTACTTCCTCGTCGCCTCCTCGATCCGGATCCTGGGCGACTGGATCTACAACACCGTCAACGCCGGCCGACCCGCCGACCATCTCATCCTCAAGGACTGGTCGCAGGGCACGCAGGTTGAACCGGTCTACTTGCTCGGGATTCCCTTCGGTCAACACTATCCGGTTTTCAAGCAGTACCTGATCTTCGCTGCCAGCATCATCGTTCTGATTCCGCTCTTTGCGGCGGCGCGCCGGCAACTGCGTGGCACCGCGATGGCGGAAGCGTTCGGGTCCTACGTTCGCCAGCGCGGCTTCATGGGGATTCTTGCATTCGTCATGTTCTACCGCTTCGGCGAAGCGATGGTGACGCGCGTGTTGCCGTTGTTCCTCAAAGATCCGATCGAAAAAGGTGGATTGGCCATATCGACGAAGCACGCGGGGCTGATCGTCGGTGGGGCGGGCGTGTTCGGGATCATCCTCGGCGGCATCATCGGCGGGATCGTCGTCTCGCGCTGGGGTCTGCGGCGTTCATTCTGGCCGCTGGCGATCTGCATGCACGCCCCCAACCTGCTCTACCTCGCGATCGCAATGGGATACGGCACCTCGCCCGACCCGACCCATTGGCAGAATCTCGTCCTGATCGACTGGCCGCTCTACGTTGCAGCCTTCGTGCATGAGTTCGGTTACGGGTTCGGCTTCGCGGCGTATTTTGTCTTCCTGATGGACGTGGCCCAGCGCGGAAGCTTCAGAACGTCGCACTACGCATTTGGAACGGGGTTGGGGGCGCTCTGCGGCGTGTTTGCGGGGATCACCGGGGCCATTCTGCTCGCTTCTTTCGGCGGGCGCTCGACTTATGTCGCGTTTTTCACAGCAGTTTGCATCTTGACGATTCCCGGAATGTTAACGCTGCTGTTCATTCCGCTGCAAGACGAGCGACCTAAACCACTTGCAGCGTAAGCAGTACACCGCTTGTTAGAATTTCGCTTGCTCTGTATACCAGCATGGTGTAATTATATAACCAATGCGTGATGATCACCGGCTGGCGGCCCGCATGGTGGGGATTGGCTTTGCGGGCACGAGCCTGCCGGCGGACGCGCGCGATCTCATCCATCGCGGCGTCCGCAACGTCATCCTCTTCGCTCGCAACATCGAAACCCCGCAACAACTCAGCGGCCTGACCTTCGATACCAAGGCCGCCGCCGGCGCTGAGCCGCTCATGACCTGCGTCGATCAGGAAGGCGGCCGCGTCCTTCGCATGCGCGAGCCGTTCACGCTCATCCCGTCGATGCGACAGGTCGGGCAGGCGGGCGACGAAACGCTGGCGCACGACATCGGCAAAGTGGTCGGCCGCGAGGTGCGGGCGGTCAACTTCGACATGAACCTCGCGCCGGTCTGCGACGTGGACACAAACCCAGGGAACCCGGTTATCAGCTCGCGCTCGTTCGGGCAGACCCCGGAACTCGTGACGCAACTCGCCACCGCGATCATCCGCGGCATGCAGGAGCAGGGCGTCGCCGCGTGCGCCAAGCATTTCCCCGGCCATGGCGACACGGTCAAAGACAGCCATCACGAGCTGCCGACGCTGCCGACGCATGACATGGCGCGGCTGATCGAGATCGAACTGCCGCCGTTCGAAGCCGCCATCAAGGCCGGCGTCGCCGCGGTGATGACGGCGCACGTGATCTACAACCCGATCGATCCCGTCTACCCGGGCACGATGAGCCGCACGATCCTCGGCGGAATCCTGCGCGAGCAGCTCGGCTTCAACGGGCTGGTCGTCAGCGACGACATGCAGATGAAGGCGATCGCCGATCACTACGGCTTCGATGACGCGATCGTCCGCGCCGTCGATGCGGGCGTCGACCTGCTTTGGATCTGCCATACGCCGGATCTTCAGAGCCGCGCCATCGACGTCATCGCGAAAGCGGTCGAGAGCGGCAACCTTTCGCGTTGCCGGCTCGAAGAAGCCGCGCGGCGACAGGACGCGGTCTTCGCCCGCTTCGTGAAGCCGGCGTCGAAGACGGCGAACATGGACGTGATCGGCTGCCGCGAGCACCAGGCGATCGCCGAGCGCGTCAAACAACTCGCCGGCGCACTCGTCGAAGGCGAAGATCCCACCGAAGCCTTCGCCCGCCAGCAGCAGAAGGCGTAACCGCTCGACAGTTACGTCGAGTCCGTCAAGCGTTCTCTGGCACATGCCTTGCTTCTTACGTTTCCGTCATCGCGACGGGACGTTCCAGTTGCGACGACTCATTGCCGGCAAGGTTTAGCCTGTTTCACTAGCTTCGCCGGCGCAACATTGGAGCATGTCATGAAGAAGTTTTTTCTGATGCTGTTGGTGCTCGGCGGAATGGCGATCACGAATGTCGGCTGCGAAGCCGATGCGGATGTCGACAGCGACGGCGGCAAGGTCAAGGTCGACGTGGACGACTAGTCGTCACTGCGACTTTCGCATTATGAATTTGTGTCGGCCCGCTGCAGTCCCGCATTGAGGGAGGGCGGCGGGCCGACCTGCGTCTGGTCGCGTGCTACTCGAGCTTACTGCGGAAGAAGAACTTGTTGTCGAAGCTGTCCGCACGCGGCGGAAACGTCATCGCCGCGCGTGACGCGGACGTGCGCGACGACGCCGCGATCGCGCAGGAGGTTGAGGAACGTGGTAACGCGCGATTTGCTCGGGCGCACATACGTCACGCCGGTGATGCCGACGCCGATCGGATTGTAGGGGATCAGATTCACGTGCGCACGGAATCCGTCGAGCAAGTCGGCCAGTAGATCCGCCTGCTCGTCCGAATCGTTCACGCCGCCGAGCACGCAATACTCAATGTTGACGACGCGGCCGGTTTGCGCGTCATAGCGCTTGGCTGCGCTGATGATGTCGGCGACCGGGTAACGCCGATTTGACGGAACGATCTTCGCCCGCGTCGCATCGTCCGGTGCGTGGAGGGAGAGCGCGAGGTTCACGTTAAGACCGGAGTCGCCGAGATGGTCGATGCCGGGAACGATGCCGACGGTCGAGACGGTGATCTGGCGCCATCCGAGTGCGCCCATGTCCGGGTGCGCGATCCGCTCGATCGCGGGGATGACGTTGTCGAGGTTATGAAGTGGTTCACCCATCCCCATGAAGACGAGGGTTTTTAAGCGCCGCGAAGAGGCAAGCGCCTCCGCACGCAACTGAAGGAACTGTTCCACGATCTCGCCGGCGGAGAGGTTGCGCTCGAGACCGTTTTTCGTGCTCGCACAAAAATCGCATCCCATCGCGCAACCGATCTGCGACGAGACGCACCCCGCTGCGATCCCTTCGCGGAAAGTTGGCATCAATACCGCTTCGGTAGTCCCACCGGATTCGAACCCGAGAAGCAGCTTGATCGTTCCATCCACGCTGACATGCTTCGTCAGCACTTTTGCCGGTCGCGCCGCGTAATTCGTCGCGAGGCGCAACCGCAACGACTTGAGAATCGGCAGTCGGTCGATCGGTTCGCCCGCGTAGAACGTGCGGAGGATTTTCGACGCATGCGCGGGATTCTCCCCGAGCCGTTCGAGCTCCTCGGCAAAGGTCGCGACGTTAAAATCGAGCAGTGAAGCCATCCGACGCCAGATCGTAGCCGCAAAGGTGATCCCGATCACATTTTCGGCGATCACGCTTGCATGGATTCTCAGGCGTGCGACGCCTTGAATTTACCGGGCAGGATGGTGCAGTAATCGCCGGGCATTCGGGGCGATATTTTTCCGCCGTCGTTTAACGGAGAAGATCCATGTCAGGAAGACTCACTCCCGGGCAAGTTCAGTTCTTCAAGGACGAGGGCTACCTGCTGTTCGATCAGCCGGTTTTCCCGCAGCAGAAATTCGATTCACTGAAGTCGCACTTCGAGACGAAGGTGGTCGAGTTCGTCGAGCGCACCGGACAATCGCCGGAGCATTTCGACGTGCCGCACTTCGAGGACACGATGCTGTTCGAGTGGCTGTTCGACGACAGCGTGCTCGATGTCGTCGAGTCGCTGATCGGGCCGGACATCGCGCTCTGGTCGAGCCATTTCATCGCCAAGCCGGCCGGGACCGGCAAGCGCGTGCCGTGGCACGAAGATTCCGCCTACTGGGGACAGGTGCTCGATCCGATGGAGGTCGTCACCGTCTGGCTGGCGATCGATCCGTCGATGCCGGAGAACGGCTGCATGAAGGTGATCCCGCGAACGCACAACAACGGCTACTCGCAGTACGAGCCGGTCAAGGATTCCGGCGGCAGCGTCTTCACCACCGAAATCCGAAAGGACCTGATTGACGAGAGCCGGGCCGTCGACTGCATCCTCAAGCCGAACCACTGCTCGATTCACCACGCCAAGGCGATCCACGGCAGCAACGCCAACACCAGCGCGATGCGCCGCTGCGGCTATACGATGCGTTTCGTCCCCACGACGAGCAGATTCCGGCCGGCCGACTGGTTCAGCGCGTTCCAAGTCTACCTCGCGCGCGGCAAGGATCGCGCGGACAACAAGTACGGCGATCCGACGAAGCCGAACTTCAACTGGATCAACGCGGACAGAGAAGCCCGCCGCAAGGCGAAACTGCTGGCGGGATGATTGGAAGAAGAGAGAGAGATTGTCATCCTGAGGTACTCCGAAGGATCTGCGTCGGTCGTGAATCAACGCAGATCCTTCGCGAGTACGCTCAGGATGCCGCGCATATGAAGGATGACATCCTTCAAGCGGACAACGCAACGAGTTCCCCATCCCGATGGCGTAGCCGTTTCTGTAGCCGTTCGATGATTATCGCGTGCAACTGGCTCACGCGCGATTCGCTCATCTTGAGCGTCTGGCCGATCTCGCGCATCGTCATGTCCTCGTAGTAGTAGAGCACGATGATGAGCCGATGGCGGCGCGAAAGGCCCTGCACGATCCAGTTGCGGACGTCGTGCTTCATGGCCGAGCGGAATCCGCCGCCTTCTTCGGCGGCGAGGGCTTCGATGGTCGCAAGGCCGCTGGCATCCGTACGGTTGCGGTGATCGAGTGAGAGGTTTGAGCCTGCGCGGCTGTTGCAGCTCATGCTGCGCAGGGTTTTGCGCGAAACGTCGAGCAGGCGGCGGACTTCTTCGTCGCCGGGCGGTCGGCCGAGCTTCATGCGCAGACGTTCGGTGGCCGCGATCAGCTTGTTCGCCTGGGTGCGAGCGGCGCGCGAGAGGTGGTCAATCTCGCGAAGGTAATCGAGCATGGCGCCGCGGATCGGCTGCTGGCTGAAGGTAGTGAACTTGATCGCCCGCGCCGGGTCGAAGCGCTCGACCGCCGCCAGCAGCCCAAATCCGCCGGCCGATAACAGCTCGTCCGGGTCAACCTGCTGCGGCAGCGATCGCGCCATCCGCTTGGCCGCCCGGCGGACCAGCCCAAGGTCCAGATAAAATTCAAACAGGCAGTCGCGCAGCTCCGGCGACCGCGTGCTGACGTATTCCTGCCACATCGCGGCCACGTAGCGTTCGACGAGTTCCGATTGCGGCTGCATTGCTCCTCCCACTGTTTTGTCGAAAGGCAAGGGGCACCACTTGGGCGTATCGGCAACACGCCGCAGTGTCGCCAGCTTTTTTTGAACAAAAATCCGCGGTACGATCATCGGTCTTCGCCGTCACAGCAGGAGATAAGCGAATGGGTTTGCGGTTGCCGCCGAAAATTCAGGATGGCTCGGCCATCATCGGAGTGATCGGCCTGGGTTACGTGGGGCTGCCGCTACTGCACGCGTTTCATAACGCGGGGTTCCGCGTGATCGGCTTCGACGTCGACCCGAAAAAGATCGACGCGCTGCGACGCGGCGAGAACTACCTCAAGCACCTCGGTGCCGCGATGGTGAAGGAGATGCTGGCGGCCGGGCGCTTCGACGTCACCGGCGACTTCACGCGCCTCGCCGAGCCGGACGTGATCATGAGCTGCGTCCCGACGCCGCTCGGCACACACCTCGAGCCGGACCTGAGCTACGTCGAGCGCACGGCGGAGGACATCGCCAAGACGCTGCGCAAGGGCCAGCTCATCGTTCTGGAATCGACGACCTATCCGCGAACGACGCGCGAGATCATGCTCCCGAAGTTCGAAGCGCGCGGCCTCAAGTGCGGCGTCGATTTTTATCTCGCCTACTCGCCCGAGCGCGAAGATCCGGGCCGCAAGGATTTCAATACTCAGACGATCCCCAAGCTGGTCGGCGGCATCGACGCCGCTTCAACGGAGGTCGCGACGTCGCTCTATCGCCGCGCGGTCAAACAGGTCATCCCGGTGAGCAGCGCGGAGGTCGCGGAATCGGCGAAGCTGCTCGAGAACATCTATCGCGCGGTCAACATCGCGCTGGTGAACGAGATGAAAGTGCTCCTCGACGCGATGGGCATCGACGTCTGGGAAGTCATCGAGGCCGCGAAAACCAAACCCTTCGGCTTCCAGGCGTTCTACCCCGGCCCGGGTCTCGGCGGACATTGCATCCCGATCGATCCGTTCTATCTCACGTGGAAAGCCCGGGAAGTTGGCCTGCCGACGCGCTTCATCGAACTTGCCGGTGAGATCAATCGCATGATGCCGGACTACGTCGTCCGCCGGCTGTCGCTGGCGATGAACGACCGTGGCAAAGCGCTCAAGGGCTCAAAAATCCTCGTGCTCGGGCTCGCCTACAAGCCGGACGTCGACGACGTCCGCGAAAGCCCGAGCTTTGAGCTGATCGAGAAGCTGGAAGCGCTCGGCGCGCACGTCGACTACAACGACCCGCACGTTCCGGCGACGCACAAGATGCGGCACCACGACCTGCACATGAAAAGCATCGAGCTGACCCCGCAGTCATTGAAGACGTACGACTGCGTCCTGATCGCCACGCATCACGCTGCATACGACTGGCAGATGATCGCGGACAACGCGAAGCTGATCGTCGACACGCGCAACGCCACCCGAAACGTGAAGGGAAAGCAGGACCATATCGTCCGCGCCTAACGCGTCCCGCTCTGCGCGTAGCGGTCGGGCCGAAGGCCCACCTCGAGCGTATACTTGCTCCAAGTGCCCAACGACTACGACATCATCGTGATCGGCGGCGGCCACGCCGGCGCGGAAGCGTCATGGTGCGCGTCGCGCCTCGGTGCGCGCGTCGCATTGATCACGCTGGACCCTTCGAAAATCGGCGCCATGTCCTGCAACCCCGCGATCGGCGGGCTTGCCAAGGGTCAGATGGTCCGCGAGATCGACGCGCTCGGCGGGCTGATGGGCATCGCGACCGACAACACCGGCATCCAGTTCCGCATGCTCAATCGCAGCAAGGGTCCCGCCGTGTGGGGGCCGCGCGCACAGGCGGACAAATACCGCTACGCGAAGGAAGTCCAGCGACTTCTCTCGACCTGTCCGAATCTCGACATCGTCCCGGGCGAAGTTGCCGAGATCGTGACCAATCAGGATCGCGTGACCGCGGTGACCCTCGCCGACGGCGCGCGTCTCGCCTGCCGCGCGGTCATCGTCACCACCGGGACGTTTCTTCGCGCGTTGATGCACACCGGCGAGCGCAAGACCGAAGGCGGCCGGGTCGGCGAATCGGCCGCGCGCGGCTTATCCGGGTGCCTCGAACGGATGGGACTTGGACTGGGACGACTGAAGACGGGCACGCCGCCGCGCCTCGATCGAAAAACGATTGACTTCGACAAATTTGAAGTTCAACCCGGAGACGTAGATCCCGCGGCGTTTTCGTTCCTCTACGAATACGACGCGACGCAGCCGTTCCGTCCGCCGCTGCCGCAGGTCACCTGCTGGATCGGCGGGACGAACGCGACGATCCACGAGATGATCCGGAACAATCTGCATCGCGCCCCGATGTACTCCGGCCAGATCGCCTCGACCGGGCCGCGGTATTGCCCGAGCATCGAGGACAAGGTGGTGCGCTTCGCCGACAAGGCGAGCCACCACATCTTCCTCGAGCCGGAGGGGCTCGATACGGATGAGATTTACTGCAATGGCATCAGCACCAGCCTGCCCGCCGACGTGCAGGAACAGATGATCGCGCTCATCCCGGGCCTCGAGCGCGCGACGATCCTCCGGCACGGATACGCCGTCGAGTACGACATGGTCTGGCCGACGCAGATTCGCTCGACGCTGGAGACGAAGAAGATCGCCGGTCTGTTTCTCGCCGGCCAGATCAACGGGACGAGCGGCTACGAGGAAGCCGCGGCCCAGGGGCTGATCGCTGGCGTCAACGCCGCGCGTTATGCGAAGGGCCACGAGACGGGCTTCGTTCTTCGCCGCGATCAGGCATACATCGGCGTGCTGGTCGACGATCTCGTCACGAAACCGCCGACCGAGCCGTATCGCATGTTCACGAGCCGTGCGGAGCATCGCCTGCACCTGCGCAGTGACAATGCGGATGAGCGTCTGACGCCGCTGGGGCGCGAGATCGGCCTCGTCGACGACGATCGCTGGTCGCGCTTTACCGCGCGGCGGGATGCGATCGACGCGACGGTGTCGACACTGAAATCGACCCGGATCGGCGACGTCACCGCATTCGACTGGCTCCGCCGCCCGGAGAACACATGGGAGATGCTGCTGAACGCGCCGGCCGTTCCCGCGGCGACGGGCCGGTTGGTCGAGATCCGCGCAAAGTACGCCGGTTACATCGCGCGGCAGGACAAGGCGATCGAGCGCTTCGCGCAACTCGAGGAGAAACTCATCCCGCAATCGATGGATTACGCCGCCATCGTCGGTTTGCGTAACGAAGCGCGGCAAAAGCTCATCACGTTCACGCCGCGCAGCCTCGGGCAGGCGATGCGCATCAGCGGCATCACGCCGGCGGATGTGACGGTGCTGGCCGTGCATCTCGACCGCGGCAACCGGCGCGGCCGCGCGGCGACGGCGGTGGAATAATCAACGAGAGGTCGGCCATGTACCAGAGCCTTCGGGGTCGTCGCGTCGTGGTGACCGGTGGCACGGGCGCACTGGGCTCGGCGGTCGTGAAAGCCTTCGCCGACGCGGGCGCGATGTGCGAGGTGACGACGCGGCGGAGCGAGACGTCCACGAGCGATCGAATCCGATATCAAGTTGTCGACGTGGCCGACGAAAACGCCGTCGTGCGCTTCTACGACAGCATCGGCTCGGATCTCTGGGCGTCGGTCCACCTCGTCGGCGCGTTCGAGGTGGGATCGATCGCCGACACGTCGGTGGAAAAATTCCGAAGCCAGTTCGACACCAACGCCGTCACGTGCTTCCTCTGCTGCCGCGAGGCAGTGGAGCGGATGCGCAAGACGGGGGGCGGTCGGATCGTGAACGTCTCATCGCGGCCGACAATCGTGCCGACAGGCGGCATGATCGCCTACACCACGTCCAAGGCCGCCGTCAGCTCGATCACGCAATGCCTCGCCGAGGAAGTAAAGGCAGACGGCATTCTCGTCAACGCCGTCGTGCCGTCGAGCATGGACACGCCCGCCAACCGCGCGGCGATGCCGAAGGCGGACTTTTCGAAATGGCCGAAGGTGGAAGAAGTCGCGCACGCAATTCTGTTCCTGGCCAGCGGCGAGAACGTGTTGACCAGCGGCGCGCTCGTGCCGGTTTACGGAAAGGCGTGAGTCAGCCCAGCCGCTCGGCGCGCATCCCCAGCGGTGGTTGAAAGACCTCGGTGAGAATGAACTGTTGTCGAAGCGTGGCAGGCTGCAACCAGCGCGAGATCGTCGGCGCGGTCGCCGACTTCGCTGCTGGCCGCTTCGCGGCAACCGGCTTTGCACCCTGCGCAGTCGCACGAGCAGGCGGTGCATCATCCGCCTGTAGCACGGGAATGGGCGGCGGCAGCGCCATCGCAGGCGCTCGCCTGGGTCCCACTACGGCGGGACGCGGCCTTCGCGGTTGCTGTTTCGGCTGAAGACGTTGCTGCGGCACCGCCTGCGGCGCGGGCATCTGAACCCGCGCGCGCTGCGGCTGCGACGACTGCGACGGCGGTGCCGTCATCTCTGGATGCCGAATCGCATACGCCGGATGCAGCGGCGGAGGCGGTGGGGGACGACGCGACACCGCTTGTCCCTGCGGCTGGTCCATCAACTCGCGGAACTGTCGGCGACGCTGCACTTCCTGCTGCTTGCTCACCGCGCTGGCGATCGCGCTGAGCACCCAGATGACGACCAGGATGATGACGAAGAAGACGATTGGATGCATGTCGGCCGCCTTTCGCTCGTTTGCGCTCTACGCCTTCGGTCCATCGTTCGGCCGGGCGATCGCTTCGCGCATGTTCGTGTCGGCCTGGACGTTCTTCATCCGGTAATAATCCATGACGCCGAAGCTGCCGTTGCGGAACGCCTCGGCCATCGCGCGGGGGATTTCCGCCTCGGCCAGGACGACGAGCGCGCGGTTCTCCGCCTGCTTGGCGACGTTTTCCTGCTCGTGCGCCACCGCCATCGCGCGGCGTTGCTCCGCCTCCGCCTGGAAGCGCCGCTTATCCGACTCGGCTTGATCGGCGCGAAGCTTGGCGCCGATGTTTTCGCCCACCTTGATCTCGGCGATGTCGATCGAGAGGATCTCGAAGGCGGTGTTCGCCGCCAAACCGCCGGTCAGCGCGGCGCGGGAGATTGTGTTCGGGTTCTCCAGCACGTGCTTGTAGTCTTCAGCAGAGCCGATCGCGTTGACGATCGCCTGCCCGACGCGGGCGACGACCGTTTCTTCCGTGGCGCCGCCGACCAGCGACTTGATGTTCGTCCGAATCGTGACGCGCGCCTTCACCTTCAGCTCGATGCCGTCCTTCGCCTGCCCGTCGATGGTCGTCTGGCCCATGGACGGGCTGGGGACGTCGATGACCTTCGGATTCACGCTCGTTTGCACGGCGTCGAGGATGTCGCGACCGGCGAGGTCGATCGCGGTCGCGGTCTGCCAGGTCAGATCGATGTTCGCCTTGTTCGCGGCGATCATCGCGTTGATGACGCGCTGAACGTCGCCGCCGGCGAGGACGTGCGACTCCATCTCCGGCGTGCTGACGTCGATACCGGCGCGGCTCGCCTGGATGCGCGAGTTGACGATCGCCACCGCCGGCACCTTTCGAAGCTTCATCCCGACGAGGTCCATCAGGCTGACCCGCGCGCCGCTAACCAAGGCCCGAACGTAGAGCCCGAGAAACTGAAACAGCACACCGAAGACCACCAGCAGCACGATAAGCACGAAGATCGTGATGATGATTCCCGCGCCGCCCCAGTTATCCGCCGTCGTGCCTTGTGCAACCATGTTCATGATTCTTCCTTTTCGCTTCGTTGATGTCCCCGCGCGCCTGCCCGAGTCGCCGTGTTGTGCTTCATGCCGCCCGGACCGTCGGCTGATTGTTTTCCAGCGCGACGACGGTCACCGCCGTTCCGGTCGCGACGATTCCGTATTCGCTCCGCGCTTCGATTCGCACGCCGTCGAATTCGCACACGCCCATCGGGCGAAGATCGCTCACCGCCACGCCCGCCTGCCCGACGCGCACGAGCGGCTGCGGAGCCGGGTTGATCACCCGTGGCAGGACGACCCGGCGTCCCACCAGCGTCCTGGGCCAGATTTTCACGAACGCCGCCCACGCGAACGGCATCATCGCCGCGACGCCCACGAGCAAGGCCAACCCGGCCCACACATTCTGCCGTGAGCAGACGAACACCGCGCCGAGGATGCACGCGGCCGAGCCGACACCGAGGATGCCATGGCTCGGCAACAGCAATTCCGCGACGAGCAGCACGACACCGATCGACATCAGCAGCACGACGAGTGAGTATCCCGCGAGCATGTGCGGCTACGCCTCCTGCACGCGCACAACGACTCGGTTCCCCGCCACCTCGCGCACGATGACACCGGTCCCGGCGCGGACGAATCCGCTGTCGCTGATGACCGCGGCGACGCGCCCGTCCGGGAAGCTTTCGGTGGTGAATTTCACGCTGCCGCCCGGCTTCAGATCGGTGATCGCGACGCCCACATCGCCGACCGCGGGGCCGGTTTCGATTGGACGATCAAGGTCGACGACGGGAATGTCGCCCGCGACGCTGGTCAGGATCAGCTTGTTGAAGTACGGCATCCGCGGCAGGTAACGGCCGAGCCAGATCCACAACACCAGCGAGATGCCCATCGCCGCGGTCACGTACATGACGCCGCGCTGAATGTTCGTCCAGGTGTTGCTGATTGACGGCAGCGTGCCGGGCAGATTGGGCTCGGCGCCGACGAAGGTCATGATCAGGCCGCCGAAGATCAGCAGGATGCCGATCACGCCGGCGGCGCCGAAACCGGGAATGACGAAGATTTCCAGCGCGAGCAGCGCCAGGCCGATCAGGATCGCGAGCGCTTCGATCCATCCCGCGTAGCCGGTCAGCATCGGCACGCCGATCAGCAAGCCGAGCGCGATGACCGTGATTGCCTCGGGCCAGCCGTGACCCGGATGGCCCAGGGCCAGGTAGAGCGCCTGAAGCAGGATGATGATCAGGATCATCCGCACGACGCCGGAGCCTAGCCAGACGATGAGCTTGTCGCCGGCGGTGGGGGCGTAGGTTGCGGTGATGTTGAATCCGCGCGACGACGCAAGCGCCTGCGGCGTGGCGAACGTGCCTTTGGACAGGCCGATCTTCTCGGCGAGCACGGAATCGACCGTCAGCAGCGTGTCTTCACCATCGACCGGGTTCGGCACGCCGGCGACCGGCTTCCATCCGTCCTTCGTGAGTTTTTCATACTCGGCAGGGTCGACGAACTTGCGCGTGCCGGAGGCATCCTGAACGTAGTAAACCACCCGCCCGAGCGCGACCATCGCGCTGGTCAGCAGCGGGTCGTAGCCGTTCTGGACGGCGGAGGCGTAAAAGTCGGCGAGGATCGGACTTTCCGCCTTGGCGCGTTCGGTCTTTCCGAGCGATTCCATCCCGCCACTCGGCGAAATCGCGATCGGCGCGGAATCGCCGATCAGCGAGCCGGGCGACATATACAACTCATCGCACGCCAGCCCGATCATGATGCCGGCGGAGAGCGCCCGGGCCTCGACGAACGCGATCGTGTGGACGTCGCCCTGGCCGCGCAGGAAACTGGAAATGTCCAGCGCCGGCGACACGAGCCCGCCCGGCGTGTTCAGCTTGATGATGATCGTCTTCGCCCCGGCGGCCTTGGCGGCGCCGAAACGTCGCACGAGCGTGTCTCGCGTGTGCGTATCGATGACGCCGTCGATGACGATCACCGCGGCCTGACTGGAGTCCGCGGCAGTAGTGGGCGCGGCCGCGGTTACCGTCGTCGGGGCAGTTGATTGCGCAAAGCTCCCACCGGCCGCCCAGATCAAGGCGGCGATCGCGACCCACGCAGCCATCACGCGACCGACATTCATTCCTGTCATTCTACGGTACTTGTTCGTGAAGGTAACGTTTTTCCGCTTATAACCGCCGCCGGTTTTTCCAATGCGAATGCGCGCGCGCGAGTACATCGCCGTCAGGGCTTGGTGAGCGCCGCCGGTGCAGTCGAAATCGTTCCCGGCTCCGCCGACGCCGCTTTGCAGGCGTGCAGGTGCTCGTTCCAGAAGTGATCGAAGGTCTTCGTCAGTGAGTAACGCGATGCGCGTTGCGCCGCCGCGTGTGACATGCGCTTGCGGCGCGGCTCGTCGTCGAGAAGTTCGCCGATCGTCGCGGCCCAGCGCGCGGCCGTCGTCTCCGGCACGACGATGCCGCTGCGGCCGTCCTCGATCGATTCCTTTGGTCCGCCATCAGGCGTGACCAGCGCGGGCAGCCCGCTCGCCTGCGCTTCGATGACGACCTGCCCGAGCGTGTCGGTGCGCGAGGGGAAGACAAAGAGGTCGCTCGATGCGTAGAGCTTCGGGAGCTGCGCATCGTCCTGGTAGCCGGGGAAGTACGCGGGGAGATGCGCGAGCTCGCGGCGCATCTTTTCCAGGTACGGCCCGTCGCCAACGACAATGAGGGCGGCGTCGCGTCGCTTCTCGCACAACTTACGGAACGCCTCGGCGAGCATCGGGAGATTCTTCTCGACGCTGACCCGGCCGGCGTAAAGAAGCCGATATTTTTCCTTCACGCCATGGGACGACCAGATCGTTGCATCCCGGTGCTCAACATTGAACTTCGCCACGTTCACACCGGGCAAGATCTGGCGGATGTTCTCCTCGCCGACGCCGAGGTCGCCGATCTTGAAGCGGTACGCGTTGCTGCGCGAAAAGACCGTCGCCGCCTGCGCGTAGAACCAGTTCATGTAAGCGGCGGTGCCGTTGGTGACGCGATGATCGCGCGCCAGCTTGTCGACGTACGCGGGGAAATCCGTGTGATAGGTGCACAGCAGCGGCACGCGCAGCATTTTTGAGACGAGCCATCCGCACAAGCCCATCGGCCCGGGCGTCGAGACGTGCACGACGTCGAACTGTTGGCGGTCCGACCAGTCGAGCACTTCGAGCACCGGCGGAAGATTGAGGATCACTTCCTCGTAGTACGGCAGTGGGCGGGAGAGCAGCGGGACGAAGTTCTTGCGGTTGGGCAGGTCGAATCGAAGGTTCCCCGCCGGCACGCTCGTGTGAATCGTGAGTTGCCGGCTTTGCCCGGCCGCCTGCTCCGACATGTCACGCAAGAATCGGCCGACGCCGTTCACTTCGTCGAGCGTGTCGGTGAAGAGCGCGACCTTCAGCGTCGCCGGCGTCTTCGGCGTGTGCTGCGCGGTGATCTGCCGCAGCAGGTGACGCTCCTTGTTCTGATGGAAGACGCTGAAGTAGTAGGGCGACATCACGAACTGCTGCGCCATGATCGCCGCGATCGAGTCGAACAGTCCGGTGAAGCTTGCGTCGTCGATCGATTTTGAGATCGCGCTGGCCAGGCCGTCGCTGATGTCGCGGTTGATTTTCGAGACGAAGTTGAACATCTGCTCGTGCTCGCCGAGCGGCGGAAGACCTTTCTCCAGCGCATCGCGCAACTGCGGGTATTCGGTCACGCGCTTGTTGAGCGACTCGACAAACAGTCGCTTGAGGACCGCCGTATGTTCTTCCGCGGGCGGTTTGACGAATGGCCGCGTTACGCGCTTCCACGCCTTCTTCACTTTCGACCGCACGACTGCGCCCGCGAGCTGCGCGCGTGTCGGCATCGGCTTTTCGCCAACGATCGTCTGAAGCAGCGATGTCGTGAAGTTCGGCGTCGCGCCGGGCGCCATGATGTAGCGCGAGTAGTACCGCACGGCGATGCCGTAAAACGTGTGCGCCAGCTTCGCGCTCGATCCCGCTTCGCCGCCGGGGCGGCACATCCCGCTGCGCAGGCAGTCGAGGATTTGCGCGGGCGATTGCACCTCCGCGGGGAACTCGGTCCACGTCCGTCCGACATTGAGCAGGCCGTGGTCGTCGCTGCCGCCGGTCCGCGCCTTCACCCACGGTTCGGGCCAGCG
>JAXDMN010000324.1:0-13418 GCA_034666045.1 Phycisphaerales bacterium | reverse complement strand
GCTTGGGCCCGCATTGTCCGCCGCCGCCACCGCCGCCGCGCTGCTCGAATCGGCGGTCGAGCAGCTTCACTTCCAGGTTCTTGATCAAGGCGTCGAGCTGCTCGACGATGCGCGCCTCTTCCGCCTGCGTCGGCACGCCCGTCGCCGGCTTGCCCAGGTCATCCTTCACGCCGTTCATCGACGTGACGATGTCCTTGTTGGCCCAGATGTAGACGATGCTGCCCACCGCGGAGAGGGCTTCTTCAAGCTCCTGCGTGCGATCGGAAAGTTTGCCCTGCTCGCCGGGCAGTTGGCCGAGACGCACGGCGTCTTCGCGCTTGATGGCGCCGTCGGCGGCTTTGGGCGACTTGTCGATGCGGACGGTTTCCGTGTTGAGCTTCTCCTGGTCCGCCTTGATCTTCATGTACGCCTGGCGGACGGCTTCCTTCTGCTGCGCCTCCTGCTTTTCGTCCGCCTTCTGCTTCTGCTCGTCGACAATGCGCTTCGCTTCGAGCAGCGCGGAAAGCGCATCGACCTGCGGCGGCTCGTAGGCGCCGGGCAGATCCTTGGCGCGCAGGCCGACGATCGCTCGCTCCATCTTCGAGGCGGCGCGAGTCAGGTTCGATGACGGATCGGCGCCGTCCGGAAGTTTTTCGACCACTTGCGCGATGTCGCGCGTATTCCGCTCGGTCTGTTCCTGTCCGGTCGTGACCGCAGGGAGCTCGGTCGGCGGCGGGAGCGATTTGAGGTCGCGCTGCGCCATCGCGAGAAGCCCCTCGGCGAGCACTTTATCAAGCTTGTCGGCCGGCTTGCCCTGGAGGGTGAGGTTGTCGAGGTTGTGACCGGCCTGTCGGCGGATCAGCGCCGCGAGCTGCTGCTGGATTTCCGCCAGCTTCTTCGACAACTCCTCGAGCTTGCGCCGCTCCGCCTCGCGTAGCTCGTTCAACATCATTTGAAGGCCGAGCTCCGCCTGCTTCTGCGCGTTCTGCGCGTTCGCCTGCTGGTTCTGCTTGGCGGCGGAGGCGGCCTTCTTCTGGTTCGGGGATACTTGCTGGTTCTGGCCGGTCTTCGCTGCCTGCTTCATCGCTTCCGACGACGCCGGGTCTGACTTCTTCATCTGGTCGGCCAGCTTGTTCATGTCGGCGATCGCTTTTTCCGTGCGCTGGGAGAGGCGCTCCTGGTCTTCCGCGGCCTTGTCGAGCTTCTGCTTGTCCTCGGCGTTCATCTGCTCCGGCTTCTTGCCGAGATTGTTCTTGCCGGCCTCCTGCGTCTCCTTGCTGACGCGCTGCTGCTCGGCGAGCAGGTCGCGGATCTTGTCGATCGTCTGCTGAAGCGAGCCGACGGAACCCATCTTCTCCATCGCGGCGGCCAACTGCTCGACGGCGCGCTGTTGGTCGGTGTTGGCGGAATTGAATTGCTCGCTGCGCGCCTGCGGCGCCTTCTGCTGCGCGGCGGACGCGATCTTCGCCGCCGCGTCCTTCATCGGATTCTCGGCGGCGTTGTTCAAGAGGTCTTTCACGTCGCCGGCGAGCTGCTTGAGGTCCTGGGCGGGCGACTTGTTCTCGTCCATCTTGCGCTGGACGTCCTCGAGCTTGCCGGCGACCTGCTTCGCCTGCGCCGCGGACGTGCCCTGCTGATTGCCGAGACGATCGGCGACCGCTTTGTCGGCGGCGTCGAACGCGGGCTTCTTCTCCGTCTCCTTCGCGAGATCGGTCGTTTCTTCCTTGGTTCGGCCCTGCCGCGTATGGATGTCCCGAATCGCCGCCGCCACCTGGCGCAGCTCGGCGGTGACGAGATCGGTGAATTGCTCCTGGCTGACGATCGTGATGCGCAACTTCCCACTCGGCACGGCGGCGTGCGTCTGGTTGTTCAGGTTGTAGTTGTCGCGAATCTGGAGGTGATATTCGAGCACGTCGCCCGGCTTGAGCGGTGCGGTCGCGTCGAGCTTCGCGAGGTCCCACTCGTAGTTGGCGCGATAGCGCAATCGATCGGCGGACGCTTCGAGCCGGTTCCAACCGATTCCGCTGACCGGCTGCGAATCCTTGATCAGATCGACTTCCCAATGCTTCTTGTCGCCGAGGCGATCGACGATGAGCTTGAGCGACGTGACGCCGTAATCATCTTCCGCGACCGCCTGAAGCGGCACCATCGCGACCGGCGTGCGCTCTTCGTTTCGCCGCGGGTTCTCAATCTGTACGGTCGGATTCTGATCCGGTCGGACGATCACCTCGAACTCTTCCAGGCCGCTGTTTTGGAAACCGTCCGTGTCGGTGCCGACGACGTGGAAGCGCAGCGACTCGGTCGGCGTCCACTTGCCAATGACCGTACTATCGGTCACGCGCTGCCACTCGATCGGCGGCGCCTTGGTCTGCTCGTTGAGCGGCTTGATGACGACCGACTTGCCGCCGTCGAGTGTCTTGTTGAACGCGAGGCGCAGCGCGACCTCCGAACCGGCGGCGGTCAGAGCGGGGCCTTCGGCGAGATTGATCGTCGCGGGCTTGGCGGCGTCGCCGACGTACTTCGGCGGGGTCACGATCGCTTCCACGCGCGCGATCGTCAGCCGCGGCAGAACGGTGATCGGCGCGATCTCCTTGCGATCGTCCCCGGCCGTCATCCAGACCTTCATTCCGCCGGTCGGCTTGTTCGCATCCAGCTTCGCGTCGAGCGAAGCGAGATACGTGCCGTCGGCGGCGCGGGTCATGTATTCCTGCTGGGTCGGGCCGCCGTCGAGCGAATAGAAAATCTTCGCGCGCGTCGATGCGCGGTCGCCCTTGGCGAGCTTCATCTTGAGGTCGAAGCGCTGGCCGACCGGGATGCGCTGCGGCACGGTGCCGAGCATCTCGATCTGCACGCGCTTGGGCCAGCTCACGCCGCCGAAGGGATTGACGAGACGCGAGAGTGCAATCTGGACGTAAAGGGGGTTGACGATGATCGCGAGGAGGACCAGCAGCAGCAGAGCTGCTCCAGCCGCGCCGGCGGAGTACCAGACGGGTTTCACGACGATCGCGCTGGACAAATCCATGCGCGAAGCCATCTCCGCGGCTTCGCTCATGACGCGCTGCTGCATCACGTCGGAGCCGAAGGGGCGACCGCCGCCGTTGGCGAAATCGACGGTGCTGCGCAGGCGATCGTCAAATTGCGGAAACGCCGCCTCGAGCCGGCCGGCGACATCACTTAAGGACAGCTTCGTCCGCGCGGGCGTCCAAACCCAGCGCGCGATGACGTAAACCGTCACCGCCACGGCCGCGAGGCTGAGCACAAACCGCGGCCACGCCGGCAGGTTGAGGAGGTAGTCGAACAGGATCGTGAAGAGCAGCAGCGCGCACGCCGCTGCCACCGCGATGCCGATGCCGTACACGACGCCGAGCAATTTCACCCGGCGTCGAACCGCTTCCAGTGCGTTGATCAGCATTGCGGGAGGCATAAACGTTCTCCTCGTCAGTCAAAGGATGAAGGCGGAGGGATGAGGGATGAAATGCAGTTTTTATCCTTCCGCCTTCATCCTTCATCCTTGTCCCTCTAAACCATGCCAAACATCTTACGCACAATCCACTCGCTGGTGATCAGCAAAACGAAGATTAGCAGGGCCAGCGGGGCGTCCCACAGCGGCCTGCTCGTTTCGATCGGGATCACCTTGGCGGCCGACTGAATCAGTTGTGGGAGCTTGGCTTGCGCCTCGGCGAGGCTGACGGTCTGCCCGAGCGTCTCGGCGGAAAGGCGCGAGAGCAGTGTCCGGTCAACCTGAGGCTGGGAGAGCTCCAACTTCGGCACCGCAACCGCCACCGGCACCTGCTGCTCCTCCATGCCGCCCGCGATCGGCGGCAGCTTGACCATGAACTGGCCGACATGGTCGGCTGTGAAACCGACCGCATACAGGTCGGGCTGGCCCTCCTGGCGGACAAGCGTTTCATGACGAACAACCTGCCCGGCCGCATCCAACACTTCGACGCGGATCTGCTCGGGAAGTTGCTGGAGAAGCTGCGGGTCAAGAATTCGGAGCGTCAGGCGGACCTGCTCGCCAATCTCGTATTGCGGGCGGACCGTCGCGAACATCAGCTTGCGCTGCCCGAGCTTTTTGCTGCGCGCGAGGTGGCGGATCTGCTGAATCCAGTAGGTGTCGAAGACGCTCTCGCCGGTGTAGAAGCGCCAGCGCCACGAGTCGTCGATCGCGCTGAACATCGTCCGGCCCGCGCCGTAGCGACCGAAAACGAGCAGCGGCGCCTTTCGGCCATCCGGGCCGGTTTCGGTCGGGTGCGTCGCGAACACTTCGCCGCTGCCCGGCTTGGCGACGATGTTGCGGCAGTACCAGTAGATCTGCTGGATGCCCTCGGCGAGGAATTTCTCGTTCTCCGCGCGATCCGGGAAGAAACGAAAGACAGAGCTCGACTGCCCCTCCTTCGTCAGCACCGGACGGAAGCCCTGCGTGATCGTCGGCGGATCAATTTCGGTCTCCACGCGGCTGACGACGACCGGCAGCAGCGGCTCGATCGCCGTATTGCGAAACGCCTGCGGCGAATACTGCGGCCCGGCGATCATGCCAAACCCACCGCCGCGCTTGGCGACGAAATCGGCGACGAGCTGCATCTGCGAATCGGAAAACTGCCGCGGATCGACGTCGCCGAACAGCACGACGTCGTACTCCGCCAGCTCTTCGATGCTCTCGGGGAAGCGCTTGATCGGCCGATCGCCTTCCTGGGCGAAGTTCGGGTCGGCGCTGGTGAGCAGGCAGGAGATGTCGACCGTCTTGTCGCGGATCATCTCGTTCTTGATGTAGCGATATTCCCAGCGCGGCGCGCCGTCGACGTAGAGAACGTTCAGCTTCGCATCGAGCACCGCGACCTGGGCCGTGCGCGAGTTGTCCTCATCATCGAGCTCGCCCGGCTGCTTGACCGCCTCGACGACGAGATCGAGCGTGCCGACGTCTTGCGGCTTGAACTGAAGCTCCGCCTCGACGACGCCCTCGCCGCCGGGGAGCGCGACGCGCTGCTCGAGCTTTCCATCGGGCCCCGGGAGGATGCGATCGGTCTTCTTGTCCTTGAGCACGAGCGTAACGATGTGACCCGGCGGATAACCGGTGCCGCGGATCTGCGCGGCGACGTTGACGATGTCGCCCTTGAACGCGCTGTCCTGCACCGCGACTGACTGGATATCGACGTTCATCGGCGCCTGATCGGAGCCGACCGCGACGGGATAAATCTTCACGCCGAAGTCTTTGACCGCCGCCAGCGCTTCGGCGACCGGACGGGCGGGCGTCTCGCGGCCGTCGGTCAGCACGACCACGCCGGCGATGCGCTGGCCCTGCAAATCGGCAAGCACGGAACGCACCGATGACAACACCTGCGTGTGCTGCCCTTCCGGCGCGATCTTCGCAAGCGCGGCGGCGTCGATCGGCTCCTTGTCGCGATCGAAACGGTACAGGCGAATCTGATGAACCTTCGACAGCTCGTTGATGAGCGACTTGTCGCCCGGCGAGAGCAATTGCGTCACCGCTTCGAGTCGGCTGAGCGGCTTGCCGTCCGCACCGTTCCCCGCGTCGCGGACGCGCATGCTCACGCTGTCGTCGATCATCACCGCCAGCACCGACGGCTCGGTCCGGCTCTGCCCGAGCGTCAGCACCGGCCGATTCAACAGCACGAGCAAAAACGCCAGCAGCAACCCGCGCATCATGCCGAGCACGATCCGCACCGGCCGGGTCCGTCCCTCGCGGCGGTAGACGTACCACACCAGCAGCCCGCACAGGATCGCCAGCAGCACGTTCCACGTCGCGGCGCCAACATAATCCTGCCCTGGCCACGACGGATTGAACTGAAGGCTCAGATCTCCTTCTCGGGAGAGAAAGCCCTTGTCGAGGCCGAAGATGAATTCAAAAAATCGATTCATCACGTTCGTCGATAATGTCCAAACCGCATCGCCATGAAACACTCCGCCGCGACGAGCATCGCGCCGAGCAGCATGAACGGCCAGCCGAAGTCGTTGCCGGCGGTGGCGACGCCGCTGACGGCGATCGGCAGCACGTCGCCCTGCAATTCCACCGGCGCGTCGCCGAGCGACTTCTTGATCGCCGCATCGTCAAGCGTGCGCACGTCCGCTTCCTCCGGCGGGATGTTGACGGCGATCGGCACCGTTGCCGCGCCGGTCGAGAGCCGATAGATGCCCGGCCTCACCAGCGGCGGACTTCGGTACGCCGCGACGCCGCCCTGCGGCAGCGGCTCAAGCACGATCTCCCGTTGACTTGCATCGGTCAGCGTCGGCGTCCCGGTGAACTTGATTCCTGTCGGCACCACCAGCCGCTCGCCGGCGGACACGTTCATCCAGCGGTCGGCGGTGCTCACGCTGCCCGATAAAAGCTCGTGCATCAGCGTGACGTAGTTCGGCTTGGCGGGAAAGGTCGTCCACTCCGGGTTCGGGTCGGCCGTGGTCGTGACGACGATGATGCGTCCGAGTCCGAGCTGGTGGAGCGTGATCGCCGGGTCCTTGTTCTGGGCGGTGTTTGCCGGTGCGGTGGTGGTGCCATTGGCGCCGGCGAGATAATCGAGCACGCGCTCGACCTTCGCGTCGGGCTTGAGCTCCATCTGCCAGTATGTGTAAATCTGCGCGGTGTCGAGGCCGCTGCGCGCGATGTTGGCGAACTCAGCAAGCAGCGGATGGACGCCCGCGTGCGGCTTGAAGTCGAAGTTGAAGCCGTTATTCCCTGAGCCTGCGGTGACGCGCTTGGTCAGCGCGCCGGGCATGAGTCCGCGGGGCAGAAGGACCTGGTTGTAATTCTCCGCCGCCACCGGTTCGCCCATAAAAATCATCAGCGCGCCGCCGTTCTTCACGAACAGCGCGAGCTGATCCGCCTGCGTCGGCGAGATCTGTCCGACGCCGGCGAGGACGACGGCGCGGTAGTCGCCGAGGACCTTGTTGCCGAGCTCGAGATCGCTGATAAGCTCCGGGGCGACATAGCTGTTGCTGCGCGTTGCGCCGGATTCGCTCGGCCCTTCCTGCGGCGGCGCGAGGGCGAGCTCAAGAAACGCGCCTGAGCCGTTCATGCGCGTCATGCCGCGCTCGCCTTCCACGATGAGCAGTTTCAAATCGGAAACGACGTCGAGCACGCGATGGCGCGTGTTGTCGAGCCGCAGGCGGTCCTCGCCATTCAGCGTCGCGGTGACGATGTGCGCCCCGCCGCTCTTGAAGACGGCGGCGGACTGCGCGAGATCCTTCGGCTCGGCCGTGAAGTGGACCTGCCCGCCGCCGGGAAGCGTCGCGTCGTCGAGCTTCCACTGGAGCAGCGGATCGGGGCCGCTGCCGAATGACTGGACGTGCGCGATCAGGTCGTTGCTGAGCTTATTGGTGACGAGGTTCCCGCTCGGCCGCACGCCGAGGACCGCTTGGTTCCATTGATCGCGCCGGCCGAGGTTGAAGTGCGTCATCCGGAACGTCTGCGCGAGCTGCGGGGCGAGCTGCTTGACGGCGTCGGCTTCGGCGGTTTCCCACGCGCTGCGCGTGCCGTCGCTGATGACGTAGAGGCGTTTTTCGCCGAGGTTTTTCTCTTTCTGCGCGATCTCCTGCGCCAGGCGCAGCGCGCCGAGCAGGTCCGTCGCACCGAACGATTGCTGCACGCGATCGACGGCGTCGCGCGCGGCGGCGATGTCATAAGTCGGCGCCGCCAGCACCGCCGACGCAGGCCGCGACGCGACGACGATCGAAACCGATTCGCCGCCCGCGCTGAACGTGGCGATCAGCTCCTTCGCGAGCGCTTTGGCGCGGTCGAGATGCGTCGCCGCGTTCGGTCGGCCGGCTTCGTACGCCATCGAGTAGCTGTTGTCGATCACGATGACGTGCAGCCCGGAGCGTTGCCCGGCGATCGCGGCGAGCGTGCTGTCCTTGCATCCCATCGGCCTGGCTAGCGCAGTCGCGACGAGGAAGAGCAGCAGGCAGCGCGTCGCCAGTAAGATCCACTGCTCGAACTTCAGCCGCCGGCGGTTTTTCCTCATCGCCCGCAGCAGGAATTCCATCGCCGCCCAGTTCACCGTCTTGTAGCGCCGCCGGTTGAGGATGTGGATGACGATCGGAATCGCCGCGAGCAGAATCCCGGCGACGAAGAACGCCGGGGTTACAAATGCGGCGAGGATGAACGGCACTTCTCGCATTTCACTTAATCGAAGCCGACCTCGTCGCCAGGAAGTTGCTCAGCGCCACGTCAAGCGGGTCGCTGCTGTTCATGCGCTGGAAGTCGACGTGCATCCCGCGGCACATTTTCTTCATCTCGTCGGTGAACTGATTCAACTGTTCGAGATATCCCTCGCGCAGCGCGCGCGGCTCGGTCAGTAGTTCGCCGAGTCCTTCGAGACCCTTGAAGAGCGTGACGTCCTCGAAGGGAAACTCGATCTCCATCGGGTCGAGCACCTGGAAGACCATCATCTCGTGCTTCTTGTAGCGCAGGTGGCGCATGCCCTTCTTAATGCCGTCGAGGTCATCGAAAAAATCGGACAGCACGACGATCAGGCTGCGGTGCGTGAGTTTTTCCGCGAGCTGGTCGAGCACGTGCCCGGTGCCGGTCTTGGCCGTGCGCGGAACGATCGTCAGCTCGTGTGTGATCGTCTTCCACTGCGCGGGCGAATTGCTCGGCTTGAGGTATTTCTTCAACTGATTGTCAAAGACGGCCAGGCCGACGGAATCCTGCTGCTGAATCGCCATATACGACATGCTCGCGGCGATCGCGGTGGCGTGGTCGTATTTCGTCCATGTCGCGCCGCCGCTCTGAATGGTGCCGTAGCCCATCGATTCGCTGGCGTCGACGACGCAGATCAAATGGAGGTTCGTCTCCTCGATGTACTGCTTGAGGTAAACGCGATCGGTCTTGCCGAGCACTTTCCAGTCGACGTGGCGGATGTCGTCACCGAAGACGTACGGCCGATGCTGCGCAAACTCGACACTCGCCCCCTGATAGGGCGAGCGATGCATGCCCGTCATCAACCCTTCGACGATCAACCGCGCGCGCAGATCGAGCCCGCCGATCCGCGCCAGGGTGCGCGGGTCGAGATACTTGCGGTAATCGGTGGTCTGTGGCGCGCTCGACATATCGCCCCGTTACGCCGCCGGTTGATCCCGCAGCATCTTCGCCGTGGTCTTGTCCAGTTCGTCGTACTGCTGACGCGGGATGAAATCCATGAGCTTCTTGACGATCGTGTCGCTCTTCATCCCCTCGGCCTCGGCGTTGAAGTTGGTGACGATGCGGTGACGCAGCACCGGCAGTGCGACCTGGCGGATGTCTTCCGTGCTCACGTGATATCGACCCTTGAGCAGCGCCCGCGCTTTGCCCGCGAGCACGAGATACTGGCTCGCGCGCGGGCCGGCGCCCCAGGCGACGTAATCCTTCACGAAGTCCGGCACCACGCCGCCCGTTTCCGTCTTGCGCGTCAGGCGGCTGAACTGGAGTGCGTAGCGGATGACGTGATCCGCGACCGGAACTTTTCGCACGACTTCCTGAAGCTGCATCACTTCGTCGCCGCTCAGCACGTGCTGGAGGTTGAACTCGCGCCCCATCGTCGTCAGGCGGACGATCTGGAATTCTTCTTCCTCGCTCGGGTAGCCGACGTTGATGTTGAACATGAACCGGTCGAGCTGGGCTTCCGGCAGCGGATAGGTGCCTTCCTGCTCGATCGGGTTCTGCGTCGCGAGCACGAAAAACGGCTGCGGCAGATGATGCTGCTTGCCGCCCGCGGTCACCTGATGCTCCTGCATCGCCTCAAGCAGCGCGGCCTGCGTCTTGGGCGGCGTGCGGTTGATCTCGTCGGCGAGGATGACGTTGGCGAAGACCGGGCCACGCACGAAACGGAGGACGCGCTGGCCGGTCGACTTGTCTTCCTCGATCACTTCCGTGCCCGTGATGTCGCTCGGCATCAGGTCCGGGGTGAACTGGATGCGGTTGAAGCTCAGGCCCAGCGTGCGGCTCAGCGTCGAGATCAGCAGCGTCTTCGCCAGCCCGGGCACGCCGACGAGCAGCGCGTGGCCCTTGCAGAAGAGCGCGATCAGCAACTCCTCGATGACCGCTTCCTGCCCGACGATCACTTTGCCGAGCTCACTCTTGAGGTCGTGATACCCCTTCTGAAGTTTCTCGACGGCCGCGAGCTCGTCGGCGGCGAGGTTGGTCTCTTGCGGCTGAACAATCCCGATTTGCGGCTGCTGCTGCTCTGCCATGCGCATTTCCTCCGGCAAAGGTTCCTGCTGGCGACACCGAGTATAGTATGCCCACCGGACCTAAACCACGGACGCGCCCGCTCGCGGAAAGTTTCTGACACACACGTTAATCATCATTTGCAATGCCTGAATTGCCTGAAGTGCAGACCGTCGTCACCACGCTCGCGCCGCGCGTCCTGCGGCGGCGAATCCGCAAGGTCGTGCACGTGCGCGGCGACATGTTGACCGCGCCGGCCGGGTTCGATCTCGCGAAAAGCCTGACCGGCCGGACCATCACCGGCCTCACGCGCCGCGGAAAGCGGATCGTCTTTTCGATCGATGACGACAATTCGTTTTTCATTCACCTCGGCATGACCGGCCGGCTGATGGTCGAGCCGAAGAGCGCGCCGCTCGCGCCGCACACGCACTTAATTCTTGACCTGGGTGAAAATCAGCAGCTTCGCTTCCGCGACCCGCGCCGCTTCGGCGAAATTCGCTGGCTTGGATGTGATTCGTGCGATGAGAAAATGGGGCCGGAACCGCTGGCGATGCGGACGGCGCAGCTTGCGGCACGACTGTCACGCACGACCCGCGCCATCAAGAATGCGCTGATGGATCAGACGGTCGTCGCGGGCCTGGGCAACATCTACGTCGATGAATCGCTCTTCGACGCGCGCATCCACCCGCTCGCGCCCGCGAACCGGCTGAAACCCGCGCAAGTCGCCGCGCTGACGAAGTCGATCAAGCGCGTCCTGAAGCGCGCCATCACCCACCGCGGCAGCACCCTGCGCGACTACGCCGACGCCGACGGAAACGCCGGGGGATTCCAGCGGCTGCATCGCGTCTACGATCGCAAAGGCAAACCCTGTCCGCGCTGCAAAACGCCGATCGAGCGCATCGTCCTCGGCGGACGTTCGACGCACTTCTGTCCGCAATGTCAGCAGCTGCGGGTATAACCGCCGCATGCTCCGATTCGCCGCCGCAGTCGCCTGCGTTTTCGTGACCATGAGTGCCGTCTACGGTGGAAATGCGCATTACCCGGACAACCAGCCGCCGCTGAAGGAGACGCCGTTCGCCGCCCTGCCGCTCGGGAGCGTTCGCGCCAATGGGTGGTTGCTCAAGCAACTCGAGATGCAACGCGCCGGCCTGACGGGCCACGCGGAGGAAGCGCTGATCGAGCTGAACGAAACCAGCGCCTGGCGCGGCGGTGACAAAGATAACTGGGAGCGCAGTCCGTACTACGTCAAGGGTCTCATTCCGCTGGCATACACGCTGGATGACGCGGCGCTGAAACAGCGCGCACAAAAATGGGTCGAGTGGTGCCTCGCGAGCCAGCGCGCCGACGGCTTTTACGGCCCGAAGCAGAACGACGACTGGTGGCCGCGGATGGTCAGCAACTATTTTTTGCGCGACTACCACGAAGCGACCGGCGACCCGCGCGTGCTGCCGTTTCTCACCAGGTACTACCGCTACATGCTCGAAAAACTGCCGAAGCGCCCGCTGCGCGACTGGGGCAAGAGCCGCGCGGGCGACGACATGGACACGGTCGTGTGGCTCTACAACCGTACGCACGAAAAGTTCCTGCTGGAGCTCGTCGACCTCCTCCGCAGCCAGGCGTACGACTGGCCGACGATCATGCACGACAACACGTTTCAAGGTTTTGGAACCGACTTCCAGCCGAAGCACAACGTGAACGTCCCGCAGGCGATGAAGATGCCGGCCGTCTCGTGGCAGCGCACCGGCGACGCAAAGGAGCGGACCGCGATCGATGCGGGTGATGCCCACCTGATGCGCGAGCACGGCCTGTCCGTCGGCCTGCAGAGCGGCACGGAGTTCTTGGCCGGCCGCAGCCCGGGGCAGGGGATCGAGTTCTGCTCGATCGTCGAGCAGATGCTCAGCGACGAGACGATCGTGCGCATCTTCGGCGACGGCAAATACGCCGACCGCCTCGAGCAGATGGCGTACAACGCGCTGCCGGCGGCGTGGAACCGCGACCTGACGGCGCTGCGTTACTACACGCTTCCAAATCACGTCATTGCGAAGCGCGGCGGCCAGGGGTTTGGGCAGAATTACGACAACGGCATCGTCTACGGCCCGCGCTCGGGTTACCCGTGCTGCTGCTTCAACGTCCACCAGGGTTGGCCGAAGTTCGTGCAGAATTCCTGGATGGCGACGAACGACAACGGACTGGCCGTGATCGCGTACGCACCGAACACGGTGACCGGGAGGGTTGGCGGCGGTGCGACGGCGACGGTCATGCAGGAGACGCGTTACCCGTTCGACGACGAGATTCGGTTCAAGATCACGATGTCCGCACCGACAAGCTTCCCGCTGTCGCTGCGCACGCCGGGATGGTGCGAGCGGCCGAGCCTCACCGTCAACGGGCAGCCAGTCGACGCGGCCAAGCGGGGCGCATTCCGAAAAATAACGCGCGAGTGGAAGACGGGCGACGAAGTCGTCGTAAAACTGCCGATGAGCGTGCGCGTCCGCCGCGGCGTGCACGACAGCGTGAGCGTCCACCGCGGGCCACTCATGTATGCGTTGCGGATCGATCACGAGAAGCGCGTCGTCGGGCAGACGGCGCCGGGGTTCGATGAGTTCGAAGAGACGCCGAAGGGCGCGTGGAATTATGCGTTGTCGATTGGCGCGACGAATCCGAGCGAGAGCTTTGAGTTGCTCGTGGACGCCAAACCCGCCGCGGACGCCAATCCGTTCGCCGCGGAGACCACGCCCGTGAAGCTCACCGCTAACGCGCGCAAGCTGCCAGAATGGGGTTTGGCGTGGAACGGCGTCGTCGCATTCGACCCACCGGCCAGTCCCGTGCGGTCGAATGAGCCGGACGAACGCGTGACGCTCGTGCCGTTCGGCGCACAGGACCTGCGCCTGACGGATTTTCCGGTGCTCGGCGAGCCTGCTGCCGCCGCTTCCGAACCGTTGACGTTCAGCTTCGACGAGAATGACACCGCCGGTTGGTCATGGATCGGCGGCGGATGGTGGGCGCATGAGGGAAAACTCCGCACAAGCCCGACCGGCGGCGCGCCGGGGTTCAAGGCGCTCCTGGAAAAGGTCGCCTACGAAAACCTTCGCCTCGAGGCCGACATCACGCCGCCGCCCGCGGGCGATGCGGGACTGATCTTTCGCGTGAGCAAACCGTCGATCGGCGCCGACGCGTACGAAGGTTATTACGCCGGGATCAGCGCGAGCGGCAAGCAGGTTATCGTCGGTCGCGCCGACGGCAGGTCATGGACGCCGCTCAAAGTCGCTTCGCGCGCGATCCC
>JAXDMN010000323.1:0-3296 GCA_034666045.1 Phycisphaerales bacterium | reverse complement strand
AGAATGTCATTCCGCCTCCCGCGTGTCGTCGCGTTCTCGGCGTTCATCCGGGGCGCCGGCGGGCGCGGGGCGGGGGCGGAAATCGCGGACGCGGTCCATGTGCGAGGGCAGCGCTTCGCGGTCGAGGATTTTTTGCGTCTCGTCGCCGTAAAGTTGCACGGCGGCGATTTCACGATAGTGGCCGCCCTGCGCGAGCAGCTCTTCGTGCGTGCCCATCTGGGTGATTCGGCCGTTCTCGAGAACGATGACGACGTCCGCTTCCTTCACGGTGCTGATGCGATGCGCGATGACGAAGGTCGTCCGTCCGAACATCACGAACCGCATCGCGCGGCGGATCATGTCTTCGGTCTCGGGATCGACCGCCGCCGTCGCGTCATCGAGGATGAGAATCCGGGGATTCGTCAAAATCGCCCGCGCGATCGCCATGCGCTGCTTCTGTCCGCCGGAAAGCGATGATCCGCGCTCGGTCAGCACGGACTCGTACGATTTCGGCATCTGCTCGATGAACTCATGCGCCTGCGACAGCCGAGCGGCCGCTTCGATCTCGCCGGCGGTGATTCCCGGACGGCCGTACGCGATGTTGGCGGCGACGGTGTCGCTGAACAGGTACGTTTCCTGGAAGACGAACGCGACCTGCGTGCGCAGGCTCGCGAGCGTCGCGTCGCGGACGTCCATCCCGTCGATGAGGATGCGGCCCTGTTGCGGGTCGTAGTATCGCGAGATGAGCGACATCAGTGTGCTTTTGCCCGCGCCGGTCGGACCGACGATGGCGACAATGCTGTTGCCTTTGACTTCGAAGGTGATGTCGTGGAGGACGGGTTTGTCCGGCGCGTAACCGAAGGTGACGTTTTCGAATTTGACCGAACCGCTCCCTGAAGGGAGGGGCTTGGCGGTCGGGTTCTCGGGGACGGTTGGGGGGGCGGCGAGGACTTCGTAGAGGCGCCGGGCGCTCACGACCGCGTTCTGGTATTGCTCGTTGATCGTCGCGACCTGCTGTAGGCGCATCAGGATCGCGCTCATCGCGCTGCCGAGGATCAGGAAATCGCCGGCGTTCATCTTGCCCCTGATCATCAGCACGCCGACCGCCCAGAAGAGCGACAGGTGCGACGCAGTCGCGATCGCGCGGATGATCGGCTGGAAATCCGCGAACATGCGGATACGCGTGATGACCTTCGCGTAGTACGAATCGGCGTTGTCCTGGTACTTCGCGATCTCCAGCTTCTCAGTGGCGAACGCCTTGACCACGTGCACGCCGGCGATGTTCTCGGTGATGATCGAGACGTCGCGGTCCCCCGCCTCCATGACCGCCTGGTTGGCCGGCTGAACTTTCTTGCTGAACTTGATGATGTACCAGGTCCAGATCGGCAGCGGGACGAGCGAGAGCAGCGCGACCCACGGGTTGCGCGTGTAGATCAGCGCGATGTATCCGCCGACGACGAGCACGATTTCCAGCGATGTCAGCACTGCGGTCTGGATGAAGGCGCGGACGTTCTGCAAATCCGTCAGCGCGCGGTTGATGAGCTGCCCTGAGCTGATCGCGTCATGGAAGCTGAAGCCCACGCGCTGAAGCTTGTCGTAGATCGCTTCGCGCAGGTAGAAAACCATCGTCATGCTGAGCTTGGAGTTCGCGACCTCGCGCGCGTAGCGGAGGCACAGCATCACGATCGTCGTCACGATGATCACCAGCACGATGTCGCGCAGCGGCGACGTCGGGTCGTGGCGGAAGAGCGCGTGCACGAGTGAGGCGAAGCTCAGTGGCTGGCCTTCACCGACCCAGAACCAGTGCCACATGCCGACCGACCCGATGCGCGCCCCGGTCGCCAGCAGCTTGATGTGGTCAATCGCCTGGCCGACTTTCGCGACGACGGCCAGTTCGATCGCGATGTATGAGGTCAGGTAAAAACACGCGAGGACGACGAGCGGCTTGACCGGCGTGAGAAACTTGAACATCCACCAGACGAGCTGGCGGTTGGACATCGACTTGCCGATCGACTCGATCGCCGCCACGGAGATCGGCGCAGCCGCCGGACAAGGCGCGCCCGCGACGTTGGCGTCGGCGGGCGCGTCTTCCTTCCCGGGCGTCTTTTGCGGCGAAGATTTAATAGTCGCGGCGGACGATGGTGACACGTTTCGCGGGCCCTGAATGCAAAGGGGCTAACGCTATCCGGCCCACCGCTGGCGTCAACCCTCGATTTCGCTGTGACCCCGGTCACTCCAAAAGCAATGTCATCCTGAGATACTCCCAAAGATCTACGTGCCTCGTCGATCGAGGCCAGATCTTCGGAGTACTCAGGATGACAACTTAGGGGTTCTCGAAGATGTTGCAGTCGTTGTGCTAACTCGGCGGCAGCGCCACCGCCGCCGGGGCGTCGAGGCTGCGCTTGCGCTTCCCGCCGGACGTCGCAGCCGCCTTCTCCGCGGCCGATTCTTCCTTCGCCTGCTGCGTACCGCGCGCCATCGCGATCACGCCGGTGCGCGCCAGCTCCTTGATGCCGTACGGCTTCAGCAGCTCGATGAGCTGCTCGATCTTCTCTTCGGTGCCGGCGATCTCGACCATCAGGCTCGCCTTTCCGACGTCGACGATCCGCCCGCGGAAAATGTTGACGATCTCAATCACCTCGCTGCGCTGCTCCTGCCCGACGCCGATGGTGACCAGGCACAGGTCGCGCTCGACGTACGCGGCGTCTTTGAAATCGCGGACTTTGATGACCGGGACTAATTTTGCGAGCTGCTTGCGGATCTGCTCGAGCGTGTTGTCATCGCCCGTGCAGACAACCGTCATGCGCGAGAGGTCCGGGTTCTCGGTGCGGCCGACGACGAGCGAGTCAATATTGAACCCACGGGCCGAAAACAGCCCCGCCACCGAGGCGAGAACGCCCGGCTCATTCTGGACCAACGCGGAAATGACATGGCGCATAACAACGGCTCCCAAAACAAACTTTGGCTTTTCTCTCGCAGATGCGAGCGGCGAATCTTACCGGAGGCCGGGCGAGATCGAAAGTCGCCCATTTTTCGCGGGCACTTGCCACTTTCCCGGTGGTTGCTATGATTCTCGCCCCTTAACAGTTGGAGCACACAGTCAATGGCAGCGTTTAAGAAAGGCAAAGGCGGCGGCGGACGTGAGCGTCGGGAGAAATCCGACAAGTTTCAGTCCTTCAACAAGCCCAAGCTGAAAATCACCCGCACGGCCGAGTCCGGCGAGGTCTACATCGATTACAAAGACACCGAGTCGCTGAGAAAGACCATCAGCGGCAACGGCAAAATCCTCGGCCGCAAGCGCACCGGCGCGACGGCGA
>JAXDMN010000322.1:0-3034 GCA_034666045.1 Phycisphaerales bacterium | reverse complement strand
TTTGCAAATCGAGCTCGCGCGTCGCAAGCGACGCGGCTAAATGATTTGCGCCCTGAGATCGCGAGTCGTGTCCTGTTGCGGTCGCGCCGCGACATGATTACGAGATGCCGGAGATGCGACACCGCCGCCAGCACCGCCGCCGACGCCACGAAGCGTTCACGCTGATCGAGCTGATCGTCGTGGTCGGCATCATCGCGATTCTCATCGCGCTGCTCATGCCCTCGCTGATCAACGCGCGCAAGACCGCGCGGACGATCCAGTGCGCCAGCAATGTCCGCCAGCTTACGATGGCGATGATCAATTATTCCATCGAGTTCCGCGGGGCGTTCCCGCCAAACAGCGCGCAGATCGACGAGTATTGGTTCAACGAGCACGCGATCGGGCGATACATCAGGTCTTCGGTGCCGATGATCGACGGCACCATCGCCGGCGGCGTGCTGGTCTGCCCGGCGGATCTCGACGACACGATCCGCTCGTACTCGATGAATTTGTTCGCCAGCAGCTACGTGAGCACGCCGGTCGTGGCGGCGATCGAAGGGCCAAACCCGCCGGGGAGACTGTTCCGCGCCGGCGCGAAGGAGAGTTCGAACCTGATCCTCGTGATCGAATCATTCTCGTCGTGGGAAGCGCCGGGCCACGAGCCGGCGGGCGTCACCGGGCCGACGCTCGGTTACGTGTCGAACGCAATCATCGGCTTCTGGGCGAACCCGCCGGCCGAGCGCTTCGGCGCGGGCGGCGGTGTGCCGTTCCCGGGCGGACGCTTCGGCGATGAGCTGAAATGCCAGGTCGCCTACTTCCGCCATCGCACGCAGAAAACGAATCGCCTGATCACCGACGCCTACGGCCGCGTGAACATCGGCTTCCTCGACGGCCACGTCGCCACGCTGCGTCATGACGAGCTGGCGAATTTTGAGACCGTCAAGAGCAGTTTCGTCGCGATGTGGTCGCCAATCGATCGACAGCTCGATTGACAAAGATGTTTAACCACGAAGCCACGAAGAGCACGAAGCACTCCTCTTCATCCTTGACCCGGATTGCGAATGATCAGGTGAGGACGTAACTCTGAAAGACAACCGCTTCGTGCTCTTCGTGGCTTCGTGGTGAACTCTTTCTTGCATTTGACTCCCCGCCTCGTTTCGCCACCATTTCCCTCATGGCAACACGAACCGGTAATTTCCCCATTGGATTCCGCCGCGCGGGCGTCGAGTGGCAGAAGGACCTGCCGAAACTCGCGAAGTGGTCGAAGCAGAGCGGCTTCGACGTCATCGACTTCACCCACCGCGCGTCGGGCGATGATTTTCAGGCGCTGAAAACCGCCGGCCTGTCGCACGGATCGGTCGACCTGCTCGATTTCTCGCAGATCATGTCGAGCGACGCAGGCAAGCGCAAGGACGTCCTCGAGGCGAACCTGAAATTCATCAAGGAGGCGACCCAACAGGGCGCGAAAGCGTTCTTCACCGTCGTCATCCCGGGCGACGCCGCCGCGAAGCGGGCGGACAATTACAAGCTCGCGGTCGAGTGTTACGCGCCGATCGCGCAAACCTGCGCCGCCGCCGGCGCGACGCTCGCCATCGAAGGCTGGCCGGGCGGATTCCCCTATTTTGCCAGCCTGATCTGCACGCCGGAAACCGTGCGCACGTTCCTCAAAGATCTCGGCCGCGGCGCGGGGCTGAACTATGACCCATCGCACCTGATCCGCCTGCGCGTCGATCACATCCGCTTTCTCAAGGAGTTCGCGCCGCACGTGAAGCACGTCCACGCGAAGGACACGGACGTGGATGAGGATGCGCTCTACGAATTCGGCACGCAGCCCGGCACGTTCGCGACGCCGCACCGCTGGGGCGAATGGACGTGGCGCTACACGCTGCCCGGCCACGGCCTGGCGCGCTGGGGCGAGATCTTCAGCATCCTCAAATCGTCCGGCTACGCCGGCGCGGTGAGCGTCGAGCTCGAAGACGAGAATTTCAACGGCTCCGAGGACGGCGAGAAGCGGGCGCTGGAATATTCGCTGGCGTTCCTCAAGTCAGTGTAGAGTCCGTCCGAATTGTCATCCTGAGGTACTCCGAAGGATCCGGCTCCGCACGGCGGATGACGCAGATCCTTCGGAGTACCTCAGGATGACAGTGAGCGACTACTTTTTCAGCGTCGACTGCAACTCGATCGGCGTCGCGGACAGCGCCTGCGAGACCGGGCAGCCGGTCTTGGTTTTCTCGGCGATGTCTTTAAAAGTCTTCTCGTCGATGCCGGGGACTTCGCCTTCGGTCTTGAGGACGATCTTCGTGATCTTGAAGCCTTCGCCGACCTTGTCGATCGTGACGTCGGCGGTCGTGTGGACGCGCTTCGGCGCATGGCCCGCCTTGCCCAGCCCGGCCGCGAGGGCCATCGAGAAACAGGCGGCGTGCGCGGCGCCGATGAGCTCTTCGGGGTTCGTGCCGGGCGCGTTCTCGAAGCGCGTGCCGAACGAATAGGGGCCCTTGACGGCGCCGCTGGCGCCGCTGAACTGGCCGTTGCCGCCTTTGAGATCGCCGTTCCAGGTTGCTTCCGCGTGACGTGTGGGCATCTGAATTCTCCTTCAATGTAAATCGTCGGGCGATTCTAAGGGCGACGGACGCTCATTCCCAGCGGGGAGCCCTTTGAGCATTTTCATGAATTCATCCGGCGGGCGGAAGTGGAGGGTGTCGCCTTCGATGCGGAAAGGCAGGTCGATGAAAATCCCGCCGCGATACCAGAACAAACACGGGCTGATCGAGCCGGGGCCTTGCTCGTCGAGGTTGACGGCGAGGATCCCGAGCCGCTGCACCGCCTTGATCATGTTGATGTTTTCGATCCGGTGCAACAGCAGCGTGTGACGGTGCGGGATGGCGACGAGCGTGCCGTGCGGGCCGACCGCGTTGTCGAGCTGGTCGAGCAGCAGCGCGAAACTCGCGGTGAAAAAGCTCTCGCCGCTGTACGCGGTGAACGAAACGCCCGGCTCGATCTCGACGCGCTCGATCTCCGGCTTCGCCGACTTCTTCACGTTCGCCAGGCCGATTTC
>JAXDMN010000321.1:0-14623 GCA_034666045.1 Phycisphaerales bacterium | reverse complement strand
CCGCTTCGTGCTCTTCGTGCCTTCGTGGTTAATCTTCTTTTCAATCGATGATCGGCCCGAGCGCGCGGGTGAGGTGATGAATGATCCCCGCGATCGCGCCCTGCCGAATATTTCCTTCCGCGCGGAGGATGCGGCAGCAGGCCATCAGGGGTTTGAGCGCTCGGCGTTCGACTTTTTGCTTCAGGCGGTCGAAGACCCCGTCGTGGACGTCGAGAAGGCGCGCGCAGACGAGCACCGCTTCGGGATTGAAAATGTTGATCACCGCGGCGATGCCGACGGCGAGGTAATCGAGCGTTTTTTCCAACTCGGGCGAGACGTCGATCTGCTTCGCCTGCGCGAGACGGATGATTTCTTCGACTTCGATCTTCCGGCCGATGCGATTCGACACCGCGCGGGCGAAGGCGGCGTCGGTGGCGACGGTTTCGAGGCAGCCGGTGTTGCCGCAGCCGCACTTTTCACCTTTGAGGTCGACGGTGATGTGACCGAGCTCGCCGGCCATTTTTTCTTTGCCCTGGATGAGTCGTCCGCCGCTGACGATCGAGACGCCGAAGCCTTCGTAGACGCCGACCATGACGAAGTCGTTCATCCCCTTCGCGATGCCGTACGCGTGCTCGGCCAGGCAGGTGCCGACGGTTTCGTGGATCATGACCGTCTCGATGCCCAGGCGTTCGCGCAGATCGTCGCGCGGGGATTGGCCGTCGGTCATGTGCAGGTTCGGCGAGAGGAGGACGCGCTGATTCGTCGTGTCGATCTCGCCCGGCGTGGAGATGCCCATGCCGAGCGTCGTGATTGCGCGGTTCCGCATGAAGCGCTCGGCGCGTTCGGCGAGATCGTTGATGAGCTGCTCGTACGTGTCCGGCGTGGGGAACTCCAGCGTCTTGATCGGATTAAGCGTTCCATCAAGCCCGGCGGCGGCGACGCAGCAGCGGCGGACGTCGATCGCCGCGCCGAGCACCTGCACCTTGGACGCGCCCAGCCGGTAGATCTTGCCCGGGCGGCCCGCGCCGTTCTGCGGCGCGATGCCGACTTCCTCTAAAAACCCGGCCTCTGTCAGGTTCGACACCGCTTTGGAGATAGTGGGCGCCGAGATGCCGGTGTGTCGCGTGAGCTCCGCCCGCGAGGTCGGCCCGCGGCTGCGGACGACCTCGAAGACCGCCCGCTCGTTGAGCTCGCGGAGCAAGGTTGGCTGGGCTTTTCGGGTCATGCGTTCCGCGTCGTGCTTTCACACCGTGTAGGGTCCGCCCTCGTGAAGTGCTGTCGCAGCCGGGAGCTGCACATCCGCCAATCGCCGCTTAAAGCTTACAATGCTTCGCGTGCGATCGATAATGGCGGGCTGAATACTTAACATTATGATTGACGGGAACGCCGGCGGCCAAGTAATCTTAAACAACGTTTAGAAATTCTTCTTCAGGCGTTTCAGGCGGTCAGGTGTTGGGGTTCCCGGTGGCTTCGTAGGCGCAGTTTTCTTTCGGGGCCCAGGAGGCTTGCATGTCGCGGATAGCTGCTCGTCGGGCGTTCACGCTGGTCGAACTGTTGGTCGTCATTGGCATCATCGCCATTTTGATCGGCATCCTTCTGCCGTCATTGAGCAAGGCGCGCGCGGCGGCGAATCGAACAGCGTGTATGGCGACGCAGCGGCAGTTTGGTTCAGCGGTATATATGTTCGTTCAGGAGCACAAGGGCTATCTCCCCAAAGCCTGGTTCAACAGCGCCCCTCGAGTGAGGGACGTGGCAGAAGCCACTAACTACGCCACTCTCAAGGATTCCTGGGGGCTCCGGGATCCCGCCTATGGATGGGATCTGCTTTTGCTGCCGTACATGAAGGACGGGAAGAAGGTATTTCTCTGCGCGAGCGACAACTCGGACGTGATGCGCCCTGGCGCGGATGGATTGCCCGGAACAAGCGACGACATTCCCGCCTCCTATCGTCTGAATATCAGCAATCAGGAGGACGTGTTCAACGCGGTGAAACTGTCACAGCTCAAGCCAGCGGCGCTGGCGATCCTTGTCGTCGAAGGCAAGCCGTCTCAGTACCACCACATTGCGACGTACGAAGACGGGGCGATGGTCGCGAAGGAAGGGCAGGTCAGCAAGTTCTATCGTGAGAACATCGCCTACAAGCGTCATCCGAAGGAAATGAACTGCTACACCTTCGCCGATGGGCACACCGAATACCTCGCGTGGGAAGACACTTGGAAGCCCATCGGGGAAACGCCATCGTCAGGCCAGGAGGCGAGCATTCCGCCCGCGCACAAGGGACGCACGATGTGGCGCGTGCGCTACGCGCCGCGTCCAGGCGTCGCAGCGGCGGCGGCGGTCAAGCAAGACCAGTGGTGGGCAAGCAAGTTGACCCCTCCGTGATTCACTCTATCGCCGACAATGCCAAGGGGCGGCCGAAAGATTCGGCCGCCCTTTCTGTTGGCAGCGTTGCGACGCCGCCTAAGATGATCAGCGCATGAATTTTCGTCCTCCACGTCGCATCGTTGCGCCTCTGCTGATCTTCCTGCTCGCGCTTGCGCCGTTCGCTCCGGCGCGCGACGCCGCGCAGCCGCCGAATCCTGCCACCGCGCCGGCCGAGCCGCCGCTGCTGCGCACGGCGGCGACGACCTATACGAACCCGCTCGGCGTCGACCTGGCCGATCCGGACGTGCTGCTGCATGACGGCGTCTATTACCTCTACGCCACCTCGATCACGAACGTCGGCTACTTCGTCTGGACCTCGAGCGACCTCGTGAACTGGCGGCAGCAGGAGGAGATGGCCCTTTCTCGAGATCACCTCACCTGGGGCAGCCAGAATTTCTGGGCTCCCGACGCGACGTTCCACAACGGGAAGTTCTATCTCTTCTACAGTTGCGTCGGCCCGGTCGGGAACGGCCGCACCAGCCACCGCATCTGCGTCGCGATCAGCGATTCACCGGTCGGGCCGTTCAAGGAAGTGCGCGCGCCGCTGTTCGAGCTCGGCAAGGCGACGATCGACGCGCACGTCTTCATCGACGACGCCGACGGCAAGCCGTACCTGTACTACGCGCTCGACCACTCGGAGAATTTTCAGCCGGGCGGCCGCCAGGCGAGCCAGCTCTACGTCGTCCCGCTCGCGGCGGACCTGCTCAGCATCGCCGGTGAGCCGACGTTGTGCTTCGGCGCGTCGCAGCCGTGGGAAGGGCGGGCGAAGATCGAGGACACGTGGAACGAGGCGCCGTTCGTCTTCCGGCACAACGGCGTCTACGTGATGATGTACTCGGCCCGCGTTTTTTCCGATCCGCTCTACGCGGTCGGCTACGCGACGGCAAAGTCGCCGCTCGGGCCATGGACGAAGGCGGCGGAGAATCCGATCCTCAAGCGCACCGGCAAAGTCTCCGGCCCCGGCCACAACTGCGTCGTCCCTTCGCCGGACGGCAAAGAGCTGTTCGTCGTCTACCATTCGCACAAGCACCTCGAGGGCGGGCACGAGCGCGAGCTGAATATCGACCGCATCACGATCACGGATGGCGCGGACGGCTCGGTGAAGCTCCGCATCCTCGGCCCGACGCGCACGCCGCAGAAACTCCCGTCGGGCGCGACGATTTTGGCGACGCCTTCCACCCGTCCGGTCGCGGCCGGGCGGTAGGGTTGGCACTGCCCGCCATGGGCGCGAACCACCAACCGATGTCATCCTGAGACTCAGAGGGTGTTTAGAAGTCCATCACGTTCGAAACCCAAGCGTTGTCATCCTGAGCGTACTCGCGAAGGATCTGCGTTTGACGACGAGGAACGCAGATCCTTCGGAATACCTCAGGATGACAACTGCTCCGTTTTTGGTGCACCCTCTCATTAATCAGGATGACAAACTGCGAGCACCGCCAGCGCAAAAGAAAAACCCCGCGTCACTTGCGTGACGCGGGGTTTGTGTTTTTGCGAGGATGAACTTTTCTTACTTCGTTCGCCGACGGCGGCCGAAGAGGGTGAGGGCGGCGAGGCTGACCAGGCCGAGGGTGGCGGGTTCGGGGACGGCGGTCACGCCAGCCAATCCGCCCGATCCGCTCGTGTAGAACGGCGCGCCCTGCGCCGCGTAGTTGAAGTCGATCGTGCTGTAGTCGTCGCCGCTGACGATCCCATCGTAGTTGAAGTCGCCGTTCACCCAGCCGTCGGCCGAGGTGCCGGCATTGAAGTCGATGGTCGAGTAATCGTCACCCGAGATGAAGCCATCCAGGTTCGCGTCACCGGCATAGGTGTACATCGCGATCGTGGTGGCGCCGGTGATCGTCTGGCCAGCGAAGAGATCGGTGTCGGTCGGTCCGAGACCGCGAATCTGCTCGCCGGTGGCGACGCCGATGGAGGTCAGGCCGGTGACGGCGTCGGGCATTGACGTCGTCAGGCCGGGCGAGTCCCACGCGCCGCCATTCAAGGCGCGCTGCACGTCGCCCTGGACGCCGCTGTAGACGCCGGCGGTTGCGGTGCCGGGAGCGTTGTTGGTGAAGAGCTTGTTGTCCGTGAGATCGAAAGTGCCGGTTCCGGTGAGCGAGTAGCTCGGGACGATGCTGACGCCGTCCGAGGTGCCGGTGCCGGTGGAGCCGATCTTGATCGTGCCGCCGGTCGCGGTCACCGAAGCCTGGCGGACGTGCTGCGCGCCGATCTGGGCGGTGCCGGCGACCGTGATGGCGCCGGTGCCGTCAACGGGCCCGAGGTTGGCAATGCCGGCGCCGCTGGCGTCGAACGTGCCGTTGTTCACCGTCGAGAGCGCGGTGACCTTGCCGCTGCCGGAGAGGTTGTAATCGCCGGTGGCGGTCGCGGTGTTCTGCGCGATGGTGAGGCTGCCGGTGACGAGGGTGCCGCCGCTGTGATTGACGACGCCCGCGCCGTCGAGGCCGACGCGCGTGACCGCCGAGACGTTGGCGTTGCCGCCGGACATCGTGAAGGTGCCGCTGGAGTTGGCCTGGAGGCCCATGACGAGATCGATGCCGGTGTTGAGCGTTCCGCCGGACTGCGTATAGGTGCCGGCCGCCGGAGCGCCGCCGCCGGTCGGGCTGTGACCGATAAAGGCGGCAGCGTTCACGTTCACGGTGCCGCCGGTCTGAGTCACGGTGCCGGTGGCGCCGTTCTGACCGAGGACGAGGTCGCGGGCGACCGTCAGTGATGCGGAGTCCGCGACGGTGGCGATGCCCTGGGCGGCGAAATCGACGCCGAGGACCATGTCGTCATCGCCGGTGTCGCCGTCGCCGCCGCCCACTTTGGCGACCGCGGTGCCGCTGAGGTTGTAGGTTCCGACCGCGCCCGGTGCTTCGCCGAGGCGCATCCAGCCGTTGCTGGCGAGCGTTCCGCCGGACTGGTTGATGACGCCGGTGCCGCCGCCGCTGTTTCCAGCGCGGCCGACGAAGATCCAGCGGGAGGCCGTGAGCGTGCCGCCGGTCTGATTCAGCGTGCCGGTCGAGCCGAAGTCGGCCCCGACAACGAGATCGTCATCGGCGCTGCCGGCGCCGACCTCACCGATGTTGAAGTTGCCGGCGCTGAGGTTGTACGTTCCGGCGCCGCCGCCGCGACCGATGTGCGGAAGCTCCTTGAAGAAGGCGGTTCCGCCGGTCTGGTTGAAGGTGCCGACGCCGCCCGGCTCGAAGCCGATGTTCATCTGGCCGTTGACGATGGCATCACCGGCGGAGAGGTTGTAGACGCCCGACCCGCCGCTGCGGCCGACGAAGGCCCAGCCGCCGGAGTTGTGCATCGTGCCGCCGGTCTGGTTGACGGTTCCGGTCGCGCCGCCGCCGTTGCCGACGACGAAGTCGTTGGCGCTGCCGAGGCGTCCGCCGCTGAGGTTGTAGACGCCGACCGATCCGCCGCCCTGGCCGATCTGGACTTGCCCATCGCCGCCGCTGGTGGCGCCGACTTCGCCGCCGGTCTGAGTCACGGTGCCGTTGCCGCCGTTGAAGCCGACGGTGAAGTGCCCGGAGCTGTTGAAGGTTCCGCCGCTGACGTTGAGCGTGCCGGAGCCGCCGTCGCGACCGACGAAGGCCCACGCACGGGCGTTGATCTTGCCCGCGATGAGATTCGCGGTTCCGTTGCCGGCGCTGGCGCCGCCGCCGGCCGGCAGCTCGGTGCCGCCGATGTGGAGGTCGTTGGCGTCGACCAGCGCGGTGGCGCCGTTGACGGTGAGGGTTCCGGTCCCGCCGCCGCGGCCGACGGTGAGGGTCGCCTGATATCCGCCGCCTGTGGTGGCGAGGACGCCGTTGTCGGTGACCGATGCGGTGCCCGCGCCGCCGTCGGCGATGTGGATGCCGTCGGCGGGGTTGTTATCGGGAGTGGAGGCGAGCGTGGTGAGGTTGCCGCCGGTCTCAACTTTCAAGTCGTTGCCGGCCGAGACGCTGACGCCGGTGACGTCGGCGGTGTCGGTGGTGACGTGTGCGGTTCCGCCGGTGGCGCGATCGAGGATGCCGCGATCGGCGTTGCCCGGGACGACGCCGCCGACCCAGCTCGTGGCGGTGTCCCAGTTTCCGTCAGCGACATCCCAGTGGATGTCGGCGGCGCGCGAGAAGGCCGGCAGGATGCCGAGTCCCGCGAGTGCGGCTGCTGTTAAAACGGTTTGATTGCGCCGCCGTGAGTTCAATGCGGAATGCATCAGGACTCTCCCTCTAATGCCCACGCGCACGTGAGCCGACTAAAAACCCGCCCATTGCGGCCTTGCCTCGGAAATGACGCACCTCCGGCCGCGTGTGAAACTCTAACCCATGTTTACCGGTCAGGCAAGATTTCTTTGCAAAGTTAAATAATCATTGCTTAACCGTTTTAACCTCAGGCGGCGGGGGTGCTTATCGAATCGGCGCGGAGGCGCTGGGCAGGGCGACTCAGAAATTGGCTGCTGGATTTGTGGGTGTTGTAGGCAGGTTATGCCCGCGCAGGGGCGCGCCGACGGCGATGCGCAAAAACGGCAGCGGCGAAGAGCGCGATCGCGCCGGCGGCGGTCGGCTCGGGGACGGCCGTCAAGGTGGCGCCGGCGCTGGTATCGAACGGCTGACCCTGCGCGGCGAAGTTGAAGTCGATCGTGCTGTAGTCGTCGCCGCTGACGATTCCGTCGTAATTGAAGTCGCCGTTGGAGTAACCATCGGCGCTGGTTCCGACGTTGAAGTCGATTGTGCTGTAGTCGTCGCCGGAAATGAACCCGTCGAGGTTTGCGTCGCCGGCGTAGGTGTACATCGCGATGACGGATGTGGCGGTGATCGTTTGCCCGGCGAAGGTGTCGGTGTCGGCGCCCTCGAGACCGCGGACTTGCGCGCCGGTGGCGACGGCGATCGTGGTGAGTCCGGCGATGGCGTCGCTTTGGCTGGAGAAGATCGTGCCGGCCTGCACGAGTCCCTGCACACCGCTGTAGACGCCGCCCGCTTCGCCGCCGAGCGGCATGGCGCGGAGGATCATCTTGTTGTCGGACAGGTCGAGCGTCGCGCCGGCGGCGGAGAAGGTGAGTGTGTTGAGCGCGCTCGCCCCGGCGGCGGAGCCGTTCGCGAGCATCGCGACGTCGCCGCCCGTGATCGCCAGCGAGCCGGCGCGGATGTTCTTCAGGGTCAAATGTCCCGCGCCCGACTTGGTGACCGCGATGCTGGCGCCGCCATTCAAATCGCCGGAGATCGCGAAGGTATTCGCGGATGAGGCGACGTTGATGGTCGTGTTTTTGTTGAGCTGCACCGGCGCGGCGATCGTGTGATTTCCCTGCACGGCGTTGATCAAACCGTTCGAGCCGTTCGTGTCGATCGTGATCGCATTCGCGCCCGCGCCGGCGAGCGTGTAGCTGTTCGTGTTATTGAAAACCATCCCCGCCAGCGTGCGCGGCGCGTCGAGGTTAATCGTTTTCGCGGATCGGATCGCGTCGGTGAAATAAGCGACCGCGTTGATCGAGTTCGGCGTCGCGCGCGACCAGTTCGACTGCGCCGAAAAATTCCCGCCCGCGTTGACGTTCCACACTGGCGGGCCGGCCGGATCGAAGAAGAGAAACTGCGTCGGATCGAGCGCGGCGTCGGTGATGCGCACTTCGTCGATCTTCCCGTCCGTCCAATCGGCGATGCCGCCGTTGTAAAACCCGCGGCCGACCGTCCACGTGGCGACGCTGCTGATCAACGCGCCGCTGACCGGCGTCGTGCCCTGAAGGACGTAGCCGAGACCGTCGTTGCGATCGAGATAAAACGACAACGTCGCGCCGTCGTTGACCGCCGCGACGTTGTACCACTGCCCGGCGGCGAGCGCGTCGACGCTGGAAACCTGCCGCGGCGTGCCGGCGGCGTCGAGGACCTCGATCTGCACGCGATCATTGTCGTCGCGCGCTTTCAATTGCAGCGGCGCAACCGGCGAGGCGGTCGGCTTGCCGTCCTTGCCGACGATGCCGTGATAGCGATCGAGCGCGTCGAGCTTGAACGACGCTTCCAGCGTGAATGCCGTGAAATTCTTGGCATTCAGGTCGCCGGCGAGCTCGGTGTAAACGTCCTGGCTCGGCGTGAAATCGAAGGAGTATTCGTTGACCGCGCCGGTCGCCGGCACGATGGAGGCGGGGACGTCGTGACTGTATTTTGGCGACGTGTCGAACCCGCCCGGCGCGAAGTTGTAAGTGCGGAGATTGTCGTTGCCGCCCGCGTGATCGAGCGTGGTCGTGTGCGGCAGCGCGTTGTCGCCGTTCGTGCCGGTCAGCGCTGCGCCGGCCGGGCCTTCATCGAAGCGCCAATACGCGACCGCCGGCGTCTGCGGCCGCGCGAGGGGCGCAAAATTCAGAGCGAAGTTTTCGACCTTCGCCTGCCAATTGTCGCTGCCGCCGGCGCCGCTGGAATAGATGCCGAGGCGCAGGAACGAGTTGTATCGCTCGCTCAGCAGCGGAATCGTTGCATTTGTGGTGAAGTTCGTAAATGTTGCGCTGTTCAGCGTCGACGAGTTCACCGTCTGCGTGCCGAGCACGATCTTGTCGTTCTCGTTCGGCTGCCCGTTCGGAAGCAGGCCGACCGATTCGAGACGAAGCTGATACGTCGTCGGCGCGGCTGTCGCGGCGGTCGTCTGGTTGCCGGAGATCGCGACGCCGGCGGTGAACGTGTACTGCCCCGGCTTCACGATCTGTCCGATCTCGTTGTAGACGCTGTTGGCGCCGATCGAACCAACGAAGGCGACCTGCCTTCCCTCGCCGCCGGCGATCGTCGGGTAAAAACGTCCGTCGTTCGCGGTGACGCCGGTGAAGCCGCTCGTCTTCATCTTGTCGACGCCGAACGCATTCCCGCCGCCGCCGCTGCTGGTGACGTCGGAGCGCTCGAACGACGCGTTGGGGACGAAGGTGACGACGGCCCGACCACTGGGGACGCTCAGCGCTGCGCCGCTCGGCGCAGGTACGCCGAAATCGGGCGAATCATCGCCGTTCCAGAAGAATTGCTGGGTGCGGACGTCGCGCGTGCCGGTCCAGACGGCCGGGTTGTTGTGCGCGTGGTACACCATCCAGTCCTGCCCGCCGTCCGGCGATTTCGTGAACGACGCGTGACCGACGCCGACGACGTTGTTGCCCTGAGAAAAAACCGGGCCGCTCGTTTTCGTCCACGACGACGCGAGCAGGGGATCCGCGCCGGTCGTGAGCGTGAGCTGGCCGAGCGCGTATTCATTCGTCCAGTAGCCGCTGCCGGAGTAGATGATGTGCGTCTTGCCGTCGCGCTGGAGCGTCGTCGGCCCCTCGGTGATCGGCATGCCGTTGCGTTCCCACCCGGCAGTCGGCGCGGCGATCTGCACGCGCGGGCCGCTGATCGTCCACGGATTCGACATCGGCGCGATGTAGAGATTCTGCTGCCCGTCCGTCCCGCCGGGCCAGCCGGACCAGGTGAAGTACTTGTTCCCGCCGAGCTGCATGACGTTGCCGTCGATGGCCCAGCGATCGTTGGCGGGGTCGGCGATCTTTCCCTTGTAGACGTACGTGCCCTGTGGGTCCTGGCTGGTCCCCTCGAGCACGTGCATGCGATGGTTGCTATTCGGCCCATCGTCGGCCGCGACGTAGAGGTACCACTTGTTGTCGAGGTAATGCAGTTCCGGCGCCCAGAGGTTTTGCGAGTATGCGGTGCCGGTCGGTGGCTGATAAACCATCTGCCCGCCGCCCGAGCCAGGCTGATACAGGTTGGTCGAGCGATCGACATACAACTTGCCGGCGTCGGAGCGGACGTAGAAGTATTGGCCCTTCCACTGCGTCACCCAGGGATCTGCGCCGTTGGGATTGATCGGATTGGTAAAGGTTTGTGCCGACGAGAGTTGCGCCACCGCCAGCGTTGCCGCCGCGGCGAGGAGAACTGCCCGTAAACGCCGGGGGCGATGGTTTTTACAGGGAGGCCGCATCGTCTGGCTCGAACTATACACCCGGGAGACCGTCGCGACGGTAAATAGTTAAGACCGTTACGAAATGCTGTGGGTGAGAGTTCTGAGGCGCTTGTGTGCGGCTCCCCACGGACTGGCGTCCGTGGCTACGAGGGGCGTGGTCTTTAACGGATCGCGTCGAGATCGTGCAACCACGCATCGACGAGCTCCAGTTCCTGATCACCTACCCATTCTTGCTCGATCAGCTTCGCGTAACACGCGCGAAGGTTCTCTCCGAGGTTCGCGACGCCTGGCTTGATTTGCAGCGCCGCCAGCGCGTCACAGATCGCCGCGTTGTGGAGATAGCCCGGGACTTCGTCGCGGAAATCGCGCATGAGATTGTGCTCGTTGCGCGCCTGCCAGACGGTCGGTTCGTGGAACAGGATCGACCAGCCGTTCGCCCAGGCGATGCGCTGCGCGACGAAGCTGCGCCAGATGTCGGTCATGCGGAACGAGCAATACGCCGGCAGGTAAAGCAGCGGGAATGCGTCGCGCCACCACGTTGTGTTCTGGCTGTTGAACGGGCACCACGATCCGTCGCCGAGCGCGATCCGGCGGTCGCGGCGAAAATTCTGCGGTAACGGAAGGACCAGGCGGTAGATCGCGTCGACGTCCGGGTTCTCGTTCGCCAGACCCTGCTGGATGGGGCAATCCGTTTCGGTTTTCGGGAGCGATTCGAACGCCGGCAGCGGCGTGTTGATCTTGTCCAGCGGCAGGCCGCGCGGCCAGATGTTCACTTCGCTGAAATAGCGGTAGACATTCACGTGGCCGGCGGCCGTAGACAGCGGAACTAACTGGCGGCGCTGGCGGTCGGACCAGAACGCGTCTTCGGGGAAATTGTCATCGTCGGTTTCGACCATCGCCGTCGCGCCATTGCGCAAGGCGAGCAGATAGCCGATGTTTTTCCGCGCATAGTGGCGCGTGGGGCATTTTTTCGCGAAGGCGAAATCGAGCTTTCGCTGCTCGTCGAGTCCGTAGAAGCGGCAGCCATCGAGATCGAAGGTTGACGGGCTTTTTTCGTCGCCGATGACGATGAATTCGACGTCGTTCTGCACGCTGCCGCGCGCGAGGGATTCCAGCACCGGATTCGGTGCGGAAATCGAGGTGACGATCAGGGCGGTTTTCTCACGCATTTTCGTGGCATGGGCGCCTCGCCCCTGCATTCGCGGCGGCCAGCCGCTCTTCCTGTCAGCCGCTGGCGCGGCGAGCTGCACGGGCGAGGCGCCCGTGCCACGTCAAGAGATTATAACTGACCCTTGCGCCGCAACCTGTACAAGCGCCACAGGTTTTTGAACGAATCCTTGATCGCGGACTTCCCCACGTCATGGCTCGCGGCGCGGTAGTGGATCGGGACTTCCGCGATCTTCAGGTTGCGGCAATACGTTTTGATTTCCGTCTGAAAGAACGGCCCGCGCGAGTGGACGCCGCGCGCCAGCGCCGCTTGCAGCGCGCCGCGCGAGAAGAGCTCGAACCCACTGGTCATGTCCGCCAGTTTCGTCCCGAGCATCAGGTTCGCCAGCACGGTGCCGCCCTTGCTGATGATGCGGCGTTTGAGCGAGCTGTCGGTGATTGCGCCGCCCGGGCAGAACCGGCTGCCGAAGACGCAGTCGTACCCTTGCCGCATCACGTCGAAGAAGGGCGGGATGTCGGCCGGGTCGTGGCTGAAGCCGGCGTCGATTTCGAGGATCCAGTCGCAGCCGTGATCGAGGGCGGCGTGATAGCCGCGGACGTAGGCGTCGCGAACCCCTTTATTTTCCGGGGCCCAGATGACGCGCAGCTCCGGGTTATTTTTTGCGTGATCGGTGAGCAGCTCGCGCGTGTTGTCGTTGCAGGCGTTGTCGAGCACGACAAAAAACGAGACGGACTTGAACCCGCGTCCGCGGCAGCGCGACAGGACTGCGTCAACGAAGCGCACGGCCGTGTCGGATTCGTTCGCCATCGGGCAGATCACGCCGAGGTCGATCGTGGCGAGATCGATGAGGCTGTCGGCGACCGCGGGAGAGCTCACGTCGATCATGGTGGTGACTATCGGCCGCGAAGGGACCCGGGAAACGTCGGAGGCAATCTGTGTCATTGTAAGAAGTCCCGTTTTACCGATTCGTTGGCGATTGGAAAGAAGTGGGGGGTTGAATGACCTAAATTACAGGTCGGCCGGCAAGTTGGGCGGCGTCACGAAGGCCGATAACCTGCCGGGGCCGCATTTCCGCCGACATTTCCGTGCAGCGATGATATGGTCGAATTGCATGACGACGATACGCGTAACGGTCGCGGCGGTGGCGGTGCTGATGCTGCTCGGCCTTTTCGTCATGTCCTCTGCGATCGCGCGCGCGGGCGAAAAACCGCTCTTTAATGAAGTCACCGCTGCGGTCGGATTTCCCGATAAGCCGCCGATTTACCCGGATGGCACTTTTCTCACGCCCGAGATCACGCCGGGCGGGGTCGCGCTGCTCGACTACAACAACGACGGGCGGCTCGACATCCTGGTCATCTGCCATCCGCCGCCCATGCCGCACGCGCAGCTCATCAAGGCGACCGCGCCGAACCGACTCTTTCGCCAGGAGGCGGATGGAAATTTCGTCGAAGTCGATGGCGCGGCCGGGCTGGGCGGCAGCGGGTTCCATCACGGCGTCGCGGTCGGCGATGTGAACAACGACGGCTACGTCGACGTCTACGTCACGAACTACGGCTCGTCCGACCAGCTTTTCATGAATAACGGCGACGCGACCTTCACCGACACGACCGGCCGATCCGGCATGCCGCCGATGACGCAGCAGAAAGCGGAGAAGAACTGGGCGTCGACTGCGGCGTTTTTCGACTACGACCGCGACGGCAACCTTGATCTCTTCGTCGCACACTTCGCCACCTTCGATCCGAACAAGCAGTGTCTCCAGTCCAGCTCGAAGCGCGACCAGGACTACTGCGGCCCGCACGAGTTCCCGGGCCAGCTCGCGACGCTCTATCACGGCAATGGCGACGGGACGTTCAGCGACGTGACGAAACAAGCCGGCATCGACGCGCCCGGCCGCGGGTGGGGATTGATCTGCGCCGATCTCACCGGCGACGGCTGGCCGGACGTGTTGCAGGCGAACGATGAAGAGCCGAACCAGCTTTGGGTGAATCAGCAGAATGGCACGTTCCTCGACGAAGCGGTCCTGCGCGGCTGCGCGTTCAACGCCGCCGGCAGCGTCGAGGCGAACATGGGCGTCCACGCCGCCGACGTGACCAACAACAAGCGGCTCGATCTCTTCATCACGCACATCAGCAGCGAGACGAACACGCTCTGGATGGACCAGGGCGACGGCAACTGGACCGACCAAACCGCGCAGGCGGGCATGGCGTTGATCGATCGCCCGTTCACCGGCTGGGGCTGCGGGTTCTTCGACTACGACAACGACGGTTTTCTCGATCTCGCCGTCGCGAACGGCCGTGTCGCAAAAGGGCCGGTGCGTTCGGAGGCGGAGGTCGGCAGATTCTGGAACTGGTACGCCGAGCCAAACCTGCTTTTCCGCGGCGACGGCACGGGAAAATTCGCGGATGTGAGCAAACATTCCGGCACGTTCGCCAGCCGGCTGGAAGTGACGCGCGCCCTCGCGTTCGCTGACCTGGGCAACCGCGGGGCGATCGATCTGGTGACGGTGAAAATCGACAACAGCATCCGCATCTACCGCAACGACGCGGCGGCCAAGGAGAATCACTGGCTGCAAGTCCTGCCGATCACCGGCAAGCGCGACGCGCTCGGGGCGAAGGTTTTCCTGACCTCAGGCGGCAAGACCCGCGTCGCGCTGGCGCTTCGCGCGTACAGCTACCTCTCGAGCAACGACCCGCGCGTGCACTTCGGCCTGGGCAAAGAGACCGCGGTGGAGTTGCTTGAAATCCACTGGCCACACGGCACGCCGGCGAAGGAGAGGTTCAAGGTGGATGCGGTCGACCGCGCGATGACGGTTCAGCAGGGAACAGGCGAGGCACTGCCGTAGGGCGTGTATGTCATCTGAGGTACTCCGAAGGATCTGGCGCCGCGCGACGGACAACGCAGATCCTTCGGAGTACCTCAGGATGACAAGCACGCTGTTAGCCGCTTAAGGCGATTTCGAAGTGGTGGGCGCGGTCGTCGTCGGTGTCGCGGGTTTTGACGTCGGATTCTCCCGATACGGTTTCCGCTCCGCGTACGGACGATCGCGAAGCTCCACCGCGAGTTTTGCATCATTCATCGATTCCGCGGCGATGATCGCCGCGGCCTGCATCTTCGCGGCGTCCTCGAATCGTCCGCTCTCCGCCAGCGCGGCGGCGAGGGTGTCGAGCG
>JAXDMN010000320.1:0-5194 GCA_034666045.1 Phycisphaerales bacterium | reverse complement strand
GCGGCGGCGCACGCGCGATTCTCGACCGCGAGTGAAGTATACCGCCGCCGTGGACCGCTCCAATGGCGGGTTATCCCGCCGGACGCGTCCGCCGTCTGGCAAACCGAGCCGCCATCAGCGCAAGAGTTAGGAAGCTGGCATAGCCGACGAGGCATAGCGCGCAAGTCCATGCGGAGGGGCGCCCGGGCGATTGAAGCGAACTGGGATTCACCCACAGCAGAAAGAATCCCGCCATTCCAGCCAACCCAATCAAGCCTGCAATGACTGCCAGAACGATGAACAGCGCCATGGACCAGTCGTTTCGCGAAGGAGCGACGCGCCGCCGCGCGTGGGGTGAGTAATCAAGAGTGGCCGGACGCTCGATCATGGCATCTTTTCGAGGAACGAGGCGGGATCACGTAATGCCGATCAGCGGCCGCGGCGGCGACCGCGCCGCTTCATTCTACTGCGCCGCTTGACGCCGTGGCGGTCCGCTGCATTGGCGGGTTATGCGGCGTCGTCGGGCCGTGTGCGCGCAGCAGCAGCAACCACGGGAAATCCACCTCCGGCTGGCCGTGCCGCAGGACGCTCCCATCTCGACAAGCGAATCAAGTTGCGGGCCGATGCGATCAAGAGAAGCGTGGTCGGCCCGAACATTAACAGTAGAACGCCAGCCACAACGGCAAGTGACGGCCTCGATGCCGACGACGGCGGGGAGTCCATGACCGACAACAGCAGCGCGACAGTGCCGAAGAACACGTTCCATGCCGCGCACGCCGCGAAGAGAAGAGCGTTACCAAGTTTGGTGACGGGCACTGCGTCTCCCACGCCGCATAACGTAATGCCGTTGAGCGGCCGCGACGGCGCCCGCGCGACGCCCGACCGCAACAGAACTATACCGCCGCCGCGGTCCGCTGCATCGGCGGGTAATCCCGCCGGTCGCGGGTATCTACCCCGGCCCGTCCCACGACATGAACATGAGGAGGATCAGCGCCATCAGCAACCACCAGAGCAATGAGATTGCTAAGCCCGCCGACGCCATGCCCGCGCCGAGGAGCGTGCCGCGGGAGAGGCGGATGCGCAAGAGTGCAACGGTCGCGAGTGCCGTCGCCACGCTCATCGCCGCCAGGCGCAGGCGCAAACTGTCGATCCGCGCGAAGTGGTCGAAGCGCTTACCGAGGAAGACGAACAGTTGCGGGCACGCGAGGATTGACGCGGCAAGGGCTACGACGGCCAGCTTGCTCGTACGAGTGTTCGGTGGGAGCCGAGCGGCGTAGTCGAGCCCCTGCGACGGCCGCGACGGGTTGCGCTTTTCGGTGTGCTCCATGTGGACAGCAGCGGATGTCGCTCTGAGGCGGGACAACGTAAGGCCGATCAGCGGCCGCCACGGCGACCGCGCCCGCTCATTCTACTGCGCCGCGTGACGCCGTGGCGGTCCGCTGCATTGGTGGGTTATCCGGCTCGTTCAGTGCGCAAGAGGACCTAGAGCCACTTCCACAGGCAGCAGAGCCAAAGGGCCTGCACGACGGTGGCGGCGACGGCGACCCACTTCTTTGTGCGCGGCAGAAGGATCGCGATCAACCCGCACACGATGCCCCACGCGGCAAGGGCCGCGGCGAAGTCGGCAGAATAATGGTCGCGAAACAACTGCGCGCTGCCCTCGCCCGTCCAGCCCCACGAATCAGCGCCCGGAGGCAGGCTTGCGCGCTCGCGCGTATCCTCCGCGCACGAGAGGAAGAGCATGCCCCAGGAGACGACGGCCAACATGCTGTGCGGTCGCAACGCCTTGTCCGGCTTGGCGGGTCGCGTGCCGGAGCGGGCGTAGTCGATTGTGACCGGTTCGTCTTCCAGAGGAATTGGGTCGTCTGGGTCGGCCATGTGCCGGATAACTACGATTATCTTGACCGGCAGTGTCAAGATAGCATCCGCCGGAACTGCGGCGCATCGTATCCGAGCGCCAATCGTGCATCCGAGTCATTTCTTCCTTGACGGCGGCGGGTCTAGTTCGGTATCCGTTATGCGTCACCTGCCACCTTCCGCCACTGCTTCGCGACGCACCTGCTGGAAGCTGGCTACGACATCCGCCAGGTGCAGACGCTGCTCGGGCACGCGTCGCTGAAGCCGACGATGATTTACCCGCACGTCATGAACAAGCCGGCCATCGCGGTGCAAAGCCCGTTGGACCGGTTGACAACGACGGCACCGACGGTGCCCGCGGGTTGACACAGGTTGACACAGGTTGACGTGGGTTAACGAAGGTTGACGGTAATGGGCGGAAACGAAAAACGAACCCAAGCCATCAGGCGGTTGCGATGGAGTCGCGATCCATCATGCCGTCAAGGTGGATGTCGGTTGCTGCGGGCGTCACTCGAACATCACCTGATCGATTCGATATTCGAATGGCCCGTGCTCGACGCCGCCGGCGAAGATCAGCATGGTGATGTCTTTGCCGGTGTTGCCGCGGAATTGTTCGAGCGCGAAGGTGTGCCGCTCCCATTTTTCGCCGGGCGTGAAGGTCTCGAAGGCGGGCGTGAAGCCGGTGGAGCGCGAGAAGAGCATGATGCGCGCCGGCTTGCCGTCGCCTTTCGCCCAGAAAGAGATCGACTTTTTCCCGGATAGGTCGGCCGGCGCCATCAGGCTCGGGCCGGGGCTGAACATGGCGCCGGCCCAGGCCCAGGGAAGCGGGGGGTTGATGCTGCCCTTGATGAGCAGCGCGTGTTTTGTGTTGTCGGCGCCGCCGTCGATGATTTTCGTAGAGCAGGTGGATTTGCCGCGCTGGATTTCGTCGGTGGAGATCGACCAGCCGGTGCCGAAGGTCGACTTCACGTCCGGCCCGTCCTCGAAATCGCTGACGAGCAGCGGCCCGGGAGCGGCGAGGGCGGCGAGGATTTTCTTGCGCTGATCGATCATCGCGCGGTAGCCGTCGCGGTCGAATTTTTTTCCGGCGATCCAGATGGCGGAGATGGCGCGCGTCGCTTTGATGTCGCGCGTGGGGTCGCCGTCGACGAGGACGAGGTCCGCTCGTTTGCCTGCGGCGATGCGGCCGCGGTCGGCGAGCTTGAACGCATCGGCCGGCGCGGCGGTGGCGGCGGTGAGCGCTTCGGTCGGCGTGAGGCCGGCTTCGACCAGCAGCTCGAGTTCGCGGTGCAGGCTGACGCCGTGCAGGGTGCCGGGATTGGGGACGTCGGTGCCGGCGAGGATTCGCACTCCGCCCGCGTGCAGGCGGCGGACGTTTTCGATCGCGGTTTTCACGTTCGCATTCGCGCCGCTGCGACGCGGGAAACGCACCTTGAGCGCGGCCACGTCTTCGCCCGACATGAGCGGCCCGAGATGCGGATCCGTCGCCAGCGCGGTGCCGTCGTCGCCGCCGAAGTTTTCCATGACGGTGAGCGTGGGGATGAAGAAGACATTGCGCTGCTTCGCGAGCTTGATCAGTGCATCGTCGGCCGGTTGATCGCAGAAGACGTGGGCGAAGCCATCGGCGCCGGCTTCGATCGCCTGCCGGGCGGATTCCTGGTCCATCACGTGCACGACCGCAAGTTTTTCCTTCGCGTGCGCGGCGATGACGACGGCGGCCATCGTCTCGGGCGAGAGCTTGGAAAACTTCATGCCGGCGGCCTTGCCGTCGTCGTAAATGATCTTGAGGTAGTCCGCCCCCTCGGCGATGCGCGCCTCGACGAACGTTTCGGCGTCGCCCGGCCCGCGGAGCGTGTCGATGGCGAGCCCGAACTGCGAGCCGTGCCCGCCCGGTGCGGTGGCGAGCGTGACGGCGGTGCGAAAATCCGCGCGGGCGGGGTTTTCCTCCTCGCGCAACTGCTTCGCGACCGTGGCGGCCATGAACATGTCGAGCTCCGTCGTCACCCCGAAGGCGGCGGCCTGGCGGAGCACCGCGGGCGCGAAGATGTGCACGTGGCAATCGATCAGGCCGGGAACGAGCGTCTTGCCGGTGGCGTCGATGACGTCGGAATCGCCGCCGTCGAGGTCCTTGCCGATCTGCGCGATCACGCCGTCGCGGATGAGCACGTCCGTGTCATCAATCACGGCGGCGCCGTCGAAAACGCGCGCGTGCCGGATGTGCGTTACATCGGCGGCGAGCGATGCACGCGACGTGGCGAACAGGAGAACAACTGCGACGCAGAGGTTGTTCATTCGCGAAATAGTCATGGGTTTCTTCTAGCATTATGGCCGCCGCCGCCGGGTTTCAGACACGTTTGACGCGCGCGGCGCGCCGCCTTACGTTGGCCGCGATTCTTCTGGTCGTTCTCGCGTTTCTCCGGGAGCATGCCGATGCCCTTGAAGGTCTGGATCGACGGAAAACTCTTCGACAAGGACGACGCGAAAGTCAGCGTCTACGACCACGGCCTGTTGTACGGCGACGGGGTGTTCGAGGGAATCCGCGTCTACGCCGGGAGGATTTTCCGCGCCGAAGCGCACCTCGCGCGGCTCTACGACTCGGCGAAGTCGATCCGCCTGGAGATCCCGCTCGCGCAGAAGGATTTCCTCGCGGCGATCGAGCAAACGGTGAAGGCGAACAACTTTACCGACTGCTACATCCGGGCGGTCGTCACGCGCGGCGTCGGGTTCCTCGGGATCGACCCGAACAAGTGCAAAAGCCCCAGCGTCATCATCATCGCTGACTCGATCCAGGTCTATCCGAAGGAGCTGTACGAGAAAGGGATGGCGGTGATTACGTCGTCGGTCATCCGCAACCACCCGGCCGCGCTGAGTCCGCGGATCAAGAGCCTCAATTACCTGAACAACATCCTCGCGCGGATGGAAGCGACCGACGCCGGGGTCGCCGAGGCGATCATGCTCAACCACCTGGGCAACGTCGCGGAGTGCACGGCGGACAACATCTTCATCGTCCGCCGCGGGAAGGTCCTGACGCCGACGATCGTCGATGGGATCCTCGAGGGCGTGACGCGGCAGGCGATTCTGGACCTCTGCAAGCGGTTGGACATCCCGCACGTCGAGCAGAGCTTCCAGAAGCATGACCTCTTCGTGGCGGATGAATGCTTCGTCACCGGCACCGCCGCCGAGGTCGCCCCGGTGACGAAAATCGACGGGCGGATCATCGGTGACGGGCACCCTGGACCGATCACGAAGCGGCTGATTGAGGCGTTCCATAAGTATGTGCGGGAGGGGTAAAACGAGGGGCGGGGGGGACCCGCACGCAAAAACCAAAGCCCCGGGATTGCAATCCCGGGGCTTGCTA
>JAXDMN010000319.1:0-5149 GCA_034666045.1 Phycisphaerales bacterium | reverse complement strand
TTCGACCAGGCCGCGCGCGGCACAACGCTGCCGCTGCAAATCAGCCGCGACGGAAGACTCGAAACCATTGACGTAAAGATCCCGCCGGGCGTCAAGGACGGCAGCCGCGTGCGCATCCGCGGCAAGGGACAGGAGTCGCCGAACGGCGAGCCGGGTGACCTGTTCATCATCACGCGCGTCCACGACCACCCCTACTTCCGCCGCGATGGACTCGACATCCTCCTCGAAGTCCCGATCTCAATGTACGAGGCGGTTCTCGGCACGAAGGTCGACGTCCCCACGCTCGAGGGTCCCGTCACGCTCACGATCCCCCCCGGCACGAGCAGTCATTCAAAGATGCGGATCAAGGGTCGCGGCATCGAGCGCGGCAGCGAAAAGGGAGACCAGTTCTGCATCATCCGCATCATCGTCCCGAAAGATCTCGACGATGAAGACAAGGAGCAGATCCGGAAGATGGCGCAAAAGCATCCGATCAACGCGCGCGCCGACGTACACTGGTAACGCACGCAAGCAAGCACACGCACGCACGCGCTCGAACGACCACGCTATCCATTTAGCCGCGTCGCTTGCGACGCGCGACAGTTCGATCTGCATGTCGCGTGTGTACCGGAATTCCGCGCATCCCGACGATCGCTGGACATCCCGTACAATCCGCGACGAAACACCGCGGGGCTCGTCCGCATGACTTCTTCGCGACTTCATCCTCATCGCAGCGGCGCAATCCGCTGGTCCGCGCTGATCTTCCTCGTCGTCTTCACCGTGCTGATGATCGTCGTCGTCTCGTACGTGCTCGTCCCGGGACTTCAGGCAATCCAGGATCCAAAGCTTACCCCGGAGGAAAAGCACAGCCTTCAAGCGTGGTATCGGCTGCTCCTGTTCATCCTTCTCTTCATCCTCTTCGCCGGGCTGGTGCTGACATTCCGCTTCGGCCGATTCTTCTTCCCACGCGCCACCGCGCCGCGGACGCACACCGAATATGTCGACGCCTGGGCGGAATCCGCGCGGCGGATAAAGGTCCCCGCCGAGGATGAAGAGAACGCGGAATGACGCACCCTGAGCGGCACATTGAGGAGAGCCTTCTTCATTCAGCATTTTCTGGAACCTCCCCGCCTGCCCTCCTACCATCGGGTCCGGAACCGAAAACAGGGAGATCACGCGTTCATGAGTCACCCCCGACCCGCCACGCTTGGACAACTGAAAGAAACCGGCTACCGCTTTTCGTCCGTCAAGGACGAGCTTCGCCGCAATACGATCCGAAAGCTCAAGGCGGGCGAGGAGCTCTTTCCCGGCATCGTCGGGTATCGCGATTCGGTCATCCCGCAGATCGTCAACGGCATCCTGTCGAAGCACGACATGCTCTTCCTCGGCCTGCGCGGGCAGGCGAAGACGCGCATGCTGCGGCTGCTGCCGGAGCTGCTCGATGAGTGGATCCCGGTGCTGGCCGACGTCGAGATCAACGACGATCCGGTCGCCCCGATGACCAAGACCGGCAAGCGGATCGTCGCCGAGCAAGGCGACGACGCGAAGATCGAGTGGGTCCATCGCCGCGACCGCTATCACGAAAAGCTCGCGACGCCGGACGTGACGATCGCAGACCTCATTGGCGAGATCGACCTCGTCAAGCACGCGGAGGGACGCTATCTGTCCGATGAATCGACGATGCACTTCGGCCTGATCCCGCGCAGCAATCGCGGAATCTTTGCGATCAATGAATTGCCGGACCTCGCCCCGCGCATCCAGGTCGGCCTGTTCAACGTGCTCGAGGAGCGCGACGTCCAGATCCGCGGCTATCCGATCAAACTCGACCTCGACGTTTGCCTGGTTTTCAGCGCGAATCCGGAGGATTACACGAATCGCGGGCGGATCGTGACGCCATTGAAGGACCGGATCGGCTCCGTCGTCCGCACGCATTACCCGGAGACGGTCGCCGAGGGGCTTCAGATCGCCGAGCAGAACGCGTGGCTCTCGCGTCACGACGGCAACAGCGGCAGCGGCGTGCGCGTGGATGTGCCGCGCTTCATGTCGGAGATCGTCGAGGAGATGGTGCGCCTCGCGCGTTCGTCGCCGCATGTGAGCCAGGCGAGCGGCGTGTCGGTGCGGACGTCGATCGCGAACCTCGAAACCGTCGTCTCAAACGCCGAACGCCGCGGCATCGTCACCGGTGAATCGCGCGTCGTCCCGCGCATCTGCGACCTGACTTACCTGATCGCTTCGAGTCGCGGAAAGATCGAGATGACGCTCGCCGAAGAGGACGGCGCGGAGGACAAGTTGATCCAGTCGCTCGTCGGCGAAGCCGTCAAGGCTGTCTTCGCGCGCTACGCGAAGCTTGACGACTACGAGCGGATCATCGAGCAGTTCCTCGGCAACCTGACCTTCCCCGCCGGCGACGATCTGAGCGCCGACGAATTCGTCGCGAACATGAAGGTCGTGAAAGGTCTGCCGCAGTCGGCGGCGACGTTGGCGAAGCACATGGAGCTCGACGGCGGCGACCCGGCGACGATCGCCGCGGTCGGGGAGTTTCTTCTCGAAGGTCTGTACGTCAATGACCGACTGAGCAAGAAGTCCGCGAAGGGCAAAACCTTCTTCCGGAAGTAAAACTCGTTCGCGCTGGCGTGCAGATTACTTTCCGATCATCTCACCCAATCGCTCGACGAACGTTGGCTTCGTCGAGACGCCGGTCAGTCGTTCGATGATGTTCGGCTGGCCCTTGCGCGCCTTGAGGGCGGCGTCGAATCGTTCCGTGAATGTCGTCGGGTGCTCGCGTCGTGCGGCTTCTCGCCGGCGACGTTGCACCGCGGTCGTCGCGCCGCGCACGCGGGCGTCGAGCTCGTCGAGGCGTTCCTCGACGCGGATCGCCGTCGCGACGACGTCGGGCGAGCGGCCCTGTAGTCGCGATTCGATCTCGCTCAGTCGCTGATTGAGCGCGATCTGCTTGATCCCGTCGGCGGTGTACTTGCGGCCCTTCAGCATGCCGATCGCGCCGACGATGAATCCGGCGGCCAACCCCATGCCGGCGAAGGCGTACGCCTTCTGCGCGTCCGGCGTCGGGCGCGTGATCGTGACGACGCGGCGATCCGGCACCGGCGATCGGCCCGGGTATGGCGCGCCGCGCTGCGACGCTCGACTCGTCTCCGCTTCCTTCGCCACCTGCAAATCATGTTCGCGCACGATGCCGCGCTGCGCGCGTTGTTCCTCGGTCATCGGCACCGCGCCGCGCTCCGGCGGGTGGTAGCCGCCGAACTTCGTCGCGTACACGCGCGTGAACTCCGCGCCGAAAAACAGGATCTGCGCCGCGTAATAAACCCAGATGAGCAGCGCCGCCAACGATCCCGCCGCCCCGTACGCGGAAGCGGTCGAGCCCTTGGTCAGGTACAACGTCAACAGGTACTTTCCGATCGCGAACAGCACCGCGGTAAAGACCGCGCCGACCCAGACGTCCCGGTAGCGGATCTTCACGTCCGGCAGATGCTTGAACAGCAGCGCGAAGATGCCGGTGTAAATCGCGAGCGAGAAGAGCGTATCGACGATCAATCCGACCTTGCCGCCTTCCGAAGCGAAACGCGTCACCATCGCACCGAGCACCGTGCTGATGACCATCGACACCAACAGCAGGAAGATCACGCCGAAGACCATCGTCATCGAGAAGAACCGCTTCTTGATCGTGTCCCAGATGCCGGCTTTTGGATCGGGTTGAACCTCCCAGATGGTGTTGAGCGAATCCTGCAATTCGCCGAAGACGCCGGAGGCACCGAAGATCAGGATGACCAGGCTGATGATCGTCGGGATGACGCCGGACGATTTCTTGGCGGCGTCGATCATGGTCGTTGCGGCTTCCTTGCCGGTCGAGCCCATGAGCATGGCCATTTGGTCTTCAACGACGGCGCGTCCGTCGAAGCTGAGCCACCCGAGAATGGTGACGGCCAGAACGAGCAGCGGCGCGATGGAGACGGCCGTGTAGTACGCCAGCGCCGCCGCCAGACGCGACGCCTTGTCCTCCGACCATTCGTTGAAGGCTTCCTTGAACAGCGGCAGATACGCTTTGGCTTGCATAGAGTGCTCCCGCAGGTGCCGAGTAATGCAAAGACGGTGCCGTACGGAGCCGAACTCTGTGAGTCCGATTCGGTGCGCAGCAACGAGTTCGACATAGGGACACGACTTCGTCGCGATCGGACTCGCAGAGTCTGGCTCCGCCCCCTGCGTCGGGTCATGCCGGCGCCGCGCCGGTTCCCGCGAGCGGCTCGATTCGCTTGAGCTCCTCGCGCGCCAGCGTCAGCTCGCGGTCGCCGTGAAGTCTCGCCATCGCGCGAATCAGATACTCCTTCGCGCGGTCGTAATTGTCTAGATAGCGCGCGTAGATCAGACCGAGCATCAGCTCGACCTGCTCGATCTGCTCGAAGTTCTTGTAATGTCGCAGGAACAGTTCGTACGCCTCGGCGGCCTGCGGGTAAAGCTGCTGGCTGGCGAGCTGGGAGGCGACATCGAGCTGCGCTTGGCGCGCCAAGACTTGCTCGGGATCGACCTGGCGGAGCTGAAGGTAGACGTCGGCGGCGCGGACGTAGTCGTTCTTGTCGATCGCCTGGCTGATCTGCCCGCGGAGGTCGTGGATGCGATCCTGCTGCTCGTCGCGCGGGCCGGGCAGGCGGCCCTCGACAGGAATCCGGTCGCGCGGCGAATAGGCGAAGGGGTCGTAGCCGGTGGCGGTGAGATCGCGAAACTGCCGCCGGCGGTTCCACTGCTTGAAGAGCGCGACGATGTCGAAATGATCGCGCGGGAGCAGGTTCGCCGCGAGCAGCGCGGAGGTGACGGCGCACCCGAAGATCGTTCCCGACAGGTGCGCCATGTGCGCCACGCCGGTGGACGCGTACGAGAAGTTCATGAACAGGTCCTTCACGAAGAAGAACCCGATGAACCAGACGCTCGGGACTTCGATCACGCCGACATAGAACCAGAAGTACAGCATCGTCACATGCGCGCGCGGGAACAGGACGATATACGCGCCCGTGACGGCCGACCCGGCGCCGCTGGCGCCGATGACGTACCCTTCGCTGGTCATGACATACGCGCAGCCGGAAAGGATCCCGCCCGCGAGATAAAACGCCAGGTAGCCGATGTGCCCCATCTTGTCGTTGACGTTGTTCCCGAAGATGTA
>JAXDMN010000318.1:0-8609 GCA_034666045.1 Phycisphaerales bacterium | reverse complement strand
GATCAACAGCGCTACCAAATGCTCTTTCTTGTCTGACGAATGTATAGTTTGAGTAGTTGAAGAAACGCTCACTGAGCGCCTTAGCCGAGAGCACCTCAACACTGGCTCCCTTGCCAGTTACCACCACAGATGGTGGTGGTTCTCCCTCGGTCACGAATAAACACTTGGCGTAGATACCCTGGCTCGTAAGATACGGTCGGATTGACGCGAATTTAGCGAGATCAGTGCGAAGCTTGACTAAACTTATTTCTTTCGAGATTTCTATCGCGACCCAATAATCAGGGGCAAGTTTTAAAATGCAGTCGCACTTTACGCCGTTAACGACTTCCGCCGCCGGCGTAGCGTTCCAAATCAACGAAGCGATGTCTCTAACCTGCTGCTCGAGATGCTGCCATTTCATTGCACTAGCTCCCAAAGAAATACGGTTGAAAAAGCACTAACCCTCGACCCCACAAGGTCAGCATAATCAAGCTGCCATGCGGCGGCTAGTAGATTGCTTTGCCGGCTGGTCCATGACTGCCTTGGTGCCGCTCTAGGCTGGCGAGGGCGCACGCGTATGGAAGTCATCTAGAGCGTCGTCGCACGCTGCCGCGCCGGTAAATGCGCAGGAAGGCGGGGACAATCATCTATTTCGCCTGGGCGAAAAGAGGTGGCCGTCGCCCCTTTTTAGAATCCGCAGATGAACGCGCGGCAGCCGGACCGAGCGCGCCTGTCCCGTCACCCCGGAGTCTTCGCCGCCAGGACTTTGATCTTGTGGATCATCGGCGGCTCGCTCAGCAGCTCACTGGCCTTCGACATCAGGGCTTTGGCGATGGGGCCGTCGAGGTGGGCTTGTCTCGCTTCCTCGGTGTCGAAGGTGTCGAAGATGCCGTAGCTGTTGTCGCTTTCCTGGAAGGCGTACCAGGTGATCGTGCCTTCTTCCTTCTCGGCCAGCGGCAGCGCGGATTTGAGAAACGCTTCGACGTCGGCGGATTTGCCCGGCTTGGCTTTGAGATGTGCGTAAAGGGCGAGCTTGGCCATGAGAAACTCCTTCTCGATTGACTGACGTTGTGATGCCGCTTGCGCGAGCACGGAACCTGCGATTGTATTCCCGGCCCGCGGGCGGGCGCAGGGCGCTTAGACAAATTGCGGCGTAAAAATCGTCGGCCACGGGTGCGGGTACGATGGACACATGCACATTCTCGCATCCGATTTCAGCGGGCTGGCGTGGATCTTCCTGGCGATGCCGATCACGCTGATCGCGCTGGCCCTGATCAGCTTCATTCCCGCGAGCCGCGGGCATTGGTCCGCCGTGCTTTTCGCCGCGCCGCCGGTGCTTTTCGGTCTGATGTTCATTGTCTTGCTGATGTTGGCGGGCTCGCGGTCGGCGCGGGCGCCGTTGGGGACATGCGCGCTGCTGCTGACGCCGCCGGTGCTGGGGATTCTCTCGCTCGGCGTGTGGTCGGAACGCCGGCGCTCGCGCGAATAAGCCTGCCGAAACTTTTTTCCCGGTTCTTGTTCGCCCGCAACATTGCGGGTATGGTTTCACGCCCATCGACGCGATGTCGTGCCGCATGTTGACGTCGCAACGTCGTATCAGGAGAGGAGATTCATGAGGCAGGGAACATTTTTCGCGGCCATGGTCGTCGCGCTGTTGGGCTTCGCCGGCGCCACCGCTCAGGCGGCGCCGCTTCAAATAACCATCACCGGCACAGGGAGCGGAACGATCGGCAGCAACTCGTTCACGTCCGCCCTCTTCACCATTCAACTGACCGGCAACACGGACAACCGCGTGGACCCGGCGACGAATGTCTACGCGATCCCGCTCTCGCTGGCGACGATCGACATCACCGGCATCGGCCAGGCCACCTTCACGTTCACGAGCCGCGCGTTCGTCAACAACAACCTCGCGCTGGCCGGCTTCTCCAAAGATTTTTTTGGCGACGGCAGCTCCGGCCCGGACATCCTCGACGTCGACGGCGCTCCGTTCGCGACGTGGGACATGACCACCAACGTCGGCCCGGTCTTTGACGCGGCGCTTCATCCCGTCGGCCAGGCGCAGAACCTCGACACGACGCTGGGGGCGCTGAGTTTTTCCGCCTACAGCAACGGCACGTACACCGCCGTCGTGCCCGAACCCACTGGCGTTCTCCTCGTCGCCGCCGCGCTCCCGCTGGCGATGCGCCGCCGACGCCGCGCGTCGTAGAGGCGGCGGGTTCCCGCGAAAAATCGGGATCGCCGATCACCCTTTGCGCGTCGCACTCATTGAAAACATACCGAAGGATCGGCGTTTTCCGTCGCTCGGCGCCAGAACCTTCGGAGTACCTCAGAGGGTGTTTAAGAAGTTGCTTTTCACGTGGCATGGGCGCCTCGCCCATGCATTCGCGGCGGTCAGCCGTTTCTGTGACGCAACCAAGAGCCGCTGGCGCGGCGAGATGCATGGGCGAGGCGCCCATGCCACGACTTTTCAGACACCCTCTCAGGATGACATCGCTTCGAATTTGATTCGAACTAGAGTTTCTCTTCCTCTACTTTCGCCTTCTCCGTGTCCGCGACGCCGTGGACGTCGCGCGTGCGGAAATCTTCGACGTTGCGCAAAATGAACGTCGGCGTCGCGGCTTCCTTCTTCGCGTCGACGTTCACGAACTTCGCGCCCTTCACCTGCTCGATGACAAACGGCGGCCGCGCGTCCGGCTTTTCATAACTGACTTCGATGTTGCTCATCTGCAGGCCGTTCACGTGGCGGATGAAGAAGCCGTACGCGGGCATGGGGCCGTGATTCTGCGGCTCGGGGTAGTCGGTGACGCGGTCGCTCGGGCGCGTCGCGGCCATCTCCTTGGTGCCGCCGCCTTCGTAGTAGATGCGGATGTTGTCGAGCTTGATGTCTTCCAGCGGATGGTCCGGGATGCCGGCGATGATGACGGACTGCTCGGCCGCAGCGCCGTGGATGCGGACGTTGCTGATCGAGACGCGGCGAAAGTTTCCGACCTTGGTGCCGTCCGGGGCGCGCAATCGGCCGCCGTGGCGGAGGTAGATGGGGGCATTCGTCATGTCGCGCATCGAGAGATTGGTGATGGTGACGTCTTCGAGATCGCCGCCGTCGACCATTTCCAGCGCGAGTCCGCGCGAGTAGTCCATCACGCAGTTACTGATCGTGATGTTCTTGAAGCCGCCGTTCGATTCGGTGCCGAACTTGATTCGGCCGGTGGTGGTGTCGTGGCTGTATTTCTTCGGATCGGTGCGCTTGTAGGTGCCGTCCAGAAAAGTGCCTTCGTCGTAGCCGCTGACCTGGCAGTTGGTGATGGTGACGTTCTCGGTAGCGCGCGGGTAGCCGAGCGCGTGCGTGCTCTTGAGGCAGATGCCGTCGTCCCAGGGGGAGTTGACGGAGCAATTGCTGATGCGGACATTGCGGCAGCAGTCGATGTCCATGCCGTCGCGATCGGTGTCCATTTTGATGTTGTCGATGGTGAGGTTGTCGACGCCGGTGGCGAGGATGGCGAAGTGGCCGCCCTTGCGGATGGTGATGTCCTTGATGATGACGTTGCGGCAGAGCTTGAGCGAGATGGCCTTGTTGCCCCAGCCGGGTTCGACGGCGTCGCGCGCGTCGGGGTAGCTGAATTTTCCGCGCGTGCGCCCTTCCGGCGCTTTGCCGCGGAGCTTGTCGGCGAGCTCCCTGCTGCGCGAGCCGTTGCCGCTGCGCACGAGACCTTCACCGAAGATTTTTCCCGGGCCGAGGATGGAAATGTTTTCCAGCTCGATGCCCCAGATGAGGGAGTTCTTCCAGTGGGTGTGGCCGAAGTCCTGGAACTGATCGGAATCGTTCGGCTCCGGGTCGTCGTACTTGTGCCCGTCCTTCGGCGACGCGGCGAGGAGCGTGGCGCCCTGGTCGAGATAAAGGGCGATGTTGCTCTTGAGGCGGACGGAGGTGGAGAGATAGTTTCCAGCGGGGAAATAGACGGTGCCTCCGCCCTTCGCCGCCGCGGCGTCGATCGCCTTGTTGATGGCGGGGGAATCGAGCGTCTTGCCGTCGCCGGTCGCGCCGAATTTTCGAATGTCGTAGACGGTCGGTTCCGTCGTTTGCGCAATGAGTTGGCACGTCAGTAACAGGACAATCCCTAAGCCGCCGCACGCGATCCTGGTCATTCGTCTGCTCCCGTCTTGTTTGGTTTGGTGGTTGCACTCTTCGGCTCGATGGGCCCGCGCTCGCCGTTGGGGCCGACGATTTCGATCGTGGCGTCCTGTCGGATGTCGGCCGACGAGCTGCCGGCTGAGAAGCGGAACTCGCCCGGCTCGACGACGCGTTTTCCGTCGCGGTTGATGAGCGTTAGGTCGTCGTTGCGGACGACGAAGGTGATCGTCTTGCGCTCAGCTGGCTTGAGCGCGACGCGCTCGAAGCCGCCGAGTTTTTGCTCGTAGGTCGTGACGGAGCTGACGAGGTCGCGCACATAAAGCTGCACGACTTCGTCGCCGGAGAGTTTTCCGATGTTCTTCACGTCGACTTCGACGAGGACGTTGTCCGGGGTCGTCGGCACCTTTCCGTTTTGGGCGCGGACGTGCAGGTTGGAATATTCGAACGTCGTGTAGCTGAGGCCGTGGCCGAAGTTGTAGAGCGCGCCGGAGACGTTGGCGTGCTTGTCGTCTTCCTTCTGCGCGGAGGGCTTGGTCGGGAAATTCATCGGGATCTGGCCGACGTGTTTGGGCCAGGTGTTGGCGAGTTTTCCGCCCGGGTTGTAGTCGCCGAAGAGGACGTCGGCGATGGCCGCGCCGCCTTGCGCGCCGGGGTACCAAGCGCAGACGATGGCCGGGACTTTTTCGGCGGGCCAGTTGATGGCGATCGGTCGGCCGTTGATGAGGACGAGGACCGTGGGTGTGCCGGTGGCGTGGATGGCTTTGATGAGGTCGAGCTGTCGGCCGGGCAGTTCGAGGCTGGTGCGCGAGCGGTGCTCGCCGCTGGTTTTCGTGTTGTCGCCGAGGACGACGATCGCGACATCGGCGCCCCTGGCGGCGGCGACGGCTTCGTCGATCTGCTTTTGCTCCTTGTCGCTGATCGGCTGCGGGAGGATCTCGCTGACCGGCCAGGTGGGATCGGTGAACTCGCAACCTTTGGCGTAGACGACGTCTGCGCCGCTCGATTTGAGCTTCTCGCGCACGCCGGCGAGGACGGTGGTCACCGGCACTTTGTAGGGGCCGTAGCGCGTCAACGCGTAGCCTTTCTCGTCCGCGTTCGGCCCGACGACGGCGACTTTTTTCAGCGTTTTCTTCAGCGGGAGCGCCTTTTTGTCGTTCTTCAAAAGCACGATCGACTCGCGCGACGCCTGCAGCGCGACGGCGAGATTTTCAGCCGTCATCACGACCTTGTCCGCGCGATCCGGATCGACGTACGGCCGATCGAACAGGCCTAAACGAAATTTTGTGCGCAGCACGTCGCGAACGAGGTGATCGATCTGCCGCATCGGCACCGCGCCTTCCTTGACGAGCTCGCGCAGCGGCAGGATGTACTGGTCCGGCGGCCAGAAGGTGCAGCGGACGTTCATGCCGGCCATCGCGGCTTCGCGGACGGCGCCTTTCATGTCGGCGGCGACGTGATGCTTGTTCCAAATGAACTCAACCGCGTCGGAGTCGCTGACGACGTAGCCGGTGAAGCCGAACTCGTGGCGCAGGCGTTCGGTGAGCCAGTAACGGCTGCCGGTGATCGGGATGCCGTCGTAGTCGTTGTAGGAGGACATCGCGCCCATCGCTTTGGCTTCGAGGAAGGCGCGCTTGAAGGGATAGACGAAGACGTCCTCGACTTCGCGCGGGGCGACTTGCGGATCGGTGCGCGCGGGGCCTTCGCGGGCGCCCTTGTTCTGGCTGTAGATCGTGTAGTGCTTGACGGCCGACGCGGCGCCTTGTGATTGGATTCCCTGGATCAGTTGGATGCCGAGCTCGGCGACGAGGTAAGGCGATTCGCCGTAAGAATCTTCGTTGCGGCCCCAGCGCTGGTCGCGCATCGGGTCGAGGATCGGCGCGTAGATGCTCGTGTAGCCGAGCGCGCGACCTTCGCCGCCGGTGATCTCGCCCTGCCGGCGGATGAGCGCGCGGTTGAATGTGCTGCCCATGCCGTTCTGGTTCGGGAAACAGGTGGCTTGAAGATGCGCGATGCCGCGAATTCCCTCGGCGGAGAAATCGACCGGGATGCCGAGGCGCGTCTGCTCGATGAACCATTTCTGGACCTCATTGATCGCCCGCGCATGGTTCGACGCGGGCCAGACGTTTTTCTCGTCCTTGATCAACCCCGCCGGCACGCCAATGCCCCGCCCGCCGACGTAGCCGGAGAGATGCTCGTCGATGTTGGCGACGCCGTCCTTCCAGATTTTCTGCTTCCACTGCGGCGTCGGCAGCTCGTCCTGGAGCACGCGGCCGAAGCCGTAGAGCGTCGCGAGCTGGCAGGTTTTCTCGTCGAGATTCATCTGCGCGAGGAGATCGTCGATGCGGCGTTCGATGGGGAGATTCGGATCCTCGTACGCGTCTTTTTTGCCGTTCTTGTTCAGGTCGAGGTATTCGGCGGACGCGGGCTTGACCGGCGAGCGCGCCTGCTGGTCGATCCACTTGTGCATCGCACCTTTTTGCGCGTGCTTCGACGACGACGCAGACGACGATTGCTTCGCCGCGCATCCTGCGCTGGCGAGGACGAGCACTGCGATGACGGGCACGAAAAACTTCATCTCACTCCTTATCAAACCGTGCAATAAATCCGCCGCCAGCGGTGAGGTCGATCGTCAGCTTGGTTTGGCGATTCGCGCTTTGCGTGGCGACCTTCATCGCGGCGGGGCCGGCGGGACTGTCGCTGACGACGAGGGCGCGGTACTTGGCATCGCCGAGGAAATCGAGGGGGACGTCGAAGCGCCGCGCATCGGGGCCGTTGATGACGGCGAGGAACCAGGCGCCGCCCTTTCGCCGGGCCATGACGGCGACTTCGCCGATCGCCGACGGCGCGAGTACGCGCGTTTCGTCCCACGTCGACGGGATGCTTTTGATGATGTCGACGGCCGGGCTGTCGAGCAGTTTCTGTGGGTGTGCGCCGTAGGTGAGCAGCGGCGCGCTGAAGACGGCGGCGGTGGCGACCTGGTGGGCCCAGGTCGTGTCGCCGCGGCGTTCGGTGAAAAGGACGGGCGTGTACTCGGCGGGGCCGACGATGAAGCGCGTGAAGGGGAGCGTCGTGTTGTGCTGCGCGCGATCCTTGATGCGGCTTTCCATGCCGCGGACGGCCTCGCGGACGAGCTCATTCGGCCAGGTGCGCGATTCGCCGGCGGGTTTATTGGCGCCGTGGAAATCGAAGAGGATTTTGTTTTCCGCGCCTTCGCGCAGCAGCGCGTGATAGAGATCGATCGCTTCTTTGTGCTCGGTGTCGAAGAAATCGGTCTTCACGCCGACGATGCCGGTGTCGCGCAATCGCTTGAACAGCGCCGCCCGCGCACCTGCGGCGTACAGGTCCTTCGAATGCACCCAGACGAACAAACCGACGCCGCGCTGCCGCGAATAGGCGACCAGATCGCGGAGCTGGTCGTCGGTCCAGCGGCTCCAGAAACCTTCGAGGACGTTGTATTCGAAGCGCAATTCGCCAGCGAGACGGCTGTAGTCTTTCAGCTCATCGACGGTGACGCCGCGTCCGCCCGGGCGTGATGTTGCGGTGGTCGCAGGACGCGTCGCCGACACCGCGCGCGCAGGCGTCGTCGCCGGCAGCGGATCGGCGGGCGCGGGTGCGTCGCGATCGAGATAACGCCAGACCGCGCGGCCGGGCTTCACCCACGGCGTCGCAACGCCCTGCGGAAACAATTTCTTATCCGGCGGCGCGGCGAGATTCGAGATCACGTCGGTGTTGACCAGCGTGTTGAGATTGTCAGCGACAATGACCGCGCGCCACGGCGTGGTGATCGTGCCGATGATCTTCGCCGGCTGCGTGACGCGGGCGACGTCCACCGGGTCGTAGCGCAGCTCGTACGGATACGAAACCGGCTGGCGATGTCCGAGGCCGATCGCGAAGCCGCGCTTCCCGTCCGCCTGGAGCGCGAAGCCGCTGTAGTTGACGAGGTTTGATTCGCTGATGGACGCATAACCCGCGCCGCCCGGCAGCTTGATTGTCAACGGCGTCGCGAGCCATTCGTTGGCCGCGACTTCGGCGACGTCGCGCTTCACGTAGTCGCCCTCATAGTGCCCGCGCAGCCCGTGGTACCAGAGCGTCGAGCCGGCGGGCAGCGTGAAAAGGCTGCGCTCGTCCGGCGTGCGCGACTGATCACGCTTGCCATCGAGGATGAAGCGATACGCGACGCCGTCATCGAATCGGCGGACCTGAAGCGTGTATGGCGTGTTGCTCATCGCGTGCCGCAGCGACATGCGCGTCTGGTGGTAGCGGTTGACGGCGGTCGAATGCACGCCGCGCGTCGCGTAGGTTTCGTTGACGTCGTCGCCGAACGGACCGGATGTCGCACTGACGTTGGTGATGCCAGCGCACAGATCGACGCCGTCGACGACGAACGCGAGCGGCGAGGGCTCGATGACCGCCCTGCCCTGCCGCTCGACGGCGAACTTGAGCTGCCCGTTGTCGACGATCACCTTCGCCTCGATTTTTCGGTCCGGGCTCAACAGGGTGA
>JAXDMN010000317.1:0-8972 GCA_034666045.1 Phycisphaerales bacterium | reverse complement strand
TTTACGCCAATCCGGCCGACGCCGTCCGCGCCAAGCGCGACCAGTTCGAACGCGTTGTCCGCATCCTGCCGTGGATCGCGACGATCGACTCGTTCCAGCACTGGCTCTACACCCACCCGGGCCATTCGCGCGGCGAGCGAACCGCCGAGTGGCTCCGCCTGCTCGATCGCTTCGGCCCCAGCCCGGACCACTTCGACTGGTCCGGCCTGGAAGAGCATCGCACTTCGATGTGGCAGCGCCAGCTTCACCTGTTCCAGGTGCCTTTCTATTTCGTCGAGTACGGCATCGCGCAGCTCGGCGCGCTGCAACTCTGGATGAAGTCGAAGGAAAACCCGCGCCAAGCCCTGGCCAACTACCGCGCCGCCCTCGCGCTCGGCGGCACGCGCCCCCTTCCCGAACTTTTCGCCGCCGCCGGCATCCGCTTCGATTTCTCTGAGAAGACCCTCAGGCCGCTCATGAACGCCGTTCGTGAAGAACTCGCCTCTCTGCCGGAATAACTCGGGAAACGACGCTCCGAATTTTTAGTGATTGCCTCCGCGCGACTCACGTTTCTACCATCGCAGTTGTCGTCATCAGGGTGCAGGGTGCTCGCCGCGGAGGCTCACATGGCACACATGGATGTTCAGAGATTGTTGCCGGCGGCTGCGGTGGCTCGCACGGATGTGACGCTTCGCACCCCGATCAACTGGACCGCCGTCCTCTTCTTCGGCGGGCTCGCGTCCCTTCATCTATTCATGGCCGGCACCGCCGCGTATCACGGACGGTGGGACGGATACCTCAGCCTCATCTTCGGCGTCGTGTTCTCGTTCGTCGCGGTCGTGTGCGCGCTGATCGGCACGGAGCTGACCGTCCTGGCGGACCAGCGCCGGCTGCGCGTGCGCACCGGGACGCGGCGGATCTTTTTCGAGCGCTCGGTGCCGTTTGCGAAAGTCCACAGCGTCCGCCTTACCCTTCTCAACGCTCGACGCCCGCGCAGCTCGACGATCGAGCTGGTGTGCGACCATGAGGTCCTCGAGTGCCCGCCCACCAACATCCCGCGCGAGGAAGCGCTCTGCCTCGCCGTAACCCTCGGCGTACGGCTCGTGAAGGTCTACGGCGACGCCTACGGCCCGGTGAGCGACCGCGTCAGCCGCCTGCCCGAGCCGCGGGATGTGTGAGCCTCCCCACGGAGCGGGAAAACGGCCCTCTGGCGGACATTCCGCCTCCTGTTTCCGCCAATCGCAGCAATATTTTTGCCCCCCTTTCGTTCCCTCTGGTGGACAGCGCGAATCGTCCCGCACGGGACCACGCGCGTGTACATAAAACGGTCGCCCAACACATTTCGCACCCACCGGAGGACGCCCATGATCGAGTCGCTCGAGAACCGTCGTCTGCTTGCCGTCACCGCAACCCTCACCGCCGGCACCCTCACCGTGACCGGCGATAACGATCCGAATAACGTCGGCATCCGCCGGACCGACGCCGGGCAGATCGTCGTCCGCAACGGCGACGCCACCGTCGGCACGTTCAACTACGCCGACGTCACCGGCATCGACGTCTCGCTGCTCGGCGGCAATGACCGCCTCGAGATCGCCACCGGCATCGAGAAGCCCTCGACCGTCTCGGGCGGCGAAGGCAACGACTCGCTCACCGGCGGCAGCGGGCGCGATCTGATCAACGGCGACGCCGGCAACGACAGCCTCCGTGGCGGAAACGGCAAGGACAGCCTCCTCGGCTCCGATGGCAACGACGTCCTCGACGGCGGCGGACAGGGCGACGAGATGTCCGGCGGCGGCGGGCTCGATACCGTCAGCTACGCCGGCCGACCCGGGGCCGTCAAGGTCACCCTCGATAACGTCGCCAACGACGGCTACCAACCGACGCTCGCCGAGCCGGGCGAGGGCGACAACGTCAAGAACGACATCGAACGCATCGTCGGCGGCAACGGCAACGACAACCTCAGCGGCGTCGGCGCGCCCGGCCCGGTCACCATCGAAGGCGGCAACGGCAACGATTCGCTCACCGGCGGCGCGTTCAACGACGTCCTCAGCGGCGGCGCCGGCAATGACACCGCCAACGGCGGCGCGGGCAACGACAACCTCCTCGGCGGCAGCGGCAACGATCAACTCAACGGTCAGGACGGCAACGACTCCCTCAACGGCGGCGAAGGCGCCGACCGCATGTCCGGCGGAGGTGGCTCGGACCTCGTCTCCTACGCCGACCGACTCATCGGCGTGAACATCACGCTCGACGGCGTCGCCAACGACGGCACGCCCGCGCGCCCCGCCACCGCAACCGAGCCGGCGCGACCCGCGGAAGGCGATAACGTCCTCGGCGACGTCGAACGCCTCGTCGGCAGCCGCGGCAACGACCGCATCATCGCCAACGACGCCGCCAACACGATCAGCGGCGGAACCGGCAACGACTACATCGAAGCGCGCGGCGGCAACGACATCGTCGAAGGCGGCGACGGCAACGACGAAATCCACGGCGGCGCCGGCAACGACAAGCTTTACGGCGGCCGCGGCAACGACAAACTCTACGGCGAAGACGGCAACGACTGGCTCTACGCCAAGGACGGCCAGGCCGACATCGTCGACGGCGGCAGCGGCACCGAAGACCGCGCCCAGCGCGACGAAGGTCTCGACACGGTGACCGGGGTCGAGATCATCATCGTGTAACGCGTAGCTCACTCGCGGTAAGGCTGCTTGCGCTCGTACAAGCCCAACCGGTGTCGGATTGCGTCGGCGAGTTTCAGGTCGCCCGCGCGGTCCGCGAGATCCACGGCGGCGGTTGCGGTTTCGACCGCTCGCTTAAAGTCGCCCGCCTCCGCGTATGTGGCCGCGAGCGTGTCTAGGACTTCCGGCCGCCGCCCACCCGGCTCGTCGCGCAGCGATTCCGCGAGACGCACTGCTTCGGTAGCGTCGCGATCCGCCGCGCGCATTGCGGTCGCGCGCAGCCACGCGAGGTTGTTCCGCGCCGCTGACGCCGGATCGCGGCGCAGCGCTTCCTGATACGCCGCCACCGCGCCGGCAGCGTCGCCGGCGGTCTGCGCCATCACGCCAATCTGGAAGTAAGGCCGCGCATCGCCTGGGTAGCGCGCGCCGAACTCGACGAAGTGCTGCCGCGCTGCCGCCGCCTGCCCCCCCTGCGACAGGGCGAGCCCGAGGTGGAAGTCGGCCTCGGTATCCGCCGGCCTGAGCTTCACCGCCTGCCGATACGCCTCGATCGCCTCGGCGGGCCGATTCTGCTTCAGGCGCAGGTGGCCCAACTGTTTGTAGGTCGCGCCGTGACGGGGGGCGAGCTTGAGTGCGTCCGTCAGCCGCGGCTCGACCTCATCCAGCCGCCCGGTTTGCATGAGCACGACCGCAAGCGTCGTGTGGGATTCCGGATTGCTGGGGTCGATTTCCAGCACTCGCCGCAGCGCCCGCTCGGCGGCCGTAAGATCGCCCGCCTGCAACTTGAGCAACGCGACGTTGTGGTATCCCGCCGCGTGCCGCTGTCGCGCCGCCAGCGAGTTCGTGTGCTTCGCATGGGCCTCGAGGATCTGCAGCGACTTCTCGACCATCTCCATCCCCTCGGCGTTACGCCCCGTCATGGCGAGCGACAGGCCGAGATTGCCCATCGCGTCGGCGTTGTTTGGATCGAACTCCAGGACGCGGCGGTAATGCTCGATGGCTTCCTCTGCCTGGCCCTGCTGGCGATAGGCTTCCGCAACATGGAAACGAAAAACGGGGTTGTCCGGCGCGACCTCGAGCCCGCGCTCGAACAGGAGGTGGCTGTTGCGCCAGTACCCGAGTTGCCGCGCGCTGGCGACGGTACAGGCAAGCAGCACGACGGCCGCCGTGACGGCGATCCCGCGTCGCCGCCCGGGGCCGCCGCGCAGCGCGGCGTCGCGCGCGCCCCAGACGACCATGATGAACAGCCCGATGAGCGGCAGGTACGTGTAGCGTTCCGCCATCGCCTGCTGCCCGACCTGCACCACGCCGATCACCGGCGCGAGCATGCCCAGGAACCAGAACCACCCGACCGGCAAATACCGACGCCCCCCCCGCCCGAACCAGACCACCGCAGCCGTCGCCGCGAGCAGTGCGATCAGCCCGAGCGGCCAGTAGCTCAGCGGCGGCTTGGTCAGGTCGTCCGAGTACGGGTAGAAGACCGTCAGGTTGGTCGGCCAGACGGCCTTGACCACGTACTGGACGTAGGCCATGGCGGCGTTTGCGAGGCGCGGACCGAGCGGACTCTTTTCGATCGTCGACATCGCGCCGCAGTCGCGCTGGATGACGAAGGTGACGACGCTGGAAACCAGCGCGATCGCGATCATTGGCACTTTCTCCAGCACCAGCCGCGTCCAGCGCTGCCGCCGCTCCAGCGGCCAGAAATCGAGCAGCAGGAAGACGAACGGGAGCGTGACGAGCATCGGCTTGCTCATCAGTCCCAGGATCAGCAGCGCCACCGTCGCGAGGTACCAGCGCCACCCGCCGCGCCGCGCGTAGGCGGTGTAGGCGGCGATCGCGAGGAACATGAACAACGCGCTGAGCACATCCTTGCGCTCCGACACCCACGCGACGGACTCGACGTGCAGCGGGTGCAGCGCGAACAGCGCGGCCACCAGCGCGCTGGGCCACGTCGTCGCGCCTGCGGCGGCCGTCGTCGTGACCGCCGCCGCCGTCATCGCGCGGAGCACCAAGAACAGCACGACGGTCCCCGCCGCGTGCAGGACGACGTTGGTCAGGTGGAACAGCCCGGGATTGTCGACGCCGAAAACGCTCGACTCCGCGAGGTACGTCAGCGTCGTCAGCGGGTGCCAGTTGCAATGGTGCGACGAGGTGAATGCCCACCTGACCGTCTGCGGCGAGAGCCCGTTGCGCACTTCGGGAACGAGCGTGAGATAGTTCGGGTCGTCGTAGTTGACGAACTCGAAGTCGCCCGTTCGCCAGAACAGCGCCAGCGTGACGATCGCCAGCGCCGCGGCGATCGCCCACACGAGCCATCGCGCTTCACCGCCGTATTCGGCCGGCCCCGGGCGAGCCCTGCTGTCATTGGTTGGGGCGGACGACGATCCGATGATGGCAGCGGGCTTTTCGGCGCGCGAAGCGGATCGGCTCATAGGGGGGCGGAGGATACCCGCTGACGGGCGGGCGCGAAAAAAAGGCAGCCCGCGAAATTCTCGCGGGCCGCCCGGTCAATGCGTTGTCGCAAGCCGCACGCGGTCAGGCCTTGCGTCGGCGGCGGATCAGGGCGCCGCCCGCGAGGGCAAGCAGTCCGAGGGTTGCCGGCTCCGGGATTGTCTGCACGAGCACGTTGTCGTAGTTTGCCGAGCGCGTCGCGCTCAGGTTCGAGCCCAGGCGGATCGTATCAAACGCGCGGACGGTGTTGATCGGGACGGTCTTGGATAAGAAGCCGTCGACGTAGAAGTCGGCGCTGGAGCCCTTGATGACCGCCTTCAGCTCGTGCCAGCCGGTGGTGCGGGTCGGCACGCCGGCGCCATCGAGCTTGGCGAAGGCGCTGACGCCGGACCCGGCGTCGCTGCCGAGCACGCGGACCATGTAGTGGTTGCTGACGATGTTGTTGTTGAGTCCGAGCGCGATGAGCTGCCCGACGCCGGAGCCAGCGCCGTCGATGATCTCGGAATACTGGCGGTAGGCGCCGGCGGTGCTGTCGGAGTCGAAGAAGCGGAAGCTCCACTCGATCGGGACGATGACGGTGCCGGTGGTGTCACCGAAGTTCTTGTTGTTACGGAAACCGGTCGCGGTCGGATAGTTGATCGAGTTCGGCGGCGAGAACGACTCGGCGGTAGTGAGCGTCCCGGAGTTGCCGGCTGTGCCCGTGCCGCTGGCGGGCCAAGCCGCCTGGAACGCCGCCTGATTCGCGTAGGTCTCGAAATTGTCCTGCAGCAAGATCGCCGCCCCGGCATTCCCGGCCAAACCGACCATCGTCAGCGCGACGATGCATGCAATGGAAAACTTTGACATGTCCACTCTTCCTCCGCCCACTGACCGCAGCGTTACAACCTGCCCTTTGCTGCGTCAGAAGGTCCCAAAGCCCATCTCGAAGCCGATATGTGCGCCCCGGCCAACCGAATGTGACCGGTAATAACGCCCTCGGACGTGAAAGATATCACGGGACGGGGGAAATGCTAATTCCGGTCAAAGTTTTATTCCATAATATCCGCCCGGAACCCCTGCGCTGAACGTTTAGTCCTCGTGCAAACGATTGTCCATACGTTACTTGTGCCGACCGGTGCCACATTACAGAAAATTTTCCTGACTGACGAAAAGTTGCCCGGTGTTGCCCGTCTCGGGCGCTTCAGCTCGGTACAGGCAGCCGCCCCGCCTTGGCCGGGGGTTTGCATGTGGCTCGGCAACCTGGAGGTTTTCATGGCAACACGACGCACCGCCGCCAAACGCACACTCATCAACACCGGCACCGACAAGCGCTTCGTCCGCCGCGACGAGGCCGGAAAGTTCAAGGAAAGCGACGACGTCGGCCGCTCCCTCGCCGCGGATCGCCGTACGAAGGCGAAGACCAAGTCGAAGTCCGGCCAGGGCGATCGCGGCGATCGATAGCGCTTCCTCCCGCGCCCGGGAGACGAAACTTGTCATCCTGCTGAGGTACTCCGAAGAATCTGCGTTGCTCATCGCTCGGCGTTAGATCCTTCGAGTACCTCAGGATGACATCTTCGCGCAGCAGGATGACATCTTCTCCCAAGCCGCACCGCGCACTTGCGACGTTGCCAGCGCCGGGCGGTTCCCATAAACATGCGCAGCGTATGGATTCCACGGACGCCACCACGCTGCGCGAGAAACTCGCCGCCGTTGATCAGCAACAGGTCTTGCGCTTTTACGACCAGCTCGACGCTGCCGGTAAGGACCGTCTGCGCGCCCAACTGCTCGCGCTCGACCTCGGCGAGATTGACGAGTTGGCCGAGAAACACGTCCGTCCTAAGTCGCCCCTGACCATCCCGGCGAAGATCGAGCCGGTGCAGACTTATCCGCGCCGCCCGCGACCTGGGCAGGAAAAACTTTACGCCGACGCCGACGCCCGCGGCCTTTCGCTTCTCAAGGACGGCAACGTCGCCGCCTTTCTCGTCGCCGGCGGACAGGGCACGCGCCTTGGCTACGACGGACCGAAAGGCGAATTCCCGGTCACGCCGATCAAAAACAAGCCGCTCTTCCAGGTCTTCGCCGAGCAACTGCTCGCGTGGTCGCGCGACGCGGGGCGACAAATTCCCTGGTACCTCATGACCAGCGACGCCAACGACGCCGCCACCCGCGCGTTCTTCGAGCAGAACAACCATTTCGGTTACGACTCGAAAAACGTCTTCATCTTCCAGCAGGGCATGATGCCCGCTTTCGATCTCATGGGCCGGATGCTGCTCGGCGAGCGCGGCTCGCTCGCGCTCTCGCCGGACGGCCATGGCGGATCGCTCCGCGCGCTCCACAAGAGCGGCGCGCTCGCCGACATGAAACGCCGCGGCGTCGAGCATCTCTCGTACTTCCAGGTCGACAACCCGCTGGTCCACACGATCGACCCGCTCTTCCTCGGCCTGCACGACATCACCGGATCCGAGATGAGCAGCAAAACCATTCCGAAAGCCAACGCCCTGGAAAAAGTCGGCAACTTCGCCGTCGGCGACGGCGTGCTGCAGGTCATCGAGTACAGCGACATGCCGGAGTCGCTCGCGAAGCAGACCAACGCCGACGGCACCTTGAAATTTAACGCCGGCTCCATCGCGATTCACGCGCTGCGCGTGTCGTTCATCGAGCGGCTCACCGCGAGCGGCCGGCTCGAGCTGCTCTGGCACCGCGCCGAGAAAAAAGTCCCGTACGTCGACGACGCCGGCAACGCGGTCAAGCCGGACCAGCCCAACGCGGTGAAGCTCGAGCAATTCGTCTTCGACGCGATCCCGCTGGCGAAGAACGCGATCGTTTACGAGACCGAGCGCGGCGAAGAGTTTTCGCCGGTGAAGAACGCGGAAGGCACCGATTCGCCCGCGACGAGCCGGCGCGATCAGGTTCGGCGCGCCGCCCGCTGGCTGCGCGCCGCCGGCGTCGACGTCGCGATGAACGGCGACGATCCGCGCGCAACGCTGGAGATCTCGCCGCTGTTCGCGGTGACGGAGAAGCATCTGGCCGCGCGAAAAACGTCGTTGCCGCCGCGCGTGGGCGACGGCGCGGTGGTTTATTTCGGCGCCGGCGGACCGGAGACGGATTGATCGGCGTCGTCAACGCGCGTCTCGGAAGACTTTTGGCGCACGCCACCGCTGCAATCCTCGGCCGCGACTTCAGTTGCGGCGGATTCTTCCGCGGTGGGTTCGTTTTTCCACTCTGGCTCCCTCTCCCCGGCACGGGGAGAGGGTTGGGGAGAGGGGCGAGCGGCGTCGGTCGTTTCATTGCGCGCGGCTGCTGAAGACGCGCCCGTTGTCGAGCGCTCGTCGTCGCTGCGCGCACCGTGCCCCTCTCCCCCGCCCTCTCCCCGGTTTACCGGAGAGAGGGAGTCAGTTGCTTCGTCCTCCTCATCCTCTTCATCGATCTCCACCACCTGCCGATACGGGCTGTCCGGCAGGTCGGCCCACTTCTTGGCGTGCTCGCGGAGGCGCGTCAGGTCGCGCAGCGCGCGGTGCTGCTCATTCGAGAAACGCTGCTCGTAAGCGCTGAGTCGTTGCAGGCCGCCGTGGTCCAAAGATTCTTCCGGCGACGTCATCGCCGCGGCGAGCGAGATGGCCGGGGAGACTTTGAACTGCGCCAGCGCCGTGAGGTTCGCGAACGACGCCAGGGCGGCGCGGAGCTCGTCGATGTTGTCCTCCTTCGGATGCGTGCGGCAGTAGTCGGCCAATTCTTCCAGCGTGTCGAAGCCGAACTTTTTCTGGATTTTTTCCGCCCGGCGGAGCATGCGCTCCTGCTCGTGGCTGGCCATCGATGCATAGGTCAGGCGTTCGCTCGCCTGGCAGCGGTTGATCCGCCACTGGGCGGCGACGATGCGATCGACCA
>JAXDMN010000316.1:0-9730 GCA_034666045.1 Phycisphaerales bacterium | reverse complement strand
GGAAGGATTTTCCCGAGCTTATCCTTCAACATGCCCGCGAAGTCGGAATCCGTCTTCAAAATCTCTGATGCTGCGATCGTGTTCGCGAACAGCTCGCGCGTGATCGCGAGATCCATCGTCGGGCCCGGGCAGAGCGCGCCGACTTTTTCCTTGCCGTCGGCGGAGTCGGTGTAGACGAATTCGTTCTCCGGCGAATCGCCGACCGGCGTGACGAGATGGCCCTTCCCGTCATCCATCAGCCACGCGGCCAAAAATTCGGCGGCGCCTTTCATGTACGGGTAGGCCTGCTCGCGGAGGAATTTTTCGTCGAGCGTAAACTGATAATGCTCCCACAGGTGCGAGCAGAGCCAGCCGGCGCAGACGGTCCAGTAGGCGGCCTTGGAATTGCCGTCGACCGGTTGCGTGTTGCGCCAGAGGGTAGTGTTGTGATGGAGCAGCCAGCCGGGGCGGTCGTAAAGCTGCTTGGCGGTTTTCGCGCCGTCGATGCTGAGCTCGCGCACCATGCGCAGCAGCGGCTCGTGACATTCCGATAAGTTGCACGTCTCGACGGGCCAATAGTTCATCTCGAGGTTGATGTTCGTCGTGTACGCCGACGCCCACGGCGGCTGCACGAGCGGATTCCAGATGCCCTGGAGATTGAGCGGCTGCCCGCCTTGGCGCGAGCCGGCGATCATCAGATAGCGGCCGAACTGGAAGAGCAGCGCGGCGAGGTCTTCGTCGCCGCCCTTGGCGTATTTTGCGATGCGCTGATCGGTCGGGAGCTGGCTTTGGTCGGTGGCTTTGCCGAGGCTGATGCTGACGCGGTCGAAGAGCGCGCGGTAATCGCTCACGTGCGCGTCGCGAAGCTGTGCGTAGCTTTTCTGCGATGCGGCGGCGAGGGCTTTCTTCGCCTGCGCGGACGGATCGGCCCCCTGCTTGCTCGGGCTCTTGTCGAAGCCGTTGTAACTGGAGCCGGAAGTGAGAATCAGCACGACACGGTTGGCATTGTTGACGTCGATCGTTTCGCCAGTCGCGGTAACGCTGCCGCCGTCGGCGTGGATGCGGACGCGCGTTTCGAAGCGCATGCCGAGGCCGTCAAGTTGATCGCCGTACATGACGTCTTTGGCGTCCGGCTTGCGCTTGCCGTCCTTGTCGTAGAGCTCCGGGTATTTCCATTGGTCGCCGCGCGATTCGATCCACTTGGCGTCGCGGCGGGAGACGAAGGCTGGGACCTGGCCGGTCATGACGATCGTGTCGTTGCCGTCGGTGGTTTGCTTGGCGTTGGGATGGATGGACGCGAGCCGCGCGGAAAAACTGATCGCGCCGGGTTTGTTCGCGGTCAGCAGCACCACGATCGACTGGTCGGGAAAACTGGCGAAGCACTCGCGAACGAACGTGACGCCGTCGTGGGTGTAAGTGGTCTTCGCGATCGCGCCGGCGAGGTCAAGCTCGCGGCGATATTGGCCGGCGGTCGGCTTCGCATCGGAGGCGAACTTCAGATAGAGATCGCCGAGCGGCTGGTAGCATTCCTGTTGCCGGCCGAGCCAGTTTTTCGAGACCCAGTCGGTGACCTCGGCGTATTTTCCGTCGCGGAGCTGCTGATTGACCTGCTCGAGCGTCTTCGAGACGTTCAGCGTTGGCAGATCGCGCCGGCCGGGTTCGCCGGAGTAGAGCGTGTTGTCATTCAGCTCGATGCGCTCTTCGCCGACGCCGCCGTGAATCATTCCGCCGAGCCGGCCGTTGCCGATCGGGAGGGCTTCGACCCATTTCGTGGAAGGCTGGTCGTACCGAAGCGCGAGATGGCGCGCGGAACGATCGTCGATGAGCAGCAACGGATCTCCGTCATGCTCGTTGAGCCGCTCCTGAGCCGCGGCACCCGGGACTTTCGACAGTAATCCCGCGGCTGCGACAGTTGCCGCGGTCTTAAGAATCGTTCGTCTGGTCGGTTGTGACATTTGGTTCATTCAGTTTCGACGACGATGACCGTGTCCAGCGCATCCGGCGCTGCTTCGGGCACCGCGATCGTCATCACTTCTTCCGGCGGGATGTCGATCGCGAGCTCTTTCTTCGATTCATCGCCGAGCAAATACGCTTTCTTCGGCGTCGCCGGCAGGCCGGGCACCGGCAGCTTTCCCTGCGTCGGCCAGTCGAACACGTGCAGGTAAAACGTCTTGTCCTTCTGCGTGACGCGACCCCACGGCGGCGTCGCTTCGAGCGGGCTGCCTGTCGTGCCGTAAATCGAGTCGCCGTTCTTCTGCATCCACTTCCCGACTTCGATCAGCCGATCCGCCTCCGGCCCGCGGATTTCGCCCTCGGCGGTTGGACCGACATTGAGAAGATAGTTGCCGCCCTTGCTGGCGATGTCGGCGATGTTGCGCACGAGCGTCTCGGGACTCTTGAACTTCGTGTCGTTCTTGTTGTAGCCCCAGTGGCCCTGGTCGTTGACGGTCATGCAGACTTCGAACGCGGTCTTGAGCGCTTCGCCGGGGATTTTTTGCTCGGGCGTTCCGTAGTCGGCCGGCAAGCCGAGACGATTGTTCACGAGGCAATTCGGTTGCAGCTCGTGGATCATGTCGATCATTTCCTGCGCGTGAACTAATTTGGCGCGGAGCGGATCGTCCTTGTTGAACGATCCGCCGCCGTCGAACCAGAGGATGCCGATCGGGCCGTAGTTCGTGAGCAGCTCGCGGACCTGGCCCTTCATGAATTGGTTGTACTTTTCGATGTCCGCCGCTTCGGTGGGATTGCCGTGGAACCCGTTGCGCATCGAGTATTTCGCGGGGAAATTCGGGTCGTGCCAGTCGGGAATCGAATAGTAAAAGCAGAACGTCAGCCCCTCGGCGCGGACCGCGTCGGCGAGCGCTTTCATCGGATCTTTTTGATACGGCGTCGCGTCGACGATGTCGAAATCGGTCAGCTTCGAGTCGTACATCGAAAACCCGTCATGGTGCTTGGCGGTGATGACGACGTATTTCATGCCCGCGTCCTTCGCGAGCTTCGCCCACGCCCTGGCGTCGAATTTTTCCGGGTTGAATTTGGCGGCGAGCTTGTCGTACTCGCTGCAGGGGATCTTCGCTTCGAGCTGGATCCACTCATCGTACTTCGTCACGCCGTTCCACTCGCCGGCCGGAACGGCGTACAGGCCCCAGTGGATGAACATGCCGTAGCGGGCGTCGTTGAACCATTTCATCCGGTCATCGCCCGCGCGCGCGACCGATGCGAAGGCGGTGACAGCAAGAAATACGACGATGAGGGACTGCTTCACTGCGCGCTCTCTTTCTTCTTCAGGATCAGCACCGGCCGCGTCGGCGAGCCGGTGATTTCGAGCTGGTCATTCTTCATCAGGCGGAACATCTCCGCGCCGCACAGCAGGACCGGCCCGTAGCCGTGCACGTCGTCCATCGCCGGGCTGTTGTAGTAATAAACCATGTCGTTCGCATAGTTGGTGCCGACGCAGACGCCGTCGAGGTGACCTTCGTCGTCGATGCGCGTGGTGACGCCGTTCCAACCCGCGATCGCGACCGGCCCGTAGGTCGACGCATCGAGCCAGCCGCGGTTCACGCCCTTGGCCATGGAATAGGAAAACATCGCGGTGCACGACGTCTCGAGATACGAGTCCGCCCGATCGAGCATCTGATGCCACAGACCCGCGCCCGACTGCCGCGTCGCCACGCCTTTCGCGTGCGCTTTGAGAATCCTGATCAGCTCCGCGCGATCGGCGTGATCTTCGGGCAGTAGATCGAGCAGCTCGACCATCGCCACCATGTACCAACCATTCGCCCGCCCCCAAAAATAATGCGGATGTTCCTCACCAACGTCGGCGTTGCCCGCGTGCGTAAACAGGCCGGTTTCCGGCACGAACAGGTGCTTATGAAAACCTTTGAGCTGCTTGGCCGCGTCGTCGAAATATTTGTGGTCGCCGGTGAGCTTTCCGTACTGCGCCAGCAGCGGCACGCTCATGTACGCATCGTCCAGCCAGATCGATTTCGGGAACGGACTCTTGCGCGCCAATAAACCATCGTCGAGGCGGAATTGTTTCGTGTGGACGTACTCGGCGAAACGATCGATGACTTCTTTCAGGTCCGGGCCGACCTTGCTTCGCGCGGCGCGGGCCATCGATGCGCCCATCGCGCCGCAGGCGTCGAGGGAAGTCGGCGCAAGCATGTTGCGGAACGGATTTTTCCGCATCTCCTCCCTGGGCCATTTCGCAAGCGCGGGAAGATTGTCGGCGAAGAACTGATAGCGCCTGGCCGCGAAGTCGGCGTACTTCTTGTCGCCGGTCACTTCGCTGCTCAGCAACATGCCGGAGTAGATCACGCCCATCGGATACGAATACGAGCTGAACTTCTTCTCCGGCCCGCTGTCGAGCGTGGCATTTTCATTCGGCTTCGACAGATCCGTGATCCGCTCGCGCGTCTTGCTGTCGATGATGCGCGCCGGCGTGCCCGCGTCGAGTCGGGCGTGCAGCCGATCGAGCACCTGCACAATCTTCTCCGGCGTCGGCGGAAGGTACGGAAGCGGATAGTTGACGTGCTGCGGATTCGTCGTCGCGGGATTGGTCGACGACGACGGTTCCGCCGCCCATGCCGGCGCCACGGTGCAGAGAAGGAGCGCCAGGCAGTAAACGCCGGAGAGTGATGACTTGTTCATGCGTGCGATTCCAGCCGAGGCAGTCCGCGTGCGTCGCGCGGCGCCGAAAAATCATTTCTTTGGGAGGTTTTTCAACTGATACGGGAGCCAACCCTTGTGCCACTTCAGCTTGTACGTCTCCTCCAGCGGCACGAGCCGCGCACTGCCGTCGGCGGTACAGACCGAGATCGAACGCTTGTGCCGGTTGATCATGAACCGCCAGTGTTGCGGCGCGCCGCTGGTTGCCGAGGGGACGCCCGTGAGGTCCGGCGGATTGGTCACCGGTGAGGTCGGCGAACCGTTGTCGATGTTCACGTCGACCCAGACCGACTCAAAGAAGACCGGCACAATCGCTCGACGGCTTGACCGCCCCGATGTTCCCGCCGAAGAACCTGAAATAGCTGGTTGACGGCGGCGTGCCGGGGGCGGGCTCGATACGCGAGCTGACATAGCGGTTGAACCCGTAACTCCCGGTGCGATATCCGCCCGGCTTGCCGACCGGCGTGTTGTTGATGAACGCGGCCGGCTTGGAATAGAGCAGCGGCGTGCGGTCGGCCTGAAACTGTCCCGACCACGAGTTGTACGCCGTGCCGAATCCGCCGCTGCCCGAACCGGTGTTGTACGGAACCGGGTCGATCGCCTCGGGGCAGAGCATGATGCTGGTCTGCGTCTTGAGGTTGCTGAGGATGCCGAGCCAGTACCAGTTCCAGGCCTTGTCCGCCTCGCCGGCCGGCGCCTGCCAGAGGTAATATGGCAGCTTGCCTTTGTTCTCCGAGATGTAAATCCCCCAAGTGGTTCCGAGCTGTCGGATGTTGGAGAGGCACGCGGTCGTGCGGGCCGCGCGTCGCGCGTTCGAGAGCGTCGGCAGCAGGATCCCAATCATGATCGCGATGATGCCGATGACCACGAGCAATTCGACCAGCGTGAATGCGCGGCGTTGCTTGCCGGCGCGAGATGAGGATGACGTGAGCATAAACAACCTCCCGTGGAGACTCAGCGGTTTAAGTTTGACGCCGCCTCGGCGGCCGACGCCGCGGGTTGAGCTTCGTTCGACAGTTCGACGTGAACGACATCAACCAGATTGGTTCGCTTTGACGCCGGCAGCTTCACCGTGATGGCGTTGTCCGCGAAGGCGAATTCGAGCGCGGCGGCGTCGCCCAGCAGGCGAACCGCCGCGGGCTTGGCGGAGATTCCCGACAGCGTCAGCGTCGTGTCGTGCGGCGGCAGATAATCCTTGGCGAAGCTGCCGCCCTCTTTGAATTGCGGGATCGCGAAGAGGTAGCGCGTCGCGCCTTTCGCGGTCGCCGGCACCGAAGCCGTTTCGCCGCTCGGCAGCGGCTTCGTGCCGCGGATCGATGCGCCGTTTTTCTTCATCCAGCCGGCCAAAACCTTCATATTTTCGTACGCCTGCGGCGATAATTCGCCCGTATTCGTCGGCCCGATGCCGAGCAGGTAATTGATCGCCTGCGAGCGGCTTTGCACGAGTTGGCCGAGGACGAAACCGTTGTGGCGCATCGGCTGGTCGACATAGCTCCAGTTGTTCGCCCAGGTGTTGCAGAACTCCGCCCAGCCGTCCTGCACTTTGTCGGTGGTGAGCTTGCGTTCGAACGTGATGTAGTCGCCGGTGCGGTGCAGTCGCGGGTTCACGACGATGCCGGGTTGCAGCTCGCGGATGCGCTCGATCGTGATGACTTTTTCCCCGTCCGGAATCGCCGGTCGGCCGTCGAACCAGAGGAGATCGATCTTGCCGTAATTCGTCAGGAGCTCTTCGATTTGCCCTTTGATGTGCCGTGCGAACGCTTCTTCGTGCCTCGCGGTTGCTTCCTTCGAATGTTTCAACTCGCGCGGCTTGAGATCGGGGCCGAGGTTCGGAAGCTCGGGATTCTTTTTCCGGGCACCGTGATACAGGAAGCTCATGTACTCCTGATCGAAGTGCCAGTCGGGCGGCGAATAATAGATGCCGACTTTCAGGCCGTTGTTGCGGCACGCTTCGACGTACGGCTTGATCAGGTCTTTGCCGCCCATGTATTTGGTCGTATTGAATTCGCCGAACTTGCTCGGCCACATGGCGAAGCCGTCGTGGTGCCGGGCGGTGAGGACGACATAGGTGAAGCCGGCTTCCTTGGCGGCCTTGCACCATTTGTCCGGGTCGTAGTTCTGCGGATTGAAATCCTTCGCCTGCGACCAATATTCGATCGGCGTGATCTCGGGCGGTTTGCCGTTTAGGTTCCAATCCGCCTCTTTGATGATGCGCGCGCGCTCTTTTTCATCGTCAATGCGATTTGCCCCGAGTGCGCGGCCGGGGATCATCGGCCAGGAGATGTTCGTCGCTCGCACCGAGCAAATGCTCCAGTGCAGGAAGAGCCCCATGCCGGCGTCCGGATACCACTGCGCGTCCGGGTGCTTCGTGCGATTGGCGACTTTCTCGCCGCCGAGCCCGATCATGCCGTGTTCGGACTTGACGGTTGCCTCGTCGCGCGATTTCTCCGCGGCGGGCGCCGCTGGCGCGTGCGAAAACGACAGGCTGAGGGCGCTAATGACAAGCAGACCGCGAAGGAGCGTTTGTGTTGGCTGCTTTGTTGGCTTCACGTGACCGATCCCAAAAAGCTATGTGAGATATGTCTTGACGAACGATTCTTCTGTTCTAACATAGGTTCGTGACGACTCAAACGCAACTGTAATTCATCGCGATTGATTGCCAAGGAGACTCATGCCCCGCCGATTCCCGCTTTTTGCCGCACTCGTGCTGGCCGTATTCAGTTCGCTTGCTTCGGCGGCGGATGCGCCGCCTGCGAAAAGCGCGCCACGCGACTACTCCGACCGCATCCTGACACCCAAGGCGCCGGCAACCCCACGCGTCAACGGGCCCAGCATTTACGGCCAGCGTCCGGGTCGGCCGTTCCTCTACACCATCCCCGCCACCGGCGATCGCCCGATGAAATTCGCCGCCGACAATTTGCCGGATGGGCTGAAGGTCGACGAAAAGTCCGGGCGCATCACGGGCAAGGTTGAGAAGGAAGGGAAGTACGAAGTCACGCTTCGCGCGACGAACGACAAAGGCTCAGCCGAGAGAAAATTTCGCATCGTCATCGGGGGCGACATCGCCCTCACCCCGCCGCTCGGATGGAACTCGTGGAACTCCTGGGCCAAGGATGTCGACCAGGAAAAGGTCCTCGCCTCCGCCAAGGCGATGGTCGACAAAGGGCTGATCAATCACGGCTGGACGTACGTCAACATCGACGACGCCTGGCAAGGAAAACGCGGCGGGGAGTTCAATGGCATCCAGCCGAACGAAAAATTCCCGGACATGAAGGGCCTGGCCAATCAGATCCACGACATGGGGCTGAAGATCGGGATTTACTCCACGCCGTGGGTTTCGTCGTACGCGGAGTTCAACGGCGGCAGCTCGGACGATGAGAGCGGCAAGTGGGACGAATCGATCAAGGGGAAAGAGTATCGCCGCGACGGGAAGAAACTCTTCGCCGAGAGCGATGCGAAGCAATGGGCGGCGTGGGGCATCGATTATCTGAAGTACGACTGGAATCCGCGCAGCAAGCCGGTGGTCAGTGATGATGTCTTCGAGAAACAGGTCGCCGACATGGCCAAGGCGCTGCACGACAGCGGGCGCGACATCGTCTACAGCTACTCGAACTCGATGCCGTTCGACGCGATCCCGCGCGTGTCGAAATATCTCAACGCCTGGCGAACGACCGGCGATATCCGCGACTCGTGGTGGAGCCTCTCGAATATCGGCTTTCAGCAGGACAAATGGGCCGAATACGCAAAACCCGGGCACTGGAACGATCCGGACATGCTGGTGGTCGGCCACGTCGGCTGGAGCAAGAACCTCCACCCGTCGAATCTCACCGCCGACGAGCAGTACCTGCACATCAGCCTCTGGTCGCTGCTGAGCGCCCCGCTGCTGATCGGCTGTCCGATCGAGCGGATGGACGAGTTCACGCTGAGCCTGTTGACGAACGATGAAGTGATCGCCGTCAACCAGGATGCGCTCGGGAAGCAGGCGCGGCTCGTGTCGCAGCAAGGCGGCGAGGCGACGTACGAAAACGTCCGGCCCGGCCGCGAGACGCAGACGAAAAAATATCCGCGCGGGCAGGTCTGGGTAAAGGAGCTCGAGGATGGGTCTCGCGCTGTCGGTCTCATCAACGCCGGCACGGAAGAGATGATGATCGTCGCCGATTTCAAGGAGCTAAAACTTGACGGCAAGCAGACCGTGCGCGACCTCTGGCGGCAGAAGGAGCTCACGACCGCCGACGGAAAATTCGAAGCGAAAGTCGCGCCGCACGGGGTCGTTTTCGTGAAGCTGTCCCCTGCCAGGTAAGTCGGATAAACATGATCACCCGCACCACCCGTTTCGCCGTGGCGCTCGCCACGTCGCTTGTCGCCTTCGCGTCAGCCGCCGCACCCGCGCGCGCCGCCGACCCCGTCCGCATCAATGTCACCACCGCGCACAGCGCCCTCAAACTCTTCGTCGGTGATGACGGACGTCTTTACGAATCCGGCTACGGCGCCGCCAGGGAAAACTACGAATTCCCCAGGAAACTCAACCGCCAGGAGGAGTTTTATCCTCAATACGGCGACGGTTTCATTTCCGAGCCTGCGCTGCAAATCACTCACGCCGACGGCAACACCTCGACCAGCCTCGCCTACGTGAAACACGAGACGAGCGAGAGCGATCCGAACATCGCCGTCACGCGAATCGAGCTGAAGGACAATGCGTATCCCTTCACCGTTACGCTCGTTCTCAAGGCGTACCGCAACGAAGACCTGATCGAGCAGTGGAGCGAAATCCGTCACGACGAATCCGGGCCGGTGACGATGCATCGCTACCACTCCGCGGCCCCGAATTTCCGCGCCAAAGAATATTTCCTCAGCCAGTTCGGCGGCGATTACAAACGTGAAGCGACGATCGCCGAGGAAAAGCTCACGCCGGGCATCAAGGTGCTCGATTCGAAGATCGGCGTGCGCGCCAGCCGTTATCGCATTCCATCGGTGATCATCGCGCTGGATGGGCCGGCGCAGGAAGAATCAGGCGAGGTGATCGCCGCGTCACTTTGCTGGTCGGGAAGTTTTCAGATCGAAGCGGAGCTCGACTGGCAGAACC
>JAXDMN010000315.1:0-16064 GCA_034666045.1 Phycisphaerales bacterium | reverse complement strand
GCCCCGCTGCCGGTGACGGTCATCGCCGACTTGCTCGGCTTTCCATCGAGCGATTACGCGAAGATCAAAAAATGGTCGGACGAGATGGCCGACGCGCTGGGGCTCAATCCCACGCTCGAACAGCAGGCCAAAGCGCAGCGGGCGCGCGAGGCGATGCGAACGTATTTCGCAGGCGTCGTCGCGCACCTGCGAACCACGCCCGGCGACAATCTGTTATCCGCACTGCTTGCGCCGGAGATAGAAATTCTCAATCCCGACGAGCTGTTCGCCAACAGCGTGCTGCTGCTCGCCGCGGGGCACGAGACGACGACGAACCTCATCGGCAACGGGATACTCGCGCTCCTGCGGCATCCCGATCAGCTCGACGACCTGCGGAAGAATCCCGACATCATCGATTCCGCGATCGAAGAACTGCTCCGCTACGATCCGCCGGTGCAGTGGACCAGTCGCGTCGCCGGCGAGCCGATCGAAATGCGCGACCAGCAACTCAACCGCGGCGACATCGTGCTCGCCTCCGTCGGCTCCGCCAATCGCGATCCGGCCGTGTTCAAAGATCCCGACAAGCTCGATCTTCGCCGCGCGGAGAACAAGCATTTGTCCTTCGGCACCGGCGTCCACTTCTGCCTCGGCGCCGCGCTGGCGCGGATGGAAGCAGCGATCGTCATCGGCACGCTCGTGCGACGATTCCCGTATCTGAAATTGCTGACGAAGAAGCCGCGCTGGCGAAAAGGCATCACCTTCCGCGGCGTGCAGTCACTCGAGCTGTCACTTTAAGTTTATTGTGGCTTGGGCGTCTCGCCCGAGCGCTCGGCCGGGACGGCCAAGCCACGTAGAACGGCTTCCAAATCGCGAGCGAATCCTTCGCCATCGAGCAGTGGCGACGCGCGCATCCGCTGCCGCATCGTCTGCAGAAGCGAAACCAGCCGCGGCACATCGCGCGCCAGCATCGTCGCAATCTGGACATACTCCTCCGGCGTCTTCGCAATCAACTCCGTTAGCCCCACGCTGGTCAACAAGCTCACCCCGACGCGCGAGACGTGCGTTTGTCCCGCCATCACGACGACCGGAACGCCCATCCACATCGCTTCGCACGTCATCGTCGTTCCGTGGTACGGATACGGATCGAGCATGATGTCGACCTCGCCATAGCGCTCGAAGTGCCGACGGAAATCGTTGTCGCGACCGAGAAGGGTGATGCGATTCGGATCTGCGAAGTGTGAGCGTACGTATTCCTGCACCTGCGCATCGCCGCTTACATTGGACTTGATCAGCAGCCGCGAATCCGGCACCGCGTCGAGGATCTGCGACCAGAGTCTCAGCCAGCGCGGCGTCAGCTTCGCGAGATTGTTGAACGATCCAAACGTCACTCCTCGCGCGCCGCGCGACGCCGGCGGCGAAGCAACTTCCGGCGCGAGCTCGGGCCCCGGCGCCGCGTAGCACCAGTTCGTTCGCAGGCGAATGAGCTTTTCCGTGTGCAGCGACTCCGTCACACCCGGCGGATCGGCCAGCGCGTCGGTGAGGAAAAAATCGATCGCGCTCATGCCGGTCGTGTTCGGATAGCCCAGCCACGTCACCTGGATCGGTGCCGGCTTTCGCGCGAACAGCAGCAGGCGGTTCTTCGCGCTGTGCCCCGCGAGGTCGACCAGCACATCGATTCCGTCGCGGCGGACCATTTCGGCGGCGTCGTCATCGCTCACGTTCACGATTTCCCGCCACACATCGCAGCGGCACGCAATCTCGCGGGTGAACTCATCAGGCTGCGCGACGTTCGAGTAACACGTCACGTGCACGCGCTGCCGATCGCGGTAATTCAGCACAGGCATGAAGAAACCCGCGACCGCGTGACTCGAAAAATCCCCCGAAACGTAACCAATCCGCAGCGGACGACCCGCATCGCGCGCGCCACCCGCTTGCGCTTTCGCAGCCGACGCCGTCACCGGTTCCGCGTAGCGCAGCGCCCACTCCCGATGCGCCGCGAAAACCTGCTGCGGCTCCAGATCCATGTAATTCAGCAGCATGAGCATGCTGCTGTGCGCGCTCGCATATTTTCCATCGAACTGCACCGCACGGCGGTAACACTCCAGCGCCTCCGCGTGCCGGCCCGATTGCGTGAACACGCCGGCGAGGTTCGCCAGCGCACGCGAATAGTCCGGCTTCAGCGCGATCGCCTTGAGCAGCGCCGCCGATGCCTCGCTGATCCGCCCCTGTCGCAATCGCGCCAAGCCGAGATTGTTGAACGCCTTGAAATATTCGGGCGAGACGGCGATCGCGCGCTCGAACGCGGCGACCGCTTCGTCCGTCCGCCCCAGCGCCATGAGCGCGTCGCCGACATTGTTGTGAAACTCCGCCGCCTGCGGTTGCAGCGCGATGGCGCGCGAGATGAGATCGACCGCCCGCTCCGCGTCGCCGAGCGTCTTCTCGAGCACACCGAGCGAATGCAACGCCCGCGCGTGATTCGGATTTTTTATGAGAATCTGCTGGTAGGTGTCCCGCGCCGCGGCGAAGCGGCCGGCCGCGTGATCCGCCAGCGCCGCCCGCATCGTCTGCTCGATTTTTTGTTCATCGGCATCGTCGGCGGCGGCGGGATCGCTCATCGCGTGCGGCGCGGATGCGCCAGAGGGTTATTGCTGATTCGGCGGCGTCGATTCTTCCGGCTGCGCCGACTCCGGCTGATCGACTTCCGAAGCCTCCCCGGCGGGCGCCGCCCCGGAGTCTTCATCATCGCCCACTTCGTTCTCGTCTTCGTCCGCATCTTGCGTCACGCTGCGCAGCACGTCGACCGCAGACGTCTGCCGATTCGTCCCCGCCGGCGGCGCTTTCTGCGGACGTTCTTTCCGTTCCTTAACCTTATGCACCGCCGCTTCGACCGGCAGATCTTCCGGGATATACAAAATCCGCCGGCAGCTCGGGCAGAAGACCAGCTCGTCGCGCACGTGCAGCTTGTTGTAGACGTCGCGGACGAGATCCATCATGCAGCCCGAGCACGAGTATTCCTCGCGGCGGCGATCCGGCTTGATGAGCGGGCTCATCGCCTCGCCGTCGAAGCGATCCGCCAGCCGATCGAATGCCTCGCGCGCCTGCCGCGGCACCGCCTGCGACGCCGCCGCTCGCTCCGGCTTGATGCTGTCGATCTCCGCCTGCAACTCGGCCGTCTGTCCGGTGATCTCCGACTTCATCGTCGCCGCCTTGGCGGTTTCGGTCTCGAGATGCTCGCGCAGCTCCTTCAGCTCCGCCTGGATCTTCTCGACGCCCTCGAGCACCTTGATCGCGTCTTCTTCGATCTTGTTACGGTCGACCTTGCCGGTGCTGATCTCGATGAGGAACGCCTGGTATTCCTTGTTGTTCTTCGCCTGCTGTTGTTGCGTGCGGAGCTTCTCGATGTGCGCATCGCGCGATTTGAGATCGACGTCGAGCGTGCCGGCGTGCGACTGCTGCTCCTTGAGCTGCTTCTGCAGCGCCGCGATCCGCTCGTTCAGGTCGCGGACGCGCCGCTCCTGGATGCGGACGTTCTTGGTGGTGGCGTCCAGCCGCCCCTGCGCCTCGCGGAGCTTCTGATCGGCTTGAAAGAGCTTGACCAAAGCGACGTTGGTCGGGCCCATGCGTGAATCCTTCTTTTGCAGAAAATGTCAAAAAACTTTCGTCAGCAAATCGTCACGCCCGCTGTCCGGTCGTGAACCGGGACATTATGGAGATTTGCGCCCCGATGGAAAGGGCCGCCGGCAGGATCATAGGTGAGCCGCGAAGTTCGCCGCGCCGTACAGCCCGTTGAGCTCGAAATTGACGAGATGAATCGGGATTTTGCGAAGGATTTCCCGAATGTTCTGCGGCCCGGTGGCGAGAAACGCATCGATGAACGTGGCCGAGTTCAATTTCGCGACGATGTTGGGCGCGATCCCGCCGCCGAGGTAAACGCCGCCGGTCGCCATCACCTTCAGCGCGAGATTCGCCGCCTCCGCCCCGTAGAACGCGACGAACAGCTCCAGCGCCTCCACGCACGCCGCGTTCGTCCCCTTCATTCCCGCCTCGGATATTTTGGATGGCGTGATCTCCCCCTCGACAAGCGCCGCCGACGGACCAAGCTGGTCCGGCCGAACCAAAAACTCGTAAATGTTCCGCAACCCCGGCCCGGAGAGCACGCGCTCCCAGCTCGCATTCGGATATTTTTCCCTGAGAAATCTCAGCAGCGCGATCTGCCGATCATCGCGCGGCGCGAAATCGGAATGCCCACCTTCCGAAGCGAACGCGCGATAGCGCCCGCGCCCCCCTCCCCCCTGTGCCGAATCCCAGAAGATCCCCCCTTCGCCGAGCCCCGTCCCCGCCGCGATCACCGCGCGATTGCCGTGAACGACTTCGCCTGCCTGGATCGTGATCAACTGCTCCGGCCGCAGCAGTTCGATCCCTTCGCCGTGCGCCACGAGATCATTGATCAGCGCGACCTTTGCGATCTTCAGCTCGCGGGCGAGCTCCCGCTCATCCAGCTTCCACGGCAGATTGGTCATCGACGCTCTGCCCTCCTTGACCGGCCCCGCGACGCCGAACGTCGCGCGCTCCACCTTTCCCGCGACTCCCGCGTCCTTCGCCGCGCCGAGAAATTCGCGCACGATCTCCGTAAGCCCCCCCTGCTCCCCCTGCCCTTCGCGTCCCTGGTTGACGAACATCTGCTCGTGCTTCTTTAAAAGTTCGTCATCGAACAGCGCCAGCCGCGTGTTCGTTCCGCCGATATCGCCTGCGAGGATCATTGGCGGGGATGGTAGCTGAGGAGAGGCACTGAGGCACGAAGGCACGGCGGCACGCGATCCGGCAAAGCACGACGCACGAAATCCGAAACTCGAAACAAACGGCAAGCACGAATGAAAAAATCATCGAAACGGATCATCCCCCGCGTTTCAGTCATTTCGCCTTGCCGTTGTTCGGATTTGTTTCGAGTTTCGTGCTTCGAACTTCGTGCTTCGGATTGTCCGGCTGCGCTGCCCCAACAGTACCCACGCAACGAGCGATGGTCATTCCCGCCACGCCCGACCCGTTTGCCGCGTTTTGTGTCGGCGACAACTTGCGACTCATCCGACCCTCGCCCCGTGCGGCGGCCGGTCCGGGCCGAGGCGTTTTTTACTCCCGGCCCGGCCAAGGCTTAGGCCCGCATTTTTCGACCTCCCCGCGAAAAATAACGACTTACAAACGTCGGCTGGAGTTGTAGGAATTCCGGACCTTAACCGAGGCGAGATAGTTGGAGCGGATACAAACGTGCGTGCGCCGCGGGCGGCGATTATCCGGAGTTCGACCTGCGATCACGCTGATCATCCGATGGCGCGGCGCCCCCTGAGGGGGCATCGGCGGCCGGCTTCTGCGTGCCATGATCGTCAGGGTCGATTGGCGGGGTACCCTTAAAACCACTCAGTAGCGGCTCTTCTGGAGACAGTCGCCGTTCCACCAGTTCGAGCTCGAAGCCTACGGGTGGGGCGAGATATTCCTTATCGATAAGGACGACCTGCGTCCCACGCAGTTCGTCGAGCACGAGTTCGTAGACCAAGGCGTGGAACCCCTCAAATTGCTCTCTGTTTTCCCGCTCGCTGATATTCTTCATCGGTGAGTCGATGATCAGCAGTGTCGGCAGCGCAGCGCCGACCTTACCGGCAAGACGGTGGATGGCGAGTGCAAAGCAGCACTTGAACAGGGTTTTCTTCCCCCCACTCCCGAGGTTTGCGAAGGACGTGATGATCATGTCTTTCGCCTCAGGAGCGCTAACCTCCGGCACGAATGTCGGCGACCGCATTTGAACGACGTCCGTAGGATTGAAGCCCGGAACGCGCGCACGCATGAGACAGTCCAGAAAGAGTCGTTCTAGTTCGCGGAGATTGCCGGCGTCGCGTTCCGCCGCGGACCTCGCGGCCTTGAGATCCTCGCGCACTTTGGCTTCCCGAGCCTCGATCTCCCGCGCCTCGCGCAGTCGATCCTCGACCGTCTGTGGAAGCACCCGCAGCCGTTCTAATTGAACCGCTTCGCCGACGAGGCGGGCCCGCTCCTGCTCCATCGCTAAGGCGCGAGAAAGATATGCGGAGTCATACGACCTGCTGGCTTGGTCAAGTTGTTGATCGATCTGCACCTTCTGTGTGGCAAGTTCCTCTGCCCGGCGACGATATACGACAAGCTGATCTCCCCGCCGCTTGATCGCGTCGTCGATTTCACTCGAGCGTGCAGTCAAATCGACGTCAGTTGCATCAAGTTGATCAGACTCGGTGGGCTGGATTGCATCTGACTGACCGCATACGCGGCACGATTCATCCGGCCGGACTGGAAGCGGTTTTGCGCACCTCGGGCACGTCTCAAATTCAACATTATTGAGGACGGCACGAGCTGATGCCATGCGTCGGAACTTTGTGGACAGGATGCGAAGCTCATTCAGATGACGGCGGTCGTCCTGAACTACGCGAACGAGCGACGTCACCGCGTCATCGGTCTCGGCTAACTGCTTGGCAAGGTCCCGGCCCCGCCCACGAAGCGCCTCGGTCGCGTGCTGCACGAGCTGGCCGGCCTCCTCACTTATTCCAGCGATGGCGCGAGAAAGCTGGTCTATCCTGTCCTTGATCTCGCTGAGTCTCCCGTCGATCTCCATCTGCGAGGAAAGGTTCGCGGACATTAGCGCCTGCTTCAGCGCCTCTGCTCCGCCTTCCAGGCGAAGGCGTCGCGTACGCAGCAGTTCAAGTTCCGCCTCAAGCTCCGACACCCTCTCCTGATGAAATCCGAGCAGGAAGCGAAGCACGTCTCGACTTTTGAGCCGTTTGAAGCTGTCGGCGCCGCTATCAAGGTGGAAAAAGTCGCTGTCCATCGACTCCTGATCGAGGTAGCAGTACCAGAGTAGATCGCGCAAACTGAGGCGCCCGAGCTCTGAATCCTCCTTGAGCTTGCTCCTGCGGACCTTCGGCGGTGCCATGCCGGCCAAGTGGTAGAATAGGTCTGACAACACCTCGATGCCCGTCTCCGGCACTACCTCCCCGCTCGGCGATCGAATCGGCACGATCACTTCGTGACGATCTTTCCCTGCGTTCCACTGGGCCAGCGCGGTGGTCGCAGCGCGGCCTCGCTCGATAAGCAGTGCATTTCCGTTAACCGTCAAGCGAAGCTGGGCTGCCAGGAATTCCGAATGCAGAGCGGGCGTCATGGGGAGATTGCCGCCAAGGCAGAAGTCCACGAGTCGTGCAATGGTGGACTTTCCGGCGCCCATTGGTCCGTGGAAGTAGGAGACGTCGCCGAAGTTGATGGCTTCGTGATAGCCTTGGCAGAGGATCACAAGCTGATGGATGCGCATCTTCATAGCTCGATCTCCTGCCCCCACCGCAGATTCACGATTTCGGGGAACTCCTTGTAGACGAACTCCTTCAGGCGTGTTGCGGACATGTGCCCCACTGCCTCCACAACTAGCCCGCTCCGGTTGCTTATGTCCGCAAACTCCGGCTGCTTCGCGATCGCGTCAGCAATTTCGCGGCCTGGATCCGTAAGCAAGACGTGAACTGTCCTCCCCTTCGCGTAGGTCGACACGAGGCCCTTGGCGACCAAGATCCCGATCCATCTTCGGTAGCGTCCGTCCCACGGTCCGTATCTGAACCGGATCATCTTGGACTCGACCGTGTTGCGCTCATATGGCTTGACATCAGCCGACGCAATGTCGCCACCGGTATCCTTCAGGACACGTTCGAGGCAGTTCGGGTACCGCAATAGAAAGTCCATCTTCGCCAACTTGGTGATACCCTCGACGGTCTTCTTTCCCTTCTTGCCGCCAGCGGCCAGCAACAGCACGAGCATGCGCGCAACATGCAGGTCGTCCGAACGCTCAGCCTGTGACGCGGCGCGGATGATACGGAGGCTCATGCCGCCACCTCCACATTAAACTGCTCGCCCCACCAGACTTTGCAGTCGCCCGTGAGCAGCCCGGCGATGCCCGCGAGGAGATCATATTCTGCGCCATGAACCATCGCGGGCCGCGTCTGGGCGAGTTCGCGCAGTCGGCGGTGGACTTCGCGCAGCATTGGCTTTCCGTACAAGGCTCCGTCGGTCGCAGTATCGAGTCGAGCCTCATCGCACTGCGCTTTGACGACCGAGACCAGCTGGTTGAACTTCGTGTCAAAACTGGCTGGATCGAGGCTCTGCAACTCGAGGAGGTGTCGTTCCGCCGACTCGGTACGGTGGGTCATCAACTCGACGTACTCGGCTAGGCCCCCTCGGACGAGCTTCTGATTCATGACCGAGAGGTAGTCCGTCCCCGTCCCGATCTTCGGCATCGCCTTCATAGATGAGTAGCGAAACGGAGCGCTATGCAGCTCGTCCAGCACCTCGCGGACCACCGAAACATGAATCCGTTTTGCCGCCAAAAACGGATCCTGACGATCGCTTCCGGCAAGCGCCCAGAAGTCGTTCTTCCCGTCTCGCACATCCAAGGAAGACGCCCGCGCGACTATTTGCGCAAGTACATCAACGCAGGCATCGAGCAGCACTGAGTTCATGTGCTGACACTGAACGCATCTCGCCACGTGTCGATGTGCGACGACCTCGAGCATGTGTTCGCGCGGTGGGCCCTGCTGAAAGCTCAGACGCTTTAAGACAGCGGCGAGATCTGCTTCCGCGCAGTCACAGTGTTTGTAGAGCGTCTCCATTGCGCTCTTTAGTTCGCCGTCCAACGGCGCGCCAGCGACGATCGCGCGCACGAGCAGCGGCGGGCTGCGCTTGATCTGTCCTTCCGCCTTCGACTCGTGACAGGCGACATTGGACACGAAGCTGAAGCCGCTGATGCGACCGGGAAACTTCTTGTCCAGCCGAACGAATCGTTTGACGCTGTCCCGCAGACCGTCATCAGCCCAGACCCAAGCGCCGTCCTCCGGCTTCTTCGTTTTGATTTGCAACGCGTCGTATAGGGCGTCTGGACGTTCGGCGAGGACGTCCTCATGCTGCTCGCACCAGATTGAGATGTACGGCAGTTCGCCTCGCAGCGCGGCGGTGAGGACGACCACGCCGTACGCGTGCTGGTACCTGACGTTCCGCTGCATCTGGTCGCCGGGATCGGCTCCATCACGGGCGGCGGTTGGCGAGGTTGTGGGTGTTGTGTCGGACATCCCCTTTGGTAAGACTTTACGGATTTCCTCGCCCAGGTGTAAGCATCCGTATGTTCCACACACCGGATGAACTCCGAAGCACCGCCCCGACGCCGCGCGGGGACGTTACGAACGATCGCCGAGGGATGCCGGCTCCGCGTCGGCGGTTTCGGCCGCCAGTTTCCGCTCCAAGTTCGCGCGGCCGCGGACTTTGTGGAGTTTGTAGAGGCGTTGGACGTGGCCGGAGACCGTGTCCTTGGTGATGCCCAGCTTGCGGGCGATTTGGGTGTAGGAGAGGCCGCGGAGGATCAGGGTGGCGATTTGGGGGAGGCGCTTGGAGGGGGCGCGGCCCAGGCAGGGGCGGAATTCGCGCTTGCGGTCGGGGGTGAACCAACTCGGTGTGGGGACTTCGTGGCCGTAGAGGAGGCCGCCGGACAAATACGTGACGATCTCATTCCAGGCGCAGTTGCGGGCGCGGGTGATGGTGAAGACGCCGTGGCACTTGTGGCAGGCGAGGCCGGAGAAGTGTGGCGTCGGCGGTTGGCGGAGGGAGGGTTCGAGGACGAAGGCGGCGTCGATGATGTCGTCCTCGCGCAGCGTGCCGTAGCCGCGGAGGACGTTCACCGGGGGGAGCGGGTAGAAGAGGACTTTGCTGCGTCGGCCGCAGATGGGGCAGAGCCACATCCAGCCGCGGAAGAGGAGGGAGCCGCCGCCGCCCGCGCCCGCGGGCCGGTTCGCGTCGCCGCGCGCGGCGCGCGCTTTTCGCCACCGGCGTACGCGCTCGCGGCGGCGCTGGAAGAACTCGTAGTTCTCGCGGATGAGCGGATTGGTTTCGGCGGCGCGCCAGTCGTAGCCGACAAACTGCTCGCCCTTCCACTTGTACTGCGCGTTGTCGATGACGAGCGGCTTGCCGAGCTTGTAGGGCGATGGTTTTCGCGGCGGCGGATCGACAAGCGGGTGCTCGGGGTGGAGGTTGGTCTTGTCGATGAACGCGCGCGTGCGATCGATGCAGAACGGGACGCGCTGGATGGTCTGCGGCGGCAGGTCGTCGGGCAGCCGCCAGGGCGCGAGGATGCCGGTCCATCCCCATGCGCGGTCGGGGCGCTGGAAGAGGTGCGCGCCGGGATCGAGCGAATCGCCGGCGGAGACGATCGGTCGCGGGTTGCCGCCGCGCCCGCCGGTGGGCGACTCGTGATACGTCTTGAGCTTGGCCTTGGCGCGCGCGATGCGCAGGCCCATCTTGTGGCGGCCGAGGCGCTGGGCGAGTTGTTCGTGCGGTTCGCCGCAGCCGTCAACGCGCACGCGCTCGGTGAGCATGGCCAGCAGCGTCGCGTCCACCGTCACTCGATGCGGCGCGTGTGACGAGGTGCGCAGGTGCGGTGACATCGCCTCGCGCGGGTAGGCGGCGTCCTCCGGTTCACAGCGCGCGGTCATCGGGGTGATGCGTGTGTCGGATGCTCGGATTGCGAGGCACCATGCCCGCGGCGGGCGTTTGGTCCAGACGTCGCGGCCACGGCGGAGGCGCTTGGCGACGTCGATGGGATTGTTGCGCAAGGTTTCGCGCACGCGCCGCCACGCCTCCAGGAGAAAGTCAGTGACCTCGTCCGGCATGGCGGATATTGTACGGTGGTTGTTAGGTTAATGGCCAAGCTTTTTTGGCGCGGGAATTTTGCTTTCTTTGTGCGCCGCCCGGATCGGGATTAAACCGCGCGCTCCGACGGTGCGCGACGTGTCACGCCGCTCGCCCCTCTCCCCCGCCCTCTCCCCGGCGTACCGGGAAGCGGGAGTGCGCGAGGCGCGCAGGGATGAATCACGACCTGTCTTACCCATCCGCCGCGCAAACACACGCCCGCACGCGATGAGCGTGCGGGCGTGTGGCTTGTGCGAATGAAAAACTCGACGCGTGAATTTTTACGTCGGCACGGTCACCGTGCTGGCGTTGACCGTGACGGAGCCGTCGGAGTTTGAGCCGGCCAGCAGGCGGCCGACGACATCCGAGCCGGTGTTCACGGTGATCGTGACGGCGGCGAGGATGTTGCCCTTGAACTGGGTGGTCGTGTCGAGGGTGGCGGAGGTGCCGACCTGCCAGAAGATGTTGTCCGCCTTGGCGCCGCCGGCGAGGATCACTTGCGCGCCGGGGCCGGTGGTGAGCGTCGAGCCCATCTTGAAGATGAAGATGGCGTTGGCGTCGCCCTGGGCGTCGAGGGTGACGTTGTTGAGCGGGCCGGCGCCGGAGATGAGCACCGACGTCGAGTTGGTGTAGAGGCCGGGCGTGAAGGTGAGGCCGCCCATGTTGCCGGGGAGACTTTGCGAAGTCACCGTGCGGCTGACGGCGTCGTTGTACGCGGCGAGGAGATCGGTTTGGGCGTCGATGATCGTCTGATCGTTGACGTGGATGCTGCCGTTCACTTCCGACGGCGGGAATCCCTGCGCGGTGCCGGGGCTGAGGCCGACGTCGCCGTTGATGTCGTTGGCGGTGCCGCTGATCGAGGCGGTCGCCATCACTGCGAACGGGGCGGCGCGGCCGAGCTCGATCGGGGCCTGGGCGATCTGCGTGCCGGTGGTGAAGGTCCAGACCTTGTCGCTCAACAAAGCGTTGCCGGCTGAGTCTTCGACACCATTGTTTCCGCCGGTGATGGTGGCGGTGTAGGTGGTGCTGGGGGCGAGGTTGCTCGACGGGTTGAACGTCGCGGTCTTGGTGGCGGCGTCGTACTCGACGAGGCCGGCGACGTTCGCGTTGCCGGGGCCGGTCAACTTGAACTTGCCGGTGATGGTCAGCGCGTCCATCGATTCGTTGAAGACGGCGGCGATCGTCTTGTTAATGGCGACGTTGGTCTTCAGATCGGTCGGGTCGGTCGAGGTGACCGTCGGCCGCGTCGTGTCGGCGGTCGCGCCGGTGGTGAAGTTCCAGACGAAATTGCTGGCCAGGGCGTTGCCGGCGAGGTCTTCGGCGCCGGTGGTGATCGTCGCGGTGAAGACGGTGTTCGCGGCGAGCGGGTTGGTCGGGGTGAAGGTCATCGTGGAGCCGGCGTAGCCGATGCTGCCGGCGACGTTGGCGCCGCCCGCGCCGGTGACGGTCACCGTCGAGTTGGTCAGCGTGAGCGGATCCATCGGCTCATTGAAAGTGGCGGCGATTTTCTTGTTGAAGGCGACGCCGGTTTCATCGTCGGCCGGGCTGGTGGAGCTGACGGTCGGAGCGGTGGTGTCGAGCGTCGTGCCGGTGGTGAAGGTCGTGACGTCGTCGGCGGCGAGCGCGTTGCCGGCGACGTCGGTGGCGCCGGTGGTGATCGTCAGGGTGTACTCGGTATCGGCGGCGAGCGCGTCGGCCGGGGTGAACGTCATCGTGGTGCCGATGTAATCGACGCTGCCAGTGACGACGGCGGCGCCCGGGCCGGTCAGCGTGACGTTGGCGGCGACGATCGTGGCGGCGTTCATCGGCTCAGAAAAAGTGGCGGTGATTTTCTTGTTGCGGGCGACGCCGGTCGCGTCGTCGGCCGGGTTGGTGGAGCTGACCGTCGGCGCGGTCGTGTCCGGGGTCGAGGTGTTGTCCTCAAACTCCTTCACGCGGAAGCGGCCGTCGGTGAGATCGAGATCGCCTGCGAGCAGGGTGTCGGTCCCCTTGCCGCCGCGGAGCTTGGCTTTGCCGGAGAAGACGACGCTGTTTCCGCTCTCGCCGGCGACGCCGAGCTGGAGCGAATCATCGCCCTGCTTCATCGAGACGGAGACGAGTGCGTCGAAGGTCGTCGGCGCGCCGGATGGGCTGCCGTTGGCGTCGATCTCGATGACGTCGTCGCCCTTGCCGGTATAGAGATACGCGCGGCCGTGGAAGGTCGAGTCATCGATCAGGACGGTGTCGTCGCCGTTGCCGCTGCCGATGTCGGTCTTGGCTTGCACTTCGAGCGCGCGGATGGTGGCGTTGAGTCCGCCGCCGAGCGTTTCCATGCGGAAATGCTTGCCGACGGTCGTGTCGTCGATGGTGACGGTCACGCCGACGTTGGATTCATTGGTGATGTGGAGCGATTGCGCGACGTCGACGTTATCGAGGGCGACCGTGTTGGCGCCGCCGTCGGCGTTGATCCAGAGGGTGCCCGGGAGGTTGATGTCGCGCACGGTGACGGTGTCGTCGCCCGCGCCGGTGCGGATGCCGACGCCGCGCGTGATGCCGGTGAGGACGACGGCGGCGGACTGATCATTGACGGTGGTGCCGCCCGTTCCGAGGATGCGCACCTCGCCGGCGGCGAGGCCGGTCTGATCGACGACGATGGCGTTCGCCTCGGCGTCGCCGAGGATGGTCAGATTGCCGTGGTCGACGGTCGCGGTGACGCTGCCGGAGAGAAAGCGTCGTGGCTCGAGCACCTCAACGGCCGCGCGACGGAGCGCGTTGGCGGTTTGAAGGTTGCGCTTGGAGACAAAAAGGGCCGCCGGACGTCGTGATGCTCGCTTCATGAAAAGAAACTCCGTTGAAGGACAGAAAGGCCGAAATCCATTCCGCCTGCGACAGTTCGCCCAAGCCAAAAAAAAAGCCGACGCGCCCGATGGCCACATACGGTGGCGTTCGGTCGCGTCGGCTTACTCGTTGACGGGTCTCCCGGCTGCGGTCGCAGCTGAGCTACCCTTCAATTAGTCATCCGATGATTTGCAAAGTTATGCCGGGAGCTGCCAATGCGTTGCTCCTGCCGCCCTTCATCGGATGTTCCACCCTTTCGCGGTTAGTCATTGTCATGGAATATCCGGTATATTCTCCGACCCGATGAAAACCCAAGGCGAAATTCAAAGCGCGATCGCGGACGGGATGACCCGCTTCGAGCAGGAATACATGGGCCGCGGACCCAAGGACGTGCGCGCGCACCTGATCGAAGATTTGATCGTCGTGCGCCTCAAGGGCGTGCTGACCGCAGCCGAGCAGCACCTGGTCAAAACACTCCCGCCGGAGAAGGGCCGCGATCTGCTCAAGCAGGTGCGCAGCCAACTCCTCGAGATCGCGCGGCCGACGATGGAGACGATGGTCACGGAGATCACCGGCGCGCGCGTGGTGAGCTTTCATCACGACATCAGCACGCTGACGGGGGAAGAAGTCGTGCTGTTTACGCTCAGTCAATCGCCGGTCGTGCGCGAGACGAAGAAGCGGTGAGATTTTGGATGGCGAGCGCCGCGCGGAAGCGCGCGGACGCGCGGCAAACGCCCGGCAGACGCGCAGTGTTGCGCGCACTCGCACGCACTCACACGCCATCGCGCGCCCACTGACGCAGAGTCATGCACACCTGCTCACTCGCGCGCGAAAAGCGCGAAGGGTCATTGCCGCGGCGGCCGACCCGTTTGCCGCGTTTCGGCTCGGCGACGACTTTGGACTCATCCGAGCCCCGAAAAGTGCGGCGACCGGTCCGGGCCGAGGCGTTTTTTATTGCAGGCCGGGCCAGGAGTTGGGCCTGCATTTTTGCGTCCCGCTTCGAAAAATAACGACTTACAAACGTCGGCCGCATGGGTAGGAATTCGTCGGCGGACGCCCGGCGACGCCCCGGCGTCGCGGGTTAAACCGTTTCACTTTTTGGTGAACAAGGACTTAGGCCAACGCCGAGTTCGCAAAACCGCTCGCCGCAGCATGGCCAGCGCCGCCAGCGTATCGTTCGCCGAGCGGTAAGCGTCGCCGGCCTCTCGGCCGAGCGCTCGGGGCGGTGGGCGTCGAATGTGGTTAACGATCGACGCGAACGTTGGCTTCGTCGTCGGTGCATCGCAAAGCCTCTCCACCCGCCGGCCAAGAAAGGGGAAGAAAGTGCACGGTGAGGGTGCCGGGGGTTTTCTTCCCGCCGCCCCGTTGGCGACTTAGCTGGCCGTTGTTGGATCGGCTCCTGACCGCGCATTGAGCTATTTGCGGTGTCGCGAAAACGAAATTGTGTTGGCCTGCGGGGGGCGCGCGTCTACGTTTCACACGGCAATGCGACGCCACTGCGTTTCTGTCTGCGTCGCTCCGGGACCAGGGAGGTCATCATGAAATTACGCTGGCATCGAATGGTCCGCCTCGCGGCAGTTACTGCCGTAACCGCACTCGCCGGCGCGGGGTGCGGACAAACCCATGTGACAGAAACTCACTACTACGCTATCCCCAACGGCAACAACACCAATTATTACCGGCTTACCGTCGATGCGTACACGGTGCTGGGCGACAGCGAGTACCGCTCCGGCTACTTCCCTACCCGCGCGGTTGACAACGTATTTGGTGAAGTCACGACCGCAGGTGGCGTCTCGGCGATCGCGGTCCGCACCGAGTTGGAAGCTGCCTACAACCAAAGGGTCCTCGAAACGACCAAGGCTTGGCTCCAAGAAGCCGCCAATCCGGACGGTGACCCGGCGAAGCTCAGAACTCTGCTGGAGACCCGCCGGCGCATCCTCTCCTACCCGGCCTCAATCGGATCGCCGCTCGAGGGCGCCAAGGCGGTCGAGATCGAATACAACCCGCTTAAGGGAATGATCCTCAACCACTCCGACGACAAGCTGGTCTTCATCCTCTCATCCAATCCTGATGAAGTCATCGGGAACATTTCGAACTTTGCCGAGAGCGAGCAGACTGCCCTGTCGGTGAATCAGCTTGCCGGCGTGGTCGCGCAGCGCGTGCAAAACGATGTCGTATCTGACGAGGCAAAGCAGACGGTCGATCGCAAGTCCGACACCGCGGTTGCCGACCAGATACAGCGCGCGATCGACGCGACGAAGGCGGACACGACCGTCGTCGGCACGGCGGTCGGGCAGATCGATGCCATCTTGAACCTCGTGGATGCCGTTCAACCATAAAAGGAGCCGCCGATGCGCGCAACAACGGGTCTTGCGACCGCGGTGGTAGTTTTGGCGGTGTCGATCGCCGGTGGGTGCGCCAAAAGCCAGATCAACCTCGGCTTGGATCTGTACCAGCAGGACATCAAGATCAGCAAACCGCTGACGTCCGCGGAGCTGAAAAAATACCAGACCGACCTCGCCCGCCTGGCCACCGAC
>JAXDMN010000314.1:0-10671 GCA_034666045.1 Phycisphaerales bacterium | reverse complement strand
TGAAGTTTTCGCTGCAACGTCCGCACCGAGATACCCAGACGATTTGCCGCGTGGGTCCGGTTCCCGGCACATTGGTCGAGCGCCTTTGTGATCGCGAGCTTCTCGAGTTCGTCCATCGTCAAACCCGTCGGGATCTCGCTCGGATTTGGCGCGGTTTGTGCGCTTTCAGCGACCTGTTCCGGCAGATCGCGCTCGGTGAGGAACTCCCCGTCCGCCAAGACCATCATCTGCTCAAGAACGTTCCGCAACTCGCGGACGTTGCCCTGCCAGCGGTAGTTCTGGAACCGCCGCATCACTTCCGGCGAAATCCGCCGCGGAGGCGTGCCTTTGCTGGAGGCGATGTCTTTGAGAAAATGCTCGACCAGAATCGGTATGTCGTCCGGGCGGTCGCGCAGCGGGGGCAGGACGATCGGGATAACGTTGAGCCGGTAGTACAGGTCCTCGCGGAACGTCCCTTCGCCAACCATCTTACGGATGTCGCGGCTCGTCGCGGCCAGGACGCGCACGTTCACCTTACGGTCCTCGTGCCCGCCGACTGGCGTGATCGTCATCGTCTCGAGCACGCGCAACAGCTTCGCCTGCAAGCCGAGCTCGAAGTCGCCAATTTCATCGATGAACAAGGTCCCGTTGTCCGCCTGCTCGAAACGTCCCATGCGCTTGTCGGTCGCGCCTGTGAACGCGCCGCGGACGTGGCCGAACAGTTCGCTCTCGACGAGCGTCGCCGGCACCGCCGCCACGTTGATGGGAACGAACGGCCCTTTCTTCCGCGGGCTGTTCTGGTGCAACGCCTGGGCGACGAGCTCCTTGCCCGTGCCGCTTTCGCCGAGGATCAAAACCGTGCTGTCGACGGGCGCCGCGCGCTGGATGCGCGCGAAGACGTCCTTCATCTGCTTGGACTGCCCGACGATCTGGTCGACGCCGAACTTCACGTCCAGCCGGCGGCGTAAATTGTCGATTTCCTTGTCTTTTTGCAGCGTTTCGACCGCGCGCTTGATCATCAGCACGAGTTCGTCCGGGTTGACCGGCTTCGTGACGTAATCGAACGCGCCGCTCTTCATCGCCTCGACGGCGACCTTCGACGAATCGTGTCCGGTCATCACGATGAACTGCGTATCCGGCTGGCGCTTTTTCCACAGTTGCAGCAGGTCGATCCCGCTGACGTCCCCCATGTGCAGATCGCTCAGCACGACGTCGATGTTCTCATCGACGTAGCCCAATGCCTTGTCGGCACTTTCAGCTCCGAAGACAGTCAGTCCCTCAGCTTTGAGGAGCTGACTGATCGCCCGGCGTTCGATCTCCTGGTCCTCAACGACCAGCACTCGGCCCGCATGTGTCATACTGCTTCCTGACAGGGTAGTGAAACTTCGTCCGACCCGACTTGTTGTCATACCACACCCCATTCTTAGCCCACAACGCACAAATTCCATGGCGACAACATTGCACTTGCCCACGTTGCCACGGCGGACGCAACTGGCGGGCGGCAGCGGCGGTGTGTCAGTTTTGAGCCCCATGAATACAATCTCACCCGCGCGGCCAAAACCATGATGTTGAAGCGGATTCGGCAACTGCACATCTCCCTCGCGGCCAAGTGCCAGTTGCTCTTCGGGGCGGCGGTGGTCTTGATCATCGCCGCCGCGCTGTTCGTGCCGTGGCAGCGCATGGAACAGTTGACCGAGCAGCTCAACGAGCGCTCTGCGCGGACGCTGATTGATTACGCGATCCGGTCGCACCTGGCGAATCCGAAAGTCGCCGCCGCCGCTACGTCCGCCTCGACACGACCGCTCGTCCTCGTCGCGCCACCGACGACGGCGCCGATCGGCGAAGGCGAGCCGATGACGCCGCCGCGATTGCTGCTCGTCGGCCCGAAGCACGATGACGCGACGCTGACGCGCTTCGAACGTCGCGCGATCCGCAGGCTGGTTGAACGTCGAGATCTGACGGTCGCCGAAACCTATGACACGCCGGACGGCGGGCAGGGATACCGATTTGCGCGCGCGGAAACATCGTGCGTGAAATGTCACGTCAGTGCAGATGAGTCATGGGTGGCCGCCGCGCTTGGCTCGCCAACGACCGCGCCCGCGCCCACCGCCGAAGCCGACACGAAAATCGTCGGCCTCGTCAGCGTCGACATTCCCTCACAGATCGAGACGCGGCAGAAGCTGTTGAATCGCGTCTTCATCCTCACCGCCGGCCTGCTCGCCGGGACGCTCGCGATCATCGTCTTCTACCTCATCACCACCCGCTTGATCCTCCAGCCGGTGCGCGTGCTCCAGGAGACGGCGGAAAAAGTCAGCCAGGGCGATCTCAACATCCGCTCCGACATCAGCACGGGCGATGAATTCCAGCAGCTCTCCGAGACGTTCAACACGATGCTGGCGAACCTGAAGCTGAGCGCCGACCAGCTCCGCGCCGTCAACAAAAGTCTCGACATCAAGCTCGGCCAATTATCCGAAAGCAACGTCGCGCTGTACGAGGCGAACCGTCTCAAGAGCGAATTTTTAGCCAACGTCAGCCACGAGCTGCGCACGCCGCTCAATTCGATTCTCGGCTTCGCCGACCTGCTCAAAGACGCCGCCAATCACGACGCGAAAGCCGCCCGCTATCTTCAAAACATCCTCTCCAGCGGCCGAAACCTGCTCGACCTGATCAACGACCTGCTCGACCTCGCGAAGATTGAGGCCGGTCGAATGGAAATCCGCTCGGAGCCGCTCTCGCTCAACGATTTGTTCGAAGGTTTGACGAGCGTGTTGAAGCCGCTGTCAGAGCAGAAAAACCTCGTGCTGCTCAGCACCGTCGCCCCGGACGTGCCGATCATCGAAACCGATCCGGCCAAGCTCCAACAGGTGCTCTACAACTTTCTCTCCAATGCGATCAAGTTTTCTCCCGCCGGCGCACGCATCGACCTGCGCGCCCAGCGCGACGAAGACGGCGGCGTCCGCGTTCTCGTCACCGACCGCGGCCCGGGAATTCCGACCGAGCAGCACCAACTGATCTTCGAAAAATTCCGCCAGATCGACGCCTCCCACACGCGCATCCACAGCGGCACCGGCCTCGGGCTGGCGATCTCAAAGGAACTGATCACGCTTCTGGGCGGCACGATCGGCGTCGACAGCACGCCCGGGCGCGGATCGACCTTCTGGGTCGTGCTGCCGCTGAAGAATGTCGCAGGCACTCAGGATCTACGGGAAAAACTCGTGCTGAGTTAAGCCGTGGGCGGAAACTCGAATAACGAAACCAGAAATCCGAATCAATGACGAAGCCCGAATGACAAAACAAGATGCGTTTCGTCATTCGTCGATCGGATTTGATTCGTCATTCTGGTTTCGTCATTCGGATTTTCTGACTCAATACCACACATTCACGATCAGCGCCAGATCCTTGAACTTCCCATCGAACATCCCCACGTTCGTCGTGACGAACTTGATGTCGACGTCAGGGTGGTCGTCGAGCCAGACGTTGATTGCTTCGTCGATGTAGTCGAGTCCCTGGTCGCTGAGTTTTCCGTGGAAGGTGCGGACACGGCAGGCGCCTGAGCCGGTCTGCTTGAGCTGGCGCTTCCACGCGTGCTTCTTCACGCCAATATCGGCGCCGAACTTGATCTTGGACGGCGTCGCCGGCGCGGGGCCGTCCAGATTGTCGTCGCCGTCTTCGACGAGCGAGATGGCTTCGTCATCGACTGGCGCGCGGTTGACCGTAGCCGGATTGATCGCGTTGCCGGCGGGCTGGCGCGGCAGGCCCTGCGGCGCGGCATGCGGCTGCCCGACAGGGGCGGCGTGCGGCGCATGCGCCGGATGCGGCGCGTGTTGCCCGGGCGAAGCGACGGGACGCACTTGCTGCGGCGCGTGCAGCGGCTGCGGCGCGGTTGCGGGACGCGGCATGGTCGCGGTTTGGCCGGGCGCGGGCGCGGGAACGGGGCGCGGCATTGCCGGGGCGGCAGGCGCAGGTTGCACGGGTTGACGCGGGTCGTTCATGCAAAACCTCCTCAATTTTTCCAGGTCCGTCAGATGTGTCGCGGGAAGTCTACCATGCGCGCGGCCGTGCGACCAAGGATTTCACAGGAAAATGAGGATAGAGAATGGAACAAGGAGGATGGATGACGACGTTTTCTGGGCGCCATCGTCGATCCTCCATCCTCGATCCTCGCTTTATAACGATCACGCCGCTAGCAGCGGATGTTTGAGCCACGCCTGCGCGATCGACGTCTGGCCGACGACGCCGAGCGTTGAGCCGGCCGGGTCGTTTGAGACGATCCGCCCGTCCGCCAGCACGATCAGCTTCGTCCCCGCCGGCGCCATCGAGTGGGCGACGCTGACGCCGTACGGCCAGCGCTCGAACCACGTCTTTTCCTCCTCCGCATTGTGCGGCGTCGGGGTGAACAGCGGAATCAGCAGCGGCGTACCACGATCGCCGACGTCCTGCTCGCTATGAAAACGCTCGATGTTCGTCAGCACCTTCTGATACGCGTTGACGCCCATCACGTCCTCGTACACCTGCTCGCTGCACGCGGGCAGATGGACTCCGAGAATATCGACCGCACCGGCCAACTCGCGGGCCGCGAGGATCGCATCGACCGCGAGCAGATCCGTCTCGATGCGGATCGCGCTGACGCCCGCTTCGAGCGCCGCCTCGACGATCTCGTACATATTTGTCGCCAGCATCGGGTCGCCCGCGCCGGCCAGCGTCAGGCGGACGTCGTCGAACATCGAGCATTCCTTGAACAGCCGCAGCGCGACTTCGGTCGTCATCCGCCGCAGTGGGAATCCGGGTTGGCGCATCGGGCGAAACGTCGGCCGACTCGCGCGCTCGGTCGTGAGTTCGAGCACGATGTCGCGCGGCAGCGGATCCGGATAATCTTCGGCGCTCAACCGCGCGACGAGCGCTTCGGATTCGCTTTTGATCAGCGAACCGTTCAGCACGACCATCGCATTGGTGATCCGCCAGATCTGCCGCAGCGAATCGAGCTTGAAGCTGCCATGCGCGTGCGTGACGGCGGTCGGCAGCGGCAGCGCGCCATCGCACGCGACGGAGCCGAGGTGATCGGTCGTGGAATGAAGCAGGTGTCCCGGATGCAGCTCCGACGTCGCGAGACGCTTGAGCAGCGGCATTTTTACCACCGCCCCACCGAGTCCGGGCGGCGTGAGGCTGTAGCAGAGATCGAATTCCGGCTGAACCGCCGCCCGCTCGAGCAGCCGGTCGATGATTGTCGCATCGACCAGCGCCGCGGACGGGTCGATCAGCAACGCGGCGTCGGCGTCGAGATTTTCGATCGCCTCGCGGACCCACGGCGCATGAAAGCCGAGATCGAAATCGCACGCGCCGCGCAGATCGCCGCGCCAGCCGTCCGACCAACGCCGGACCGCCGCCACCGCTTCGACCGAAGCGATCGGCGTACGCGGGCCCTTCACCATCACGTTGGCGCCGTGCCCGCCGCAGATTGGCTCGACGTCGCCCACCTGGTCTTCCCAGCAGATGACGACCATGTGCGCGAGGCGCGCGGAGCGCTCGAGTCGGCGCAGCGTCCAGGCGAGCACCGGCTCGCCGCGGAACAGCCGCGTGGCGCTGTTTTGCTCGACACCTTCATGGATCATCGAAATGACGGCCGTCGGATCGGTCATAAGCAAACACCTGCCGGGGGTCACGCGCGCGAGGCTGTCACGAGCCGCCCGGCCCGCGCCATATCATTGTGTCGGCTCGCGGACGAGAATTTGTTTCGTCGCCAGGACACATCGTCCGTTATCGGACGATCCGCCGACGAAGGATGAAAATCGCAATGGCCCGACTACTTTTTGACGCGCCGTGGTGGCTTCCGACGACGCTCGCGTTCCTCGGGATCGCCTTGTTCTGGAACGGAAACCGCCGCCGCGAGACCAAAGTCCGCAACGCCGGCCTGCTCTTCGTGCTCGCCGCGGGGTTGGTGCTGCTGGTCAGCCACTTCGTTGACACCGACGTCGAGAAGGTGACGAAACAGTCGAAGCAGTTGGTCTATTCAGTAGAAAAACGCGACTGGGCGACGCTGAAGACGATCCTTGACCCGCTGACGTCCCTGCACGTCCTCGGCGGCGCCGCCGAGGTCTACGGCACGCGCGACGAAATCATCGCCGGCGCCAAGAAAGCCGTCGATCAGTACGGCCTGAAAAATGTCCGCATCCTCTCGACCACCCCGGAGCAAACCGACACCGTCATCAACGTCACGATGACCATCATGAGCGAGCAGGAGTTCACCGGCGGCCGTCCGATCACGACCACGTGGCAATTCGAATGGCAACAGAGCGGGGAAACGTGGTCGCTGTCGCGGATCACGAACATCAAGATCGGCAACATGCAGGGTGAAAACGCGGGCCGACAGTTCCCGAGACCGTGACGGTTCCCTCTCCCCGGAGGGGAGAGGAGTTATTTCAGTTCCCACCGCTTCCCGCGCCATCGCTCCGTCATGTCATGATGCGTCAGATCAAACTGCAGGGGCGTGATGCAGATAAACTTATCCCGCAGCGCCGCGACGTCCGTGTCATCTTCCGTATCCCCCAGCGAAAACACGCTGCTGTTCCAGAAATATTCCCGCCCGCGCGGATCCGTTCGCCGCTCGTACTGATCGATGAACGGGCGCGTGCACTGTCGAACGATTTTCATCCCGGCAGGCGATTCGTCGCTGCGCAAACCCGGGATGTTGATGCTGACGACGTCGCCTCCTTTGAGCCCCGCGTCGAGCACGGCGCGAATCGCCTGAAACCCCAGCGCCGCGGCGCGGCGATAGTCGGTCGGCACGTCGCTGCGCAAGTGCAGCGACACCGCGATGCTCGGCAGCCCCAGAAACGCCGCCTCCACCGCGGCCGCGACGGTGCCGCTGTAAATCACGTTGATCCCGACATTCGCCCCGCTGTTCATGCCGCTGACGACCAGGTCCGGCTCGCGCGGAAGCAACTGCGCCACCGCGAGCTTGACGCAATCCGCCGGCCGGCCGTCGACGGCAGTTCCGGTGAACGCATTCTCGATCGTGACCTTGCTGGTCAACAGCGGCGTCGTCAGCGTGATGCCGTGGCCGGTCGCGGATTGTACGGTCTCCGGCGCGACGACGTGTACTTCGCCGAGTTTTACCAGCTCGCGGTACATCGCCACGATGCCGGGAGCCATGATGCCGTCGTCATTGGTGAGCAGAATGAGCATGGGCCGCGAAGTATACTGGCGAGGATGCTGCGACTCACGCGCGAGCAAGTGAGAGAAATCGATCGTCGGGCGATCGAAGATTTTCACATCCCGGGCATCGTCCTCATGGAGAACGCCGCGCGAGCGGCGACGGATGTGGCGATGAAGATGCTTGCCGGGATTGCGAATCCCGCCGTCCTGATCGTCTGTGGCAGTGGAAACAACGGCGGCGACGGTCTGGCGATCGCGCGTCATCTGCACAACCGCGGCGTCCACGTCGAAGTCATCCGCGACTGGTCTCGCGAACTGACCGGCGACGCGGCGATCAATCTGCGCATCATCAACGCGATGCCCATCGAGAAGACGCCGCTGGAGGAAAGCCTTTCATATCTGCAAGGCGTTCATCTCGGAATCGACGCGATGTTCGGGACGGGACTGACGCGGCCGGTCGGTTCGGAGTTCGCGCATATCATCGAAGAGATGAACGGACGAACGGACGCTGACGTGCTGGCGATTGACGTTCCCTCCGGGCTCGACTGCAACACCGGCGAGCCGCTGGGGCCGTGCATCCGCGCGACGCGAACGGTCACCTTCGTCGCCGAGAAGGCCGGTTTCGTGAATCCTGCGTCGAAAGCGTTCACCGGCGAAATCACCATCGGCGACATCGGCTGCCCGCGCGAATTGATCGAGGAAGTCGCTAAGATGTCGTCGACATGAAGACGAAACTTTCCGTCAACGTCAACAAAGTCGCCGCGGTACGGAACACGCGGCCGGGGTCGAATCATCCGAGCGTGCTGCACGCGGCCAAACTGTGTCTCGACTCGGGCGCGCACGGGATCACCGTTCACCCGCGGCCGGACCAGCGGCATATTCGGCACAGCGATGTGTTCGAGCTGGCGGAGTTTTTAAAAAAATATCCGAAGGCGGAGTTCAACATCGAGGGGAACCCGTTCGTCGATTTCATGCACTTCATCGAGCGGGTGAAACCGACGCAGGCGACGCTCGTGCCGGACACGCCGGGGCAGGCGACCAGCGACCATGGCTGGGACGTGCAGGCCAACGCCGAGCGGCTGCTGCCGGTGATCCGGCGGATCAAGGAACTCGGCGTGCGCGTCAGCCTTTTCATGGACCCGAAGCCGGCGCATATGGAGCTCGCGAAAGCGCTAGGGGCGGACCGGGTGGAGCTGTACACCGAGCCCTACGCCGCCGCGTTCGCCCGCGGCGACAAAAATGCCGCCGAACCCTACGCCATCGCCGCCCGGCGGGCGTTCGAAGTCGGTCTTGACGTCAACGCCGGTCATGATCTGAACCTGGATAATCTCCCACCATTCCTGAAGGACGTTCCGCACGTGCTGGAAGTCTCGATCGGACATGCGCTGATTGGCGACGCGGTCGCGCTAGGGCTCCCGGAAACAGTCAAAAAGTACCTCAAAGCGTGCGGTCACTAGCGGCCTTGCCACTTTAGTGGCAAGGGCGTCTTTAAGAATCTCCTTCACCTCCCTAGAATTCGCGCATGATGAACCTTCGTGGCGCCATGACAGCGATGGTCACGCCCTTCCGGGATGGGAAGGTCGACGAAACGCGCCTGCGCGAGCAGATCGAATACCAGATCAACGGCGGCATTGACGGCCTTGTGCCCGTCGGCACCACCGGCGAATCGCCGACGCTCGATTTCCCCGAGCACGAGCGGGTCATCGAGCTGACCGTGCAGGTCGCGAAAAAACGCGTCCCGGTCATCGCTGGCGTCGGCGGCAACGCAACTTCCGAAGCGCTCGAGCTCCACCGCTTCGCAAAAAAAGTCGGCGCGGACGCGGGCCTCAGCGTCAATCCCTATTACAACAAGCCCACGCAGGAAGGCCTGTATCGCCACTTCATGACGCTGGCGGACAAGGTCGATCTGCCGATCGTCCTCTACAACATTCCGGGCCGCACCGGTGTGACGATGACGCCGCAGACCGTCGCGCGCCTCGCGAAGCATCGCAACATCGTCGCGATCAAGGAGGCGACCGGTTCGATCGACATGGCCAGCGAGATCATGAGCGAATGTGACCTGCCGATCCTCAGCGGCGACGATTCGCTGACGCTTCCGCTGATGAGCATCGGCGGCGTCGGCGTGATCAGCGTCGCGTCGAACCTTCTGCCCGCGCAGATCAAGAAGATGACCAAGCTCGCCGCCGACGGCCAGTTCGCCGAGGCCGCGATCATTCACCGCCGGCTGTTCCCGCTGATCAAGTCGCTCTTCATTGACGGCAACCCGGTCGGCGTGAAGTACGCGATGAAAATCGCTGGCCGCGACACGGGCGAGCTGCGCCTGCCGCTGTGGGAGGCGAGCGACGCGACGAAGAGCATCATCGAGAAGCTCACGCGCGAGCAGGTATGACGCTGCTGTGCGTTCCCATCTTTGTCGACTCCGTCGAACAGGCCAAGCGCGACGCGGTCCTCGCCGCCGAGCACGGCGCCGATATCGTCGAACTGCGCATCGATCGGCTTACCGCGCCCGTGAAATTGCCGGATATGCCGTTGCCGTTCATCGTCACATGCCGGACGAGTCGCGAAGGCGGCGAGAGCGAGCTGCCGGACGGCGATCGCATCGATTTGTTGCGCGATATGGCGCCGAGCAGCAGCTACGTCGACGTTGAGGCTCAATCGTTGCCGGCCGATCCGATCGGCATCGACCCGAAAAAAATCATCGCCAGCTCCCACGATTTCAAAGGCCGGCCCGAGCGGCTCTACAACCTGATCGAGGAGCTGAACCAATCCCCCGCGGCGATCAACAAGATCGTCTGGATGGCCCGCAGCATCCGTGACAACATCGAAGCGTTCGAAATCCTCCAGCAGCGAAGAAAGCCGACGATCGCGCTGTGCATGGGCGAGGTGGGGCTGATCTCTCGCGTGCTGGCGAAGAAATTCGGTGCTTTTCTGACTTTCGCCTCGCTGCGCGACGAAAGTGCGACCGCGCCGGGACAGGTGACGATCCATGACATGAAACAGCTCTACCGCTGGGACGCGATCAATCCAAAGACGCGCGTCTACGGCGTCGTCGCGTCGCCGGTCATGCACTCGATGTCCCCGGCGATTCACAACGCGGGTTTCGATGCGGTCGGCCATGACGGCGTTTACCTTCCGCTGCTCGTGAATCCGGGTTACGAGAGTTTCAAGGCGTTCATGGAGAGTTTCCTCGCGTTCGAGCCGCTGCACCTGAGCGGACTATCAGTCACGTTGCCACACAAGGAGAATGCGCTGCGATACCTGAAGGAGAAGGGCGCAGAAGTCGAGGAACTCGCCGAGCGAATCGGCACGGTCAACACGATCGTGATCGACGGCGGAAAATTTAAGGGCTTCAACACGGACTACGCCGCGATCCTGGACACGATCACGACGGCGCTGGGCATCACGCGCGACGATCTCGCCGAAAAGCGCGTCGCCGTCATCGGCGCCGGCGGCACCGGTCGCACCGCCGTCGCGGCACTTGCGGAATATGGCGCAACGGTCGTCGTCTACAACCGTACGATGGAGCGGGCCGAGGAGCTC
>JAXDMN010000313.1:0-3861 GCA_034666045.1 Phycisphaerales bacterium | reverse complement strand
CTTGGGCGTCTCGCCCGAGCATTTGCGGCGGCCAGCCGCTCTGTGGGAAATGCGCAGAGCCGCTGGCGCGGCGAACGCTCGGGCGAGACGCCCAAGCCACGTTACAACTGCAAGGCTGCCACTCCGTTCATTCCACCGGCACCCCCGCCGACGCCCACGACGCCCCCTGCCCCGCCGGCGTTTGCGTCCAGAAGACGCGCGACGAAGACGCCGTCCGCACCACGCGCGGATGCGTCGCGAAGACGCTCGGATCGCTCACCCGCCGCGGCTCCGACCAAGTGCGTCCGCAATCCGCCGAGCGCGCAATAAAAATTCCTCGCCGCGCGCCGTCGCCGCCATCCGCATCCCACGTCGCGATCAGTCGGCCGTCCGGCGTCGCGCACAAATCCGGATGCGAACCACCCGCCTGCCCAACCCGTCGCGGCGGATCGAACGTCGCCCCGCCGTCGGCGGAGTTGAGCGCATAGACACCGTGCGTTTCCTGGTCCTTCGCCGTCCAAACCAGCGCGTGCACTGCCCCGGACGAAACGCACAGCGCTCCGCCCACATGCGGACACGCGGTGATGTCCCACTGAAATCGTCCGACCGGCGTCGACGCGCTCCACGAATCGCCGCCGTCAGACGACCGAATCATCGCCATGTCGCGCGGCCCGTTGTCCCGATACAGCACCGCAACGCCGTCCGTCGTCTGAATCGTGTTCCAGCAACACTCGCAGCAGTCCGCGTCGAGCGTCTGGTTCCGCGACCACGTCGCCCCGCCGTCCGCGGAGCGCGCATATCTCAGCCCCTTGCTATTGCCCTCGCGGCTGTCGAGCCAGACGAGATGAAATCGACCGGCGGCATCCGCGGCGACGTCGATGAAGCTGTGGCCGATCGTCAGGTCATCGTCCGCCGGATTTCCCGCGGCCTGCCACGTGCGTCCGCCGTCTGAAGAAATCGCCGTCGCCATCGGCCCGCGGCCCATCTTGTCGCTCCCGGCCGTCGGCCAGACCGCGAGCAGATGATGTCCCGCCGCGGCGATCTGCGCATCCATGCCGCGTTTGGCGATCGTCGCCGGCTGCTGCGCGCCGAGTTCGACCGCCGGCGAAAAAGTCACGCCGCCGTCGTCGGAAAATTGGTAACTCAAGCGCACCGGCTGCTCTGACGTCGCGCGGGCGCGGGCGCGGGCGGCGGTCAGCAGATGCAGCCGCGCGCCGTCCACGCAGACGTCGACGCTAACCACCCCGCCGACGGGCGGCTCATCGTGATGCTGATGCGGCGCGGGCGCGGCGGCGACGAGAAACATCGCGAGCGCCGCAACCAAAACAGATTTCATTTGAGGTCCCACATCAAGTCCTTGTAATTCGGATCATTCGCGTCCGTGACGTCGTTGCCGACCCACTTGCCGACGATGTCCGGATAGAACGGCGGCTTCATCGGCATGCGTTCGCCGTGGCCGTCCACGAAGCCGATGCTGATCGTCTGCTTCGGATGTCGCAAGTGGTTCGGCCGGCAGGCGGTGCCCTTCGGATCGGTCGCGGACGGCGGCCACATGTGCGTCGACAACCCGGGGGCGCCGGGGTACGGGTTCTCCTTCAATCCGCCATCGCAGATGGCGACCGTCTCGCTCCACCTCCGGATCTTGTTCAGCCGCTGCCCGTTCAAGTTCGTGTTGAAGCCGTAGCTCGCCTCCTCGGTGACGCGCTCGTTCGACGGGCAATGCCAGACCTGATTGACCGCGTTGTCGCTGTTGGTCTTCCCTTGGCGGAGATAGGGATACAGCAACTCCTTCCGGTCGATGGATTGCTTCGGCAGCGTGTGCTGCACGTAGCTGACGTACCACTTGTTCTCCTGCGCGTACATCAGCGCGGCGGTCGTGATCTGCCGCAGGTTCGACAAACACGCGACCGCGCGGCCGTGTGCGCGGGCCGCGCCGATCGTCGGCAGCAGCACGCCGAGCAGGATGGCGATGATCCCGATGACGACGAGCAGCTCGACAAGCGTGAAGGCGCGTGCGCGGTGATCGTGAGATTTCATGACGTCACTTGCGGTGATGGGAAAAGGGCTCAACGTGCGCGGCGTCGCCGCGCCGGCACAAGATCAGCACAAAAAGAGAAATGATGGATCAGCCGAGAGGCGGTCCGCGCCCGAGGTAGGTCACCGGCCGCGCCACCGAAGCCGCGACCGCTGCCGCGGGCGCGGGCATCGTCTGCCGCAGCCGCAGCTCGGTGATCGGATTGATCAGCGGCGCCGGCGGCGCGACGTTCGCGGCGAAGAAGCAAATCGCGCAGCGCGACTTCTCGGAAGGCGTCGGCGATTTCTTCTCATCCCCCCGCCGACTCGCCCCGCCGCCGCAGCACTCATGCCTCGCCGCGACGCTTCTACTATCGCCGCGCGACTCATCCGTCCCCGCCAACGTCACCACCCCGCGCGTATGCCCGGGCAGGACGACGTTCAGCCAAACACACTGAAAGAGGATGAAGCACCAGCGGAGGGCGCTCATGGCGAAGTGAGTTTAGCATCGCGCCAACCGCCGGCAAGGTTCAGATTCTTCGCCTCGGGGCGTCACATGAGCTGGCAAACACGAAAATACATAAGACATCCCGGCGACTCTTTCAGAACCTATCCAAAAAGCGCGAAACCGCTCGGCGGAAGGGATGATTTCGGGATGATTTTGAGCGCTTGTCAGTAATTCAATACTGAACGCCGACTCGAAAATTTTGGTAATTTATTACTGAATTCGCCTCGCGCTCCTGCCCAATTTGCGCGCGACGAAATCAGTGTTCCGCCCCGCTGCACAACAAGCGCGCACCCCAACACGCCCCAGCGGAAAATTTTTGCAGTTGCACGCCCTTTGCATAGAGTGGCCGGAGTACCAATGGTCGATCCGCGCAGCGATCGTTGGCGCCCACGATTTTTCGGGCTAACGGCAGAGTCAGCGTAACACGGTAAACCAACGCAAGCCGCTCCCGGCCGCGCGCGGCCGAGGGGTGCGGTCAATTTCACAGGAGTCTCGTCATGTCCAACGTCCGCCAGGAGGCGATCCGGTCCATCGGCTGCGCCAAGCACAACCTCAATCGCGTCGACTTCAAGAAGACGCACGTCAAGGACCTCTACGGCACCAACGTCTTCAACGAAGAAGTGCAAAAGGCCCGGCTTCCCAAGCCGGTCTACAAAGCGCTGCAGAAGACGATCAAGTTCGGCGAAAAGCTCGACCCGACCGTCGCCGACGCCGTCGCTTCCGCCATGCGCGACTGGGCCCTCGAGAAAGGCGCCACGCACTTCACTCACCTTTTCCAGCCGATGACCGGCATCACCGCCGAGAAGCATGACAGCTTCATCGCCCCCAACGGCGACGGCGGCGCGGTCGCCGAGTTCTCCGGCAAGGAATTGATCAAGGGCGAGCCGGACGCGTCGTCCTTCCCCTCGGGCGGTCTGCGCGCGACCTTCGAAGCACGCGGATACACCGCGTGGGACCCGACTTCGCCCGCCTATGTCATGGAGAATCCGAACGGCTCGACGCTGGTCATCCCGACGGCGTTTTTGAGCTGGACCGGCGAAGCGCTCGACAAGAAAACCCCGCTGCTCAAGTCGATGGACGCACTCAGCCAGCAGGCCATGCGCGTCCTGAAACTCTTCGGCAACAAGGACGCCGTCCGCGTCTTCACCACCGTCGGCGCCGAGCAGGAATACTTCCTGATCGACAAGAGCTTTTACTACAGCCGCCCGGACCTGATCACCTGCGGCCGCACGCTCTTCGGCACCCCGCCGCCCAAGGGCCAGGAGCTGGAAGACCAGTACTTCGGCACGATCCCCGATCGCGTGCTCGCCTGCATGGGCGAAGCCGAAGCAGAGCTGTTCAAGCTCGGCGTGCCGGTCCGC
>JAXDMN010000312.1:0-11668 GCA_034666045.1 Phycisphaerales bacterium | reverse complement strand
TCGCCTGTGATTTCTCCGCGAACAGGTCGGCGTCCTGAGTTGTATCCGGGTATCCAAGCAGGATCGCGCCGGATTTTCCGATGAACAGGTAGCGGACGCCGTGCTGGGCAAACACGTCGCGGATCTCTTCGGCCTGTTGGTAGTCAAACGCGGCCATAGCCGAGCCAATCAGGCAGGTTCTCTTCGCACCATTGGCGATACTGCGCCATCGTATCGAACGAACGATATGGCGCATCGTCCAGGACGGGCTTGTAGGTTTTGATGAAGGCGTAGCGCATCCGCTGTTCGAGCGGGCGACGGGCCGCCGCCTCGAATTCGGCTAGCCATTCGGCGGGAATGGATTCTTTGTCGCTGATGTCGGACACAAGACAGATTGTATCGCACGGCGGAGGATTACGCTCTTCAATTGCTGGACCCACTGGTAGGCTAGGCCGATCGTGTTGAGATCACTCAGGCCGTGCTGGGCGACGCAGGATACGGCGGAGTGACTTCAGCCTTTTACGCCAAGCGCGCGGACGGCGGACAAGATGTTCGGCCGGCTCGTCGACCAGAGCCACCCAGTCTTGACCCAGAACCCGCGGACGATGGCGGAGCGAATGATGCCGTCGACTTCGTCGATCCGCCGGTACTTCTTTCGTTTCAGTGCGTAGGCTTCGACCTGCAGCGAATTGGGGTCGATGATCCAGTATTCGCGCACCCCGTTCTTCTCATACTCCGCGAACTTTTCGCGCCAGTCGCGCGATTCGCTGTCAGGGGAGACGACTTCAATGATGAGATCGGGCGCGCCTTCCAGATGATTCTGTTTGAACAGACCAAGCCGATCCTTCGCAACGAAGAAGACGTCCGGCAGTCGGCGACTCGGAACGCTCGCGAAGCGAACCATGACCTCGGGACCGAGGACGCGGCCGAGATCATTTTGCTCTGCATAAATTCGGAGGACGCTGATTAGCCACGCACCCGCGTCTCCATGCTCGACGCTCACTGGCGACATGTAGATGACCTCCCCTTTCACCCATTCGACACGATCACGGACGTGGGCCTCGCTCAGTGCCCATCGTACGAAAGCGGCTTCCGTCATCCGCTTGGGGTTAGCGGTCGCCACACGACGGGCGCGGCGTTTCGCTGGCATGGGAGCGAGCGTCATGCAGTTACCTCCGCTCGCATTGTAGCGTATCTGCCTCCGCGCTGCCGACCAATCAAGCCGCTTCGAGTAGCAAACCCGTCTTGCCGCCCCAGCGCAGTTTGCGGTAGGTCTTCACGGTGACGTGATCGCCCTGCAGCATCGGTTGCAGCGTGTGCGCGGCGGTGTCGGCCTGGTCGATGAGCAGGCTGAGATGCGGGGCTTGTTGCGTGTCGATTGAGAGCTGCGGGACGGCCATGCCGATCAGGGTTTGGTTTTGCTGGAGCCACTGGTAGGCGAGGCCGATCGTGTTGAGATCACTGAGGCCGTGCTGGGCGACGGCGAGCATGACGACTCGGCGGTCGCGGCCGACGGCGAGGCGGGCGTTCGGGCACATCGGCGGCGCGATCGGACACTCGACGAGCTCGTTCGAGCAGTGGCGGAGGATCGCGTCGATGATGCTGTTGTCGCCGCGGTCGCCGGCGCCGCCCACGCCCATCGGGAGGTCGATCACGTCGGTGGTGTCGCCGGTCTGACGGGAGGTCATGCTCATCGTCGGCTGCGGATGCTGCGAGTGTTGCTGCGGCATGGGGATCGACCTCATCACGGGCTCGAAATCTGCGGGAATCTTGTGCGCCTCGGCGGCCGTTGCGGGGGCCGCCTCGGCGAAGTGTTCGGTTTCTTCGGCTTCCTCAACCTGCATCGGCACGAACGGCTCGGCGGCGACAGTCCGCTTCGAGCGGGCGATCAGATCGGCCACGATCTGCCACTGCGGCGCGGCGGCGAGCTGGCCCTTGTCGCGCGTCGGGCGCGCGCACATCACCAAATGCTCGGCCACAGGTTGAGATGCATCGACGCTCGGCTCGGCCTCGACGGGCCAATTCAAAAACTGCTGACAGACGCTGACGAGCTTGGCGCTGACGCGTTCGGCCTGGTCGCCGTCGTTCGCATCGAGCAGCGCGAGCGAGAGCTGCGGCTTGTCCGGCGTCGCGCTGCCGGGCCAAAGATCGGTCAACCCTTTGAGCGTGCGATAGCAGGCAATGACGCCGTCGTGATCGCAGGTGGAGAGCAGCACCCATCGCGGGCACTCGCGCAGCAGCGCTCTCGCCTCGGGGACGCGAATCTGCGGAAGGACCAGCAACCAGCGCTGCACGTCCCAGCTCAGCTCTTCGAGCACTTCGTTCATGCGGCGCGGATCGAAGGACGTTTCTGATTCCGCCGTCGCGACTGCTTCCCGGCCCGAAGCATCGCCGTCGCGATCAAAGCACATCACGCGGAATTCCGACGCGTCGACTTCGATCAACCCGACGCGCAGGCCCGCGGTCGAGGCGAGGTGGCGGGCATATTCCTTGGCGCGGTCGAACTGTTTGCCGTTGAGGTGCGCGCCGATGATCGCGTGCACGTTCGGCACGGGGGCGAGGCCGCGATCAGGCGTCCCGTTTGCAGCGTCGTCCGCGCCATCGTCCGCGCCGCCGAACATCTGCGCGAACTCGGCCGGCGTCATGTCGAGACTGTGATTGGGCTGCTGCTGCTGCTTCGGCGGCGGCGTCCGCTGCGGCCGCGGCGCGCCGTTGCTCGCGATGTCGCGCACGCTGCTGAGGAAAAGGTGACTGATCTCGCGGAGATTTTCTTTGGAAGGGTCGGACATAGGAATTGCCAATTTGCGATTTGCAATTTGCGATTGGAAACCTCGCCGCGATGCCGACTCAATCGCAAATCGGCAATTGCTTCGATTGAGCCCGCGCAGCGGGACAATTGCAAATCCCTAGTCCACTTCGACGATGTTGTTCATCTCGCCGTACTCGTTTACTTCGACGTACTTGTTGTTCGGATCCGTCATCCACTGCCCGTCGACGATCAGTCGGTAGCGGTAGCGCCCGCGCGGGAGCGGGAGCTTGGTGGTCCAGACGCCGGGGCGACCGTTCGTGTGCAGCGGCGTGCCCATCGCGGACCAGCCGTTGAAATCGCCGGCGATGAGGACCTTCTTCGCTTCCTCGAACTTCACCGCGAAGATGACTTCATCACCCTGCTGCTTGACGCCGTAGAACTCTTCGATCTTCTGCTGGATGCGCGCTTCCGCGCTGCTGGCGTGCGTCTCGGCGATGGCCAGGCGCGGCGCGACCGGTTGCTCGAGGTGCTGCTGCGCGGGCTCGACCGTTGCGGTCGCATCGGCGGCGACTGGAGCCGCGGCGGCGGGTTGCGCCTGCGCGGGGCTCGTCGGAATCGTGTTTCGGCCGAACTGGAAATTCGTGAGCTGCGACAGTTGCTTGGCGCGCTGCACGAGCTCGGCCGGACGCGAGAGTTTTTCGTTCGTCACCGGCTCGACGTCGACCGGCTTATGGCCCATCAGCTCGCGGGCGAGGTTGACGAAATCCTTGTAGCCGCGCGATCCCGGATCGTACTCGGTGATCGGCTGCCCGAAGCTGGCGGCTTCCTTCAGCTTGGTGTTGAAGTTGACCGTGCTGTCCATCAGGTAGTCGCGGAACTTGTTGCGCAACTCCGAGAGCACTTCGCGGGCGAGCTTGGTGCGCGTGTCGTACAGCGTCGGCAACACGCGGATGAGGATGTCCTTGCTGCAGCGCTCCTTCATCAGCTCGAGCGTCTCCATCATCTTCGCCAGACCGTGCAGGCTGAAGAAGCCGGTTTCGACCGGCACGATGACTTCATCGCAGGCGCGCAGCGCGTTGAACGTGATCAGGCCGACCGACGGCGGGCAATCGATGATCGCCCATTTGTAATTCCCATTCGCGGCGGCGAGCGCGCTGGTCAGGCGATCTTCGCGGCCGCTGCGGCCGGCGAAAACCTGCTCGAACGCCGCCAGCTTGATGTTGCTCGGCGCCAGATCAAAGTCGCTGGCGATCTGCCAGACGATCTCGCTCACCTTGGCCGGCTTGCCGTCGGATTCCTCGATCAGCGCGTCGTAGACGGTGCGCTCGATCTGGTCTTCCGGTACGGCCAGCCCGACGCCGCAATGGCCCTGCGGGTCCATGTCGACGAGCAGCGTTTTCTGCCCCAGCCGCGCGAGGCAGGCGGCGAGGTTGATGCTGGTGGTGGTTTTGCCGCAGCCACCCTTCTGGTTGATGATCGCGATGGTTCGCATGTCTGGCCGACCTTCCTTGGATGAGCCGTGTGCCCGGAGGCGCGGAGCCCTGAGATGTGCCCGTGCCCGCATTTTTATCGGAGTGTCGAACGGCAAAACTTGAGCGTTATGGGACACCTGCGCTTTGTGACCGGCATTACCGGCGTGAAACCGCGTTGCTGACGCTGCCAAGAGGGTCTATCCCGCCTGTCAATACAGTCATGGCGGTTGCGCGCACCGGAGCGGGTGCGAAAAAGTCGGATGGTGATGAAACGTTCCGCGGGGCGCGCTGTCTCTACTTCCACGCGGCCCTTTACGAGCGCAATCGGCGCGCTTTAAGGGTTGCCGGATGTGCGGCGGAATCGTAAATCACCATTCCCCCCGCGCGGTCGCCGCGCGGGCTGAGTTGGCAGCATTGGCAACTGCTCGGGGTTGCATGTAGCCGATACTCACGTAGTATTTTTCATTCAGAAACCCTCAATCGGAGAGACAACCCATGGAAAGTCGCCGTCACACTCGCTCGCTTCGCCGCCCTGCATCCGACCGCACGAACGTTGCCGCCCGCGCCGGCGCCCCCATGTTCGAGCCACTCGAGAAGCGCGAGATGATGGCCGACAGCTCGGTCATCGCCGGCAGCAAAGTCAAGAGCCGCAACATCGTCGACGACAACGTTTCGCGGACCATTTTGACCGTCCCCTTCACCGGCAACCTCGCCTCGATCGACACGACCAAGATGCGCCTGTTCGGGTACGCGCTGAACACGCTGAGCAACAGCCTCACCGCGCAGATCAAGGTGACGGTCAACGTCGTCAGCGCCCAGGTGCTCGCGGCCGACGCGGACGGCAACGGCACGATCGACCACTCGCTGCTCGAGATCACCACCGACCGGCTGATGCGCAAGGGCGGGCAGATCTGGTTCTACCCCGGCGCGTACACCGACGACGCGGGCAACACCAACGTCGAGCACCGCACCTTCGCCGTGAAGGGCCAGACCAAGGAGCGGTTCACCATGGCGAGCCGCGCCTTCATCCCGACGAACTTCAATCGCTTCACCGACGACGTCTTCGCCTCCAGCGGCAGCCCGTCGGCGAACAGCACGGACGTCCCGGAGGCGACCGTCACGACGAACCTCGACATCTTCCTGCAAAAGAAGGTGACCGGTGGATTGATCACGCAGGCGCAGAAGGACGCGGCGATGACGACGTACAACAGCGCCGCCGCCAAGGCGCGCATCCCCGTCGCCAACCTCCGCGCCGCCCTGCTCTCGCTGACCGGCACGTTCGCCGATGCGGCGATCACGAGCTTCCTTGGCCCCAACTACACGATCGTGACGTTCCTCGATCCGCAGGATTCGACCGTCGAAGTCGCCAAGACTACCGCGCGCACGGACGGCAAGCTCCGCACGATCTTCCGCCCGGAGTTCGACGGCGAGCCGTTCCAGGCTCTTTCGGTGTGGCTCGCGCACGAGGCGCTGCACCAGGACAATGACTTCAAGCTCCAGGAGGAAGTCATCGCCGTCACCATCGGCACCTATGTCAACGCGCAGCAGGCGCAGACCGACCCCGCCTACCTGAAGGCCGGCAGCCGGCTGGTCAACAAGGAGAACGAGAAGCTCCTGGCGTTCCTCAACAGCGGGCGGACGATCTTCCCGTTCCCGGGCGTCAAGGTCGCGCCGATGCTCAAGAAGGCGCAAGGCGTCTTCATCGGCGGCAAGGCGACGACGGACGGCGGCGGCGTCTACGCCAGCTACGAGGACTTCATCCGTCGGCTTTACATCGCCCGCGGCTCGGTCAGCGGCAACACCGCAGGCAACGCCGTCCTCAACGACTACTACCTGAAGCTCACCGGCAAGACGCCGGCGGCGAACATGCAGTTCAGCGACACGATCATGACCGACATCGACGCGCTGAACCTGGTCATCGGCCCCCGCGAGGCGGTGCGCGTCGCCAACGCCCTGCGCCTCGCAATGTCGTAACCACCGGAGAAGTCAGACCAGTTGAAAACCAACGACCCCCGCGCGATGAGCGCGGGGGTCGGTTGTTTTGTGTTTTTGATCGTCAGTTACGTTAGCGGGCGCGGCGGCGGCGACGACGCATCTCAAGCGCCGCAGCAACGAAAGCGAAGGCGCACGCGGCGGGCTCGGGGACCGCGGTTACGGCAGCGTTGATCGGCGCGCTTGTGCCGAGCGGTGCACCCTGCGCGACGATGTTGAAATCGATCGTGCTGTAGTCGTCACCGCTGACGATCCCGTCGTAGTTGAAGTCGCCATTCGCATAACCGTCGATGCTGGTGCCGACGTTGAAGTCGATCGTGCTGTAGTCGTCGCCGCTGATGAAGCCATCGAGATTCGCGTCGCCCGCGTAAGTATACATCGCGAGCACGCTGGTGCCGTCGACGGTCTGGCCGTTCCAGACGGCGGTTTCGGTGGGGGCGAGGCTGAGCAGGCTTTCCGCTTCACCGACGCCGATCGTTGTAAGGCCGCCGGCCGCGAAGGCAGCGCTCGAGGTGATGCCGCTCGGGCCGTCCCAGCCGCCGGCGTTGAACGCGGTGGCGATGAGGCCCGTGATGCCGGTGTAGGCGCCGCCTGTGTATGTGCCGAGCGGGCTGACGCCGGCGTGGTCGACGATGAGATCGTTGTCGGACAGATCGATCTTGCCGCTGCCGGTGATGTTGACGACCTGCGCGCGGACGAATTTTCCGGCGCCTGAAGCGACATTCACGTTGCCGGCGACGTTGAGGGTTCCTGTTGCGAGAACTCCGCTGGCGAGATCGATGGCCGCGCCGCTGTCGACGGTCCACGTCGTCACACCCGGCAGATTCGACGCGAACACGGACGGCGGACGTAGTTCGACGACGCCGCTGGCGACGCGGAACGTGCTGTTCGTGAGGGGAACGATGCTGGGGTTGGGCGTCCCAGGCGCGCTGTCGCCGGACAGGATGAGCCGCCCCGCGCCAAGCTTGGTGATGTTGCGCGGCGTAGCGCCGGCGGTTCGCGCGTAGAGCGGACCGGTGACGTGCAGACTGCCGGTCGTGACGCCAATGCTCGCTTCGATCTCGCCGCTGCCATTTGTTGGCCCGCCGAGCGCGATCTGGCCGGTGAACGTGTTGTTGCCGCCGAGGTTGTCGATCTGGCCGAAGCCGGGGGCGCCGGTGCCTTCGGTGTTGAGGACCTCGAAGGTGTTGTAGCTGAAGCCGGGCGACGCGCCGGGGGCGCGGAACGCGAGCGTGGAGGCGCTGCCGGCGAATTGGAAGGTGTTTCCCGTGCCGGTCGTCGTCAATCCGGCGGCGCCGAGCGCGCCATTTTTTTCGACAATGAGCCGGCCGCCGAGAATGCGCGTGATATTCGTGTAGGTATTTACCGCCCCGCCCGTCAGGACAACGTCGCCATCAAGCGTTTTCGCCCAGCTCGATCCGGTGCCGTTCTGAATGACGCCGCTGAGGATCAGCGTGCCCGAGGTGGCGCTGATCTGGTTGAGCTGCGCGTCGCCGACGTTTCCGCCGGTGCCGTTGAGCGTGATGGTACCCGCCCAGGTATTGGTGAGCGCCCAGTTGTTGAGCGCGCCAATCGATCCGGGCGCTGCGTTCTGGGATCCATCGCGCCCGGCGCCGCCGAGCGACAGCGGAAGGTTGATCGAGACGCTGTTGTGAAGCTGAACGGTGCCGCCCTGCGTAGCGCCCATCGTGGTGACGACGCCGCTGGTGTTGTTGATGGCGTTCGACGCGGCGAGGAGCAGGATGCCGTTGTTGACGGTGGTCTGCCCGGTGTAGGTGTTCACGCCGGTAAGCGAGAGGATGCCCAGGTTGTTGTTGACGGTCAGCGTCTTGCCCGCGCCGGTGATGTTGCCGGCCCAGATCGTGTTAGTGGCGGAGCTGGTGTAGTTGACCGAGCCGTTGATCGTCGACGTCGCCGCGCCGCTGAACATGCCGGTGCCGCTGACGGTCAGGCTGGCGGGCGCAGTGATGTTCGCGGTGGCGCCGAGCGCGAAGGTTCCGGCGGAGGCGTTGATCAAGCCGGTGACGGTGCCGGGACCGTTCCAATTGCCGCCGATGCCGTTGACGTCGAGCGTGCTGGAGATGGTGCCGAAGTAAGTCGAATCGCCGAGCGGATCGCCGACTGCGCCGGTGTCCTTGTCGATGTAGCTGGTGAAGGTGAGCGTTCCGCCGCCGGTGAGCGTGACCGGCTTGGCGATGTCGGCGGCGCCGAGCAGGGTGACGGTCCCAGCGTTGATCGTCGCCACGCCGGTGCCGGCCAGTTGGCCGCGGGCGGTGCCGCTGATCTGCAATCCGCCGGTGATGGTGTCGCCCTGCGTGATGATCGTTCCGCCGTAGATCTGGAGACCGGTCGCGCCCCAGGTGACGGGTGAATTGATCGTGAGCGCGCCGCGCGCGGGCGTTCCGGCGAGGCGGACGTTGTTGTTGAGCGTGAGCGTCTTGTTGATCGTGCCCCAGCCCCAGAGCGTGGTGCCGGCGTTCATTATGAGCGAGCCGCCGCCGCCGAGCGTGGCGGTCGTGAACGACGGCGGGTTGAGGACGAGGTTGCCGGTCACGCCGAACGCGTCGTTCGTGACCGTCATGCTCCCCGCGACGTTCCCGGCGCCGCGCCATTCGCCGCCGCCCGCGCCGACGTTCAGCGAGGCGGCGATGTTGCCGGTGGCGCCGAGGTTGATCGCGCCGGCGTTGGTGAGGTTGACGGTGCCGCTGATCGTGCCGGCGCCGGCGAGCGTGCCCATGTTGACGTTGACGCCGCCGCCCGTGCTGAGCGTCCCGTTGACGATGAAGTTCGCATTGTAGGTATTGACGTTGACGGCCCCGATCACGGACCCGGTGCCGCTCCAGGTGCCGCCGTTGGCGGTGAGCGAGCCGCTGATGGAGCCCCCGCTGGAGAGGTTGATCGTGCCGCCGGTGAAGACGTGCGCGCTTCCGCGAATCAAACCCGCGCCCGCCAGCGTGCCGCCGGAATTGATCATCACGGTCGACGACGGGTGCAGGTCTGCGCCGACGTACAGGGTCCCGGCGTTGATCGTCGTGAGGCCGGAGTAGTTCTGGAGGTTGGAGAGCGTGAGCGTTCCCGCGCCGGTTTTCGTCAGTCCGCCGACGCCGTTCGAGACATTGGTGAAGGTGGAGTTGAAGCCGTTGGTGTCAATGGTTCCGCCGGCGGCGTTGAAGACGAGGGTGCGCCCGTCGGAGATGGCGGCGAGCGTTCGCAGCGTGCCGCCGTTGAACGTCATCGTGCCGCTGGCGCCGAGGGCGCTTTGCGTCGAGTAGGCGAGGACTCCGCCGTTGATGAATGTGCCGCCGGTGTAGGTATTGGCGGCGTTGCTGAGCGTGAGCGTGCCGGGGCCGGTCTTGGTGAGCGTGCTGTTCACACCGCCGACGACGCCGGCGACCGTGATGTTCGCCGCAGCCGCGGGGGTGTCGAAGGTAATGGGGTTGCCATTGCCCACGACCGAGAGGCCGATCGTCAGCGCGCCGGACGTGGCGCGAATGGTCCCGCCGCTCGCGCCGTTGACGTTGATCGAGCGATTCAGCGTCGCGGCGGCGGCGCCGGTGTACTCCAGCGTTGCGGCGCCGACGCTGCCGATGTTGATGCCGGCCGACGACGCGCCCAGCGGCTGCGCGGTGGTGGCACTCGCGTTGATCGCGGGCACCGAAAGCGTGCCCTGGTTGATGTTGAGTTGTGCGTTGAATGTGTTGTTGCCGCTGAAGATGATCTTGCCCGCGCCCGTTTTGGCCACCGGCAGCACGGAAGTGCCCGGCTGGATGATCGAGGAGATGGTGAGATCCGCGTCGGCGGTTCCGTCAGCAGCGTCGAAGGTCACTTGCGCGCCGCCGGTGGCGCTCATAGTGATGGCGGTATTGGAAATGACCGACCCGCCGTTCGGGCCGGCCGCGCTGATGATCGGGTTGACGCCGGTGAGCGTGAGCGTACCGGTGCCGGTGATGCTGGACGCGTCTTCGAACGTGACGTTGCCGATGCTCTCGCCAAAACCGTTCATGTTGAGCGAACCGCCGCCGCGGACGAATAGCTTTGAGGTCGCAGGGATGACTTCAGTTGCGCCGAGCCGCAGCGTGCCCTGGTTGACGTACGTATCGCCGCCATAGCTGTTGCCGGTACTGGTGAGAACGAGCGTGCCGGCGCCGGACTTCGCCAGCGCGAAGCCGCCGGTCAGCGGCACGGAGACGGTGAGCTGGTCGGCGGCGGCGACGGTGTTGACGACGTAGTCGGTCAGCGCGCCGGTGCTGATCGTGCCCGCGCCGAGCGAACTGATCGTGCTCGCCCCGCCGCCCGACTTGATGATGCCGCCGTTGGTCAGCGTGAGGTTGGCGCCGGCGTTCATCGTCAGCCCGGCGACCGCGCCGGCGAGATTGAGCGTGTTGATCGTCTGGGTGGCGACCAGCGTGCCGGAGGCGGCGAGCTTGACGTGCCGGTTGGCGGCGATCGTGGTCGAGTAGTCGAACGAGCCGCCGCCCGCGACCATGGCGCGGACGTAGCCGGCGGGGTCGTGGACCGCGTATTCCGCGCCGTTCACGAAGCTCCCCTGATCCACGAAGCTGCCGGTTCCCGAGCTGACAAGCAGCACTTGCCGGGCGGAGTCGGCGTTGACGAAGTTGAGCGTGGCGCCGAACGCGCGCCCGTAGCCGCCACCGCCGGACTTTGTGAGCGTCACCAGGTTCGAAAGCGAGAGCGTTGACGCGCCGGCCTCCGCGGTGAGCGGGCCGATCGTTTCCGTGCGGACGGACGACGCGTTGCCGATCATGTCGAACGTGCCGCCGCGCAGGCGGACGGTCGCGGTGTCGCTGAGACGGTTCGTGTGGTTCGTCACATCGTTGTCGAGTTGCAGCGTCCCGCCGGCGCGGACCGTGTAGTCGCTGGCGGCGTTGAGGTGGCCGCTCGCGCCCGAGAGGCGCAGCGTGCCGCCGTCGATGGCGATCGCGCCGGCCAGCGTATTCGGGGCCGTCAGGTTCATCGTGCCCGCGCCTGCCTTGGTCAGGCCGCCGTTAACGATTGGGACGTTGACAGCGAGATCGACGGCGGCCGCGCCGTTGGTCACGGTTAGCTTGCGCGTCCCACCGGTGAGGTCGACGCTGCCGATTGCGGTGACGCCACTGTTAATGTTGAGCGTGCCGCCCGCGAGCCCGGTGAACGTCGCGTCACCGGACAGGCCGATCTTTGCGTTGCCGTTGAGCAGCACCGTGTTTGAAATGAGCTCGCCGCCGTTGAAGCCGAGCGTGCGCGCATTTTGGACATGCACCGTGTGCGCGCTGAGCTGGCCTGTGCCGCTCAAGTTGACCGTGCCGTCGATCAGTGCCGACCACGCCTCCGGGCCGAAGTCGATCGCGCGCGGCGCGACGTGCACATAGCCGACATTCAGCGCGCCGCCGGTGATGTTGAGCGTCTCGTTGCGGACGACCAGCTTGCGGATCGTCGGCGAAGTCGTGTCGTACGTGATCGCGCCCGCGTACGCGCT
>JAXDMN010000311.1:0-2699 GCA_034666045.1 Phycisphaerales bacterium | reverse complement strand
TCGACTCGCCGCAGCGCGGTCCGGCGAATCGAACGGTCCCCCACATGGCACGCCGCTCGCCCCTCTCCCCGGCGTACCGGGAAGAGGGAGTACATGCTACTTATTTGACTCCTGCTCCGTCGACGGCAACTGCTCCGCCGCCCGTTGCCGTTCTTTCCACTGGCTCAGCATCGCAATCACGCGATTCTCGCGAGAGAGCCCGTCGTTGTCCCCGCTCTTCTCATACACCGCCGCCAGCAGTTCGTGGGCGGATGGGTCGTACGGATCGATGTAGACCGACTGCTTCGCGTACTTCACCGCCCCCTTGAGATCTCCATTGTCGCGATAGATGCGGGCGATCGCTTTCGCGTAGCGATTGTCGTGCAGTTCGACGGCGTCGAGCGCCTCGAGGTGTTCGATTGCCTTCTCCGGCTTCTTCAGCTTCAAATAAATCGCCGCGAGGCGCATGTGCGGCGTCGGCTCCATCGGGCGGAGCTTGTTCATCTCCTGCCAGAGCGGAAGGGCGTCTTCGTATTGCCGATCGTCCAGCGCGGCCTCCGCCTTGGGTTGCAGCTCCTTCACCTTCGCGGCGGTCTCCGTGTCGTAGCCCCAGCCGGCGACCTGCTTGTCGGTCCAGGCGAAAAATTCCGCCTGGAATTTCTCGATCGGTTTGCCAAGCACCTTCTCGAACGTCTCCGCCTCGTTCCTGCCGCTACGGAACTCGGCGAGCATTTTCAGGATCGCGTCGCGGCCGTACTTGTCGTCGATGTATTTGCAGATCCAGAACGACTGCGCGTACGCAAGCTGCCGATCGATCGGCCGACGCGGGCGGACGAAGCCCCACGTGAGGTTCTCCATCGTGAAGAGTTTTTTCTTCTTCACCGCCTCGTTGAGCATCGGAATCCACGCCCATTGCAGCGGCGTTTTCTCCTGCAAGACGGCGAGGCCCTCGGTCATCCAGTGGGCGATGCGGTTGTCGGTCGCGCTGAGCGTGACCGTGTGCGTGTACTCGTGCCGCAGCACCTGGGCCCAGTTGAAGGCGCCCATCGTGTACTTGCCTTTGCGCGGCGCGACCAGCGCGATCACGCGGCCGGTGCTGGCGCCGACCGTGCCGATCCACGGCGAGCCGGTCGTTCGCACGCTGAACGCATCGTGCGTCGGAAACACCTCGATGTACGTCTTCACCTTCGGCTCGTGCTTGAACTCGTCGCACACTTCCTTGTGGATCGATTCGAGATATTCGCCGAAGTAGATCGGGATGACCGGGTCGGCCTGCGCATCGTAGAAGACGATGAAATGCTCGCTTTCGCTCCTGGCGAATTTGGAAAGGTCGTCGAGCAGGCGGAGATAGTTGGTGGTCGCGAGGTTGAACGGATCGAGGGCGTGGGCGGCGTCGAGCGTGGTGCGCGCGTCGTCCTCGTCGCCGCTCTGCGTGTAGAGCAGGCCGAGACCGTTGCGCGCGGCGGTCCACCACGGGGCGCGCTCGATCGCGATCTTGAAATGATCCGCGGCCCGCGGGTACTGACGCATCGCGCCGAGCTGCTCGGCGACGTCGTAGTACGCGCTGGCGTTGTCGGGATCGAGTTTTTCCACTTCTTTCAGCGTCGCCGCGGCTTTGTCGTCTTCCAGTCGCAGCGCGTGCGCGGAGGCGAGCAGGCCGAGCGCTTCGATGTTCTTCGGCTGACGATTCAGGATGCGCTGGATCGGCTCGAACGCGTCCTTCGCCCGGCGCTGCTGGAGCAGGCTGCGCGATTCGATCACGTCGGCGACGAGCGAGTTCTTGTCGATCTTGCGGATCGAATCGATGATCTTGTCGCAGCCGTCGAAGTTGAACGTGTCGAGCGCGATGAGCCCCAGCAGCCGCATCGCGTTGATGTCGTTCGGGTTCTCGTCCAGCGCCGCTTCGAGCTCCTTGACCGCTTCTTCCTTGTTGTCGTGCGAGAGAAAATAATCCGCCGACGCGACGTGCGCGGGCCAATAGCCGCGGTCGATCACGTCGTACGCCTTGATGAACATGTTGAGCAGCGCGTTGTGCAGCGCGACGTTGTTGCGGTATCCGCCGGTCAGCGCGGCCCAGCGGTCGATGGCCCGGCCGATCGTCGTGACGCTCTCGGCGTCGTCGAAAACACTCTCGCCGCTCTGGCCCTGCCATTTTTGCAACAGTTGTTTGTCATCGACGAACCAGCCATACGCCTTCCGCGCCGCGTCGAGATCGCCCACGAGCTCACTGAGCTGGCCAAGCTGAAAATGACCGCCGAGGGATTCGGGATGCGTCTTGAGATGCGCGCGCAGCTCGGCGAGCGCGTCTTCGGTCTTTCCTTCGGTCGCGAGAATGTTGGCGCGAAGCAGTTGCGCCCGCGGCTGGTCTTTCACCGCCGGCTCGGACAACGTCTTCATCGCCGCCTCGCTCCGACCGAGCGCCGCCTGCGAGTTTGCCTTGATCAGCGCCGCGTCCGCCGGGTCGACATTCTTCGCCTTGCGCAGCGTGACGAGCGAAAGCTTGTAGCGCCCGTGAAACATCTGCGCGCGGGCTTTGTCGAGATCGTTGAAGTAACTCGGATCCTTCAGCGGCGGCAATTCTTCCGGCACGAGCGGCTCAATCCAACGGTGGGGCGCGGATTCCTTGACGAAGTCATGGGCCGCCGAAGATTGTGCGACCACGGAAACGAGCAGCAGCCCGGCAACAACAGCGATGGGTGACAGCTTCATCATCGTTCGTG
>JAXDMN010000310.1:0-9179 GCA_034666045.1 Phycisphaerales bacterium | reverse complement strand
AAATAAATATCTCGATCTGCTGACCGGCTGGGGCGTCTTTGCGCTGGGGCGAAATCATCCTAAGGTGCGGGCGATCCTGATTGAGGTCCTCAACTCCGACCTGCCGAATCTCGTGCGCATGGATTGTTCGCCGCTCGCAGGTTTGGCGGCGGAAATGCTCACGCGCCGCACGGGCGGCGACCTCTCGCGCGTCTTCTTCTGCAACAGCGGCACCGAGACGATTGAGAGCGCAATCAAATTCGCCCGCTGCTTCACCGGGCGGCAGGATATCGTCTACTGCGACCACGCCTTTCACGGGCTGACGACGGGCTCGCTTTCGATCAACGGGGCGGAATTTTTCCGCGAACGCTTCGGTCAGCTCATGCCGGGAACGCGCGCGGTTCCGTTCAACGATCTGCCCGCACTCGAGCGCGAGCTGTCGACGCGGAAAGCGGCCGCGTTCATGTTAGAGCCGGTGCAGGGCAAGTCATGCGAGGTCGTCGCCGACGGCTATCTCGCCGAGGCACAAAAACTCTGCCGCAAGTACGGCACCCTGCTCGTCCTCGACGAAGTTCAGTCCGGCCTCGGGCGAACCGGCAAATGGTTCTGCTACCAGCATTGGCCCGAGGTCGAGCCGGACATCGTCTGCTGCGCGAAATCGCTCTCGGGCGGATTCGTGCCGGTCGGCGCCGTCATCACCCGGCCGAAGATCATGGACTGCGTCTTCAACTCGATGGAGCGCTGCGTCGTCCACTCCAACACGTTCGGGCAGAACGATCTCGCGATGGCGGCGGCGGTCGCGAGCCTGCGGGTGATCGATGAAGAAAAACTTGTCGAGCGCGCCGCGGAGATGGGCGACTATGCGATGACGCGGCTGCGCGAGATCGCCGCGACGTGCCCGTTCGTCTCCGCCGTGCGCGGCAAGGGCCTCATGTTCGGCATCGATTTCGCCCGGCCGAAGGAGTCGATCAAGCTCAAGATGGCCTGGGACATGCTGCACAAGCTGAACTTCGGGATCTTCGGGCAAATGATCATCATCCCGCTGCTGCAAGAGCATCGCATCCTGTCGCAGGTGGCCGGCTATCACACGGAAGTGATCAAGTTCCTCCCGCCGTTGATCGTCACGAAGGAAGACATGGACTGGTTCCTCGGCGCGATGCAGCGCGTGCTCGCGGAGACGCAGCGCTTCCCCGGGGCCGCGTGGGACACCGTTGCGGGGCTGGCCAAACGCGTGGTCACCGCGTAATCACCGCGACGGGAACGACACGTCATGGGCCCGTTCCACCGACCGCTGCTGATCGCCGTCCTTCAGGTCGTCTCGCGCCCGCGCCTCACGCTGATCATCGCGGGCGTCGTTCTCGCACTCTGCGCGACACTCGCGCTGACGCGACTTCAGCTTTCCAGCGATCAGAACAAGCTGTTTGATCCGAACGTCAAATTCTTCCGCGATTTCCTGCGCCTCAACGAGCTGTTCCCCGAGAACGAGGCGATTTACGTCGTCGTGGAGGCGAAGGATCCGAAGAACCCGCCGCCGGTCGCGCGCTGGACGGGTCTCGCCGACGCGATCACGCTGCGCCTGCGCGGGCTCGACAAGTACGTGAAATCCGTCGATAGCCGCGTGCCCCTCGACAAGCTCGGCGCGCAGGGGCTGCTCTTCGACGAGCCGCAATTTGTCCGCGCGAGCTTCGAGGAGATCAAGCGCTTCGCGCCGCTGGCGAAACTGTGGGCGGAGAAGCCGGGGACGCTGACGTCGTTGCTCGGCAGCACGCCACTCGAGCGATTTGTCACCGCGCTGAACACCCAGCCGCCGGATGAAGAAACCGCCGGGTTCGTTGCGGCGCTGGCGAAGAGCTGGAACGAAACGCTGCGCCATCCGGCCGATAAGCTCCGCGTCGGTCAACACGTGCCGGACCTCGCGACGCTTGGCGCCACCGATCCGTCGCGGCTCGGCTACTACTACGTTCCCGAGGAGACCGATCCATCGCGTCATCTGCTGCTCGTCCGCGTCTACAACCGTGAGAATTACACGTCGCTGACCGCGATCTCCGAGACGGTCGAAGCGATCCGCGCCGCCGTGCGCGACGCCGCGGCGCCGTTCCCGGAATTCACCACCGGCGTGACCGGCCGACCGGCGCTGGAAGCGGACGAGATGAGCACGACCGATCGCGACAGCAACCGCGCCGAGATCATCGCGGTCATCGCGGTGTTCATCGGGCTCGTGGTCATGCTTCGCTCGGTCTGGCTTGCGCTGGCCGGCGAAATTGCGCTGGGCGTGGGGATCGGGTGGACGTTCGGATGGGCGACGATCTCGGTCGGGGAGCTGAACCTGTTGTCGATCGTTTTCCTGCTGGCGCTGATCGGCATCGGGATGGATTATCTCGTGCAGATCCTTACACGATATCGCATCGAGGCTGAGCGCCGCGCGACGCCGGGAGCGATCTGGGTCGCGGTCTTCCGCCAGGTCGCGGCGCCGATTAACACCGCGTGCCTCGGCGCGGCCGGCGCATTTTTCGTCTCGGTCTTCACCCACTTTCGCGGCGCAGCGCAGCTCGGCATCATCGCGGGCGGCGGGCTGCTCCTGTGCCTGTTGGCCGGCTATACGGTGCTGCCTGCCTTGCTGACGTTGTTCCCGCCACGCTTCGCGCGCCGAACGCGCGCCGTCGATCTCGGGCCGCCCGCGCGCGGGACGAAGTGGAACCTGCTTATGCCGGCGTGCTGGATCGCGGTGTTGATTGCAGTGATCCCGTTCATGCTGCGCGCCCGGTTCGAGCCGAGCCTGCTCAGCATGCAGGCGCCGAACCTGGAATCCGTGAAGCTGGTGAGCAAGCTCCAGACGTGGTCGGCGGTCGTGCTAACACACGACCTCGATACGCTCCGCCGCGCGCGCGAAGCGGCGACGGATTCGCCGAAAGTCGCGCGGACGGAGAGCATCCTGACCGCCTACGACAACTTCGCCTGGCTGCGCGAGCACGAAAGCGAGCTGCCGGCCATCGAATGGTCTGATCCCGAGCCGGTCGCCGCGGATCATCTGCCGCGGCTGGCGGACAAGGCAGAAGCGCTCGCAAAGCGATTCGCCGCGCACGCGGAAGCATCACAGGCGCTGGCCGAATTCGCCGCCCACCTTCGCGGCGCGGCCGGAGCGGACGCCGACCGCTTCGCCGCCCGGCTGAGCGAATGGGAACGCGCGTTCATCGAACAGTTGAAGCAGGCGTTCGCGCAGTTCCACCCGCGCGAGCCGGACATCGCCAGCCTGCCCCCGGGGCTGAAGGGACACTACGTCGGCGTCGACGGCAGCTTCGCCCTGCACATTTACCCGAAGGAAAATCTCTGGGACCACGACAAGCTCGGCGAATTCGTGATCGACCTCGAATCGCGCATGAAAAACGTCGCCGGCGAATACACGCTGACCGGGATCGCCCTCAACATCTACCACTCCACCGCGGCCATCGAAAAATCGTTCCACAAGGCGACAGCCTACGCGCTCATTTTGATCTTCACGCTCGTGCTCATCGACCTGCGCCGCATCGGGCAGACGTTGCTGGCGATCAGCGTGCTGGCGTTCGGCCTGCCGATGCTCGTCGCGCTCATGGGATTGTTCGGCGTGCCGTGGAACTTCGCAAATTTCTTCGGCCTGCCGATCCTGATCGGCGCGGGACATGAGTACGGCGTTTTTCTCGTTCACCGCTACCGCGAAAGCCTCGCTGACCCGCGGCGCGTCTGGCGGCGATGGGATGTCAGCGACCGCGCGTTGCTGCTGTGCGCGTACATCACCACGGGAAGCTTCGGGTTCTTCTGGGCGCTGGCGCACCATCGCGGGCTGCGCAGCCTCGGCTTCGTGATGGCGCTCGGCACCGCGTGCATCTATCTCGCGGGCGTCGCCGTGCTGCGGCCGCTGTTGATCTGGCGACTCGCGACGAAGCGGCGGGCGTCAGTCGTCGAGTCCGAGGGACGCCGCGGACCATTGGACGGGAAGATCGTCGACGAGAAATGATTTTCCGCGGCAGAGCGCCTCGGCGGCGAGGTAACCGCTGCGTACCGCGCCTTCCATCGTCGCGGGCCAGCCGGTCTGCGTGTAATCGCCGGCGAGGATGAGATTCGGGATCGCGCCGCTGCCCTGCGGCGCTTGGGCGGGACGATGTCGGTCCACGCCCGGCGACGGTGAGAACGTCGCGCGCTTCTCGATGATGATTCGCGACCGCTCCAGTGTCGCGCCGGCGGCGGCGGGCAGCATGCGGCGCACCTGCGCCTCGAATTGCCGCAGCATCTCGTCCTTCGGCACGTCGACCCAAGCGCGGGCGGCGCTGATCACGCCGTGCACGGCGGAACCGTGCGCGTCCTTGCGAAAAAGCCATTGCAGCGGGCCGTCGATGAACGCCACATGCGGCTCGGTCATCACCGGGCGATCGAACCAGAGGTGGGCGCCGAGGATCGGCACGTCTTCCAGTCGGTCGAGGCCGCGGAATCGGGCGTCGCTGTCGATCCATGGCTGCGGGATCCAGCGCGGGATCGCGTGGCGAGTCGTCGCGAGCACGACCGCGTCGGCGGCGATTACATTTCCATTTTGCAGCCGCACGCCTGTCGCTCGGTGCGCGTCGAAGACGATCTCGGTCACGCGCGATCCGAGACGCACATCGCGACAAGGGAGACTGCGATAGAGCTCGCCCAGCGGGCCGCTTGGAACGCCGACGACGTAACCCACGCTGTTGGCGAGCAGCGAATCCTGGAACACCTGGATCGCATATGCAGCGCTGGCGCGACGCGTCTCCTCGTTGAGCGCGCTGATCAGCACCGGGTCGTAGAGCTTGCGAACCAATTCCGTCGATTGATCCTGTTCGTCGAGCCAATCGCCGAACGGCACGTCGGCAAGTGCCAGGCGGCCGCGCCGTCCGAGGCGCAACATCGCGAGCATGGCGCGCGAGAGTTGCACTTTCTCCGCAAGGGTGAGCGCACTGAACTGGAGAAGGGACGGCCCGAGATGCAACGGCGCGGGCAGCCACGAAATGCCGCTCAAATCACTTCGGCGGCCCGTGCCGTCGCGGAAGTGGATCGTCCGGTCGAAGCGGATGAGCGATGAAGCGCCGATCCGCCGATAAAAATCGATCAGGTTGGTGCAGCAGCCGAGCAGGACGTGCTGGCAGTTGTCGAGTTCTTCGCCGGTCTCCGGATCGTCGAACGAACCCGCCCGCCCGCCGAGCACACGCCGCGCTTCGAGGAGGATCACGTTGGCGCCGGCGGATTCGAGCGCGACCGCCGCCGCCATCCCTGCCAGGCCGCCCCCGATGACGACCACCGCCCTGCCGACCGTCATGGGGCCGCCAGCGCTGCGTCCTCGGCGTTGTCAGCGCGGGCCGACCGCGCGGAGCGCGCCGAACGCATCGCGCGCCAGCCGATGCGCAGCTTCGACCACGTCGACAGCGACACGCGCCGGCGCAAGACCTGCTCCGGCTGGGCGGCGATCGCGCGCAGCAGGCGGTGGTAAATCTCGGTCATCGCGATCAGCGTCGGGCGGCTATCGGCGGCGATGCGGCTCTCCAGGTCGCGCGACTTTTCGTAGTACGACTCGGCCCGCTCGATCTGGAATCGCATCAGCGCCTCGAATGCTTCGCCGCCCCGCCCGGCGAGCAGATCTTCCTCGGCGACGTTCATTTGCCGCAGTTCCGCGCGGGGCAGATAGATCCGGCCGCAGCCGGCGTCTTCGCGAACGTCACGCAGGATGTTGGTCAATTGCAACGCCACGCCGCGCGCCGCGGCGAGAGCTTCGGTTTCCGCGCCGCCCTCAAAGCCCCAGATGTGGATGCTGCCGACGCCGACGACGCCGGCGACCTGGTAGCAGTATTGGTGCAGTTGATCGAAGTCCTCGAAGCGCGTCGGCGTCAGATCGCGTTGCTGCCCGGCGATCGCGTCGTCGAAGAGCCGCGCGGGAATCCGGTAGCGCTGCACGGTTTCGGTGAAGGCGGGCCAGATGTCGTTGTGCTCGCCATTCGGGATCTCGCCCGCGAGCGCGGCATGCGTGCACGTCCGCCAGTTTTCCAAAGCGCTGGCGCGCTCAGCGGACGATCGGCCGTCGTCCTCGTCGGCGATGTCGTCCACGAGGCGCATGTACGCGTACAAGGCGAACATGGCCGAGCGCTTCGGCTCGGGAAGCAGGCGCAAGCCGTAATAAAAATTCTTCGCCGCCGCGCGCGTCAAGTCGCGGCAGTACTGGTACGAGAGGACCCGGCGTTGCTCATCCAATCGGATTTCGAGACTCATAGCGCCGCCCCCCGCGCCCGCCCGAAACCGGCGAGCAAGTGCGACGTGACCGCTCGCGCGACCAGACGTCCCTTCTGCAACGACGAGAGCCTCGGCCGCCGCGTGAGCGTGTCGTAGTCCTGCCTGCGAATGGCATCGAGCACCGCGCGACCTCCCAATCCGAACAGCGCCACGTGCCGGCGCACCGGCGGATCGAGCAGCGGCAGAAGGCGCTCGCCTTCCTCGAACATCGCGTCGGCGCGGTCCACCTCAAATCGAATCAGCGCGCGATATGCATCGTCCGCCCGTCCGTCCGCGAGTTGCTGCTCGCTGACGCCGAAACGCGCCAACGACGTTCGCGGAATGTAGACGCGGTCCAGCTCGGACAGGTCGCGGCGTACATCCTGCCAGAAGTTCGCGAGCTGCAAAGCAGTGCAGGTGAAATCGGACAGCCGCTGCCGCTCCGCATCGCGATAGCCGCAGACGTACAGCACGAGCCGGCCCACAGGATTCGCGCTGCGGCGGCAGTAGTCGATTACGTCCTCGAACGTTTCGTAGCGCTTGATCCGCTGGTCCTGCTCGAACGCGCTGATCAGGTCGAGGAATGGGTCGATCGGAATCTCGTATCGTTCGATCGTCCCGGCCAGCGCAAGAAAGACGGCGCTGGTCGACCGGCCGGCGTAACAGGCGCGCAGGTCGTCGCGGAAGCGATCGAGTTGCTTCAGCGACTCGGCCGGATCGCCCAGCTCGTCGCCCAGATCATCGGCCAGGCGGCAGAAGGCGTAGATGTTGCAGAAATCCTGCCGGAGGCGTTGCGGGAGGAGCAGCGAGACGACGGAAAAATTTTCGTAGCGGTTGTGCGCCAGCTCGCGCGTGATCGCCTCGGCCTCGGCGCGGTCGGCCGCGCTTCTGAACGCGGCGCGAACCGCCGGCGCGGTTTCAGACGACGGCGGTGACGCGAAAGATCGGGCGTTTGGTGAAGCCACAAGTAATGCCGGGAAACAGATCACGTCCAAAAGTCGCCCCACATGAATCTGCTTCTCCCCGCAAGTGCTACAAGCTATATTGCCAGCGCCGGAGTGGCAACAAAGCGATTACCACGCGTCCACCAAAGCCGTTGATCGAGCCTCCACCGGCCTCCATGCATCCGACGTGCATCCGACGTGCATCCGACGTGCATCCGACGAAGGGACGTCCATGGCCGGTATGAAAGTCGTGCTGTGCAAACCCCGCGGATTCTGTGCCGGCGTGAACATGGCGATCGACTGCGTCGAACAGGTCCTGCGGATGCAGGGGCCGCCCGTCTACGTCTTCCACGAAATCGTGCACAACCGCCACGTGGTGCAGCGCTTCGTCGATCGCGGCGTCACGTTTGTCGACTCGGTCGACGAAGTGCCGATCGGCGCGACGATCGTGTTCAGCGCGCACGGCGTTTCGCCGGCGGTTCGGCGCGACGCACGAAAACGTAATCTTGTCCAGGTCGACGCCACCTGCCCACTGGTCGCCAAAGTCCATTCCGAAGCCATTCGATACGCCCGGCAGAAGTTCACGATCGTGCTGATCGGGCATCGCAACCACGACGAGATCGTCGGCACGCTTGGTGAAGCGCCGGATTGCACCCACGTCGTCGAAAACATTCGCGAAGTCGAAGCGCTTCAGGTCCCGCCGGATCATCGCATGGCCTATCTGACGCAAACCACGCTCAGCCTCGACGACGCCGAGGCGATCATCGCGGCCCTGCGAAAGAAATACCCGCACATCCGCAGCCCGCTCACGGAAGACATCTGTTATGCGACGACCAACCGCCAGTGGGCGGTGCGCGAGCTGGCGACGGATTGCGACCTTGTGCTGGTCGTCGGGAGCGCGAACAGCTCGAACTCAAAGCGGCTGGTCGAGACGGCCGAGCAGCGCGGCGTCAAGAGCTACCTGATCGATGATGCCTCGTGCCTCGAGCAGGCGTGGCTCGACGGGGTGAAAACGGTCCTGCTGACGGCGGGCGCATCCGCCCCGGAAGACCTGGTGCAGGAAGTCGTCGAGGTCCTGCGCAGTCGCTATGGCGCATCGATTGAGGAGCGGGAAGTGACCTTGGAAACGCTCAGCTTCGAGCTTCCCGTCTCGGTCCGTGCGTTGATGAATCCGGAATCGGCCCCGTCGCTGGCGTGATGCAGGTGCGCACTAAAACCGCAGGCTGATTTCCACCCGCGCGTACGGTGCGTCGTCCAGATCGGCGATTCGCGTGAGACTCCGATCGTCCCACCCCGAGCTGAACTGCCGCTCGAACGCATATCCGCCGGCGAGCAACATGCTCACCGAGTTGCTCGGCTCCCAATTGATCCCCATCTCCGCCTGCTGCTCCGTATAAAACAGACGACGGTTCCGCGGCAGTTCCTCGACAGTGAATGCCTCTTCGATGCTCGCGTAAGAAACATACGCTTTCCATCCCTTGTGCATCTCGTATTCCAGGCTGACGCTCAAGTCGTAAATTGGTTCCCACAGCACCTCGAACGTCAGATCCTTCCGCGGTTGCCAGTTCAGGTACATGAACGTGCCGACGACATATTCCAGCTCCGGGCTCACCGTTTTTGCGTAGCCGAAACCGAGCATCGGCAGGTCGGGAAAAATCCCGCGGTTGCCGTCGAATTCGATCAGCGCGATCACGCTGGTGTTGGCGTCGATCTCGCCGCCCATCATCAGCGAGCCTTTGGCATACCACGCGTTGTCATTGGCGAATGGTTCGTCGCCGGCGTAGCCCAGTCCGGCGGAGACGCCGAGGAATCCGCGGCGGACCGGCCCGAACGCGCCGATCGGCGCGACCGGCGAGCCCGCGCCGATCGAAAAGTCGACCAGATTCGACGCCGGCAGCGCGATGCGACGCCCGTCCAAAAGAATCTGCGTGTAGTCGTATCCCACCGTCGGGCCGATCGGGTACTTGCTCGTGAAGCGAAACCGGCCGAACGAAGTGATCTCGG
>JAXDMN010000309.1:0-3929 GCA_034666045.1 Phycisphaerales bacterium | reverse complement strand
TATCGCCGCTGCGTAACAGAGCGCGGCGCTCCGCGATACGGCGTGCCACCGCTTCCTGCCGCGAACCGAGATTCTCAGCAAGGATTGTCGCAACGCTGACCGTGGCGACCGTCGCAATGCCGGTGATTGCCAGCACCGCGATCAATATGCGGCGCACGCGCGCGACATCGATGCCGCCATGCGCCTTCTGATCGAGTACGCGGACCGGAGCCGAGTCGGGACCGGCGGTGGAGACGGCAATCGATTCAACGCCGAGGCTCGCAAGCGCCTGCACATAAGGTGCGATCAGATTTTTCGCGGTCGCCACGACCGTAAGGCCGATGCGATCGGCGCCGGCATCGGCCGGTTTGCTCCAACCGAATACAGCGTCGGCCGGACTCCACGGGGTCAAACGGTCGATCTGCGCGCGCACGATGCCTTCGAGGAATTCACCTGCCTTGCGCGGGAGTTCGAGGGGCCGAAACAGGAAGCGGTTCGGCTGCAGCACCAGTTCGGCCCTGCTGCCCTGCAACGCCGCCTGCACGTCAGCGGGCAAAGCATCATCCAGCCGCCCGTCGGCAATCCTGACGCGTCCGTCGGCCGAATGCGGAACGCCTTTCGCCTGGACACGGAACACGCCCTCGCCCTCTTCGACGAACTGAACGGTGCGAGGTGCGGAGAAATGCCCGATCCACGCCACGATCGTCGCTGCGACGGAATCGATCCATCGTGACAGACCATCCAGAAGCTGGCGAAACCGGTTCACCGCAACACCGTCCTTGCCCGCGCGTCGGGAACAGAGTCGTCCAATTCATCATGCCACGACAGTACGTAATAGGGGTCCGTTCCCTCGTCGAGCGTCAGAATGACGACTTCAGAGCTCATCCGGCGCCCGTTGTCGAAGCCGATCCGCACATGGACCCGGATCGTCTTGCCGCCTTCCGCGGTAGCACTCGCCTGTGCGGCCCCAAGCGCGGCGAGGACGGCCTGAGCATTCTGTGGGCCGGCACGTCGCTGCGCAAGGATGGCGGGCAGCCGGTCCGGCGTCATGCCGGGCAGGGCCGCCAGTACCTCGGGCGCCGCCTCGAACACGTTCACCTGCGCCTGACCGCTGTAGACGGTGACGAACGGCTGCACACGCTCGACCAGAAGCGGCGGCAAGCCCATCACCAGCGAGAGTTCGCCCACATGGGCAAAATTGCCGCCGCGCGGCGGGTAGCGCAGTCCCGCGGTCCGGTAGGCGTTGCTTTCGGGATCAGCGCCGGCTTCCGCAGGCGGCTTACGCCACCCGATGACTCGATCCGCATAGGTTTCGGCATTGGCGGGACTAGCGCCGAACGCCGTAAACAGCCCCGCGAGCAATTCCTTGGGCGCCGCATTGAGGTCGATGCGCGCGGCCTCGGAGCGGAAATCCACGGCGACGTTCGCCTGCCCCATGCGAAGCACGAACGCGCCTTGCGTCTCACGCTGCTCGGGTTTGGCGGTGATTAGATAACTGGTGAGTTCCACGCCCGCTTTCACCATGCCTTCCGCCTTCAGACGGTCGTCATGCACTCCGAAGGCGACGGCGGTATCCACGACGTAGACCGCGTAGATCGAAGCAAGCGTCGCGAGCGCGCCAAGAATCCAGAGCACCGCCACGACGATGAATCCGTCGGGCCGCCTCGCCCGGCGGATTGCTGTAAGCAGGTGCTGCCCAGGCATCGGCATCAGAGCTCGCGCTCCTTGCCTTGCGGCGGGGGTTGGCTGAAGCACTCGCTGAGCGATTTGGCCTGCACGCAATTGACGGGCAGTTCGGAGCGGACCAACGCGGCGGTGGATGCCGACAACGTCCGCTGGGTCGTCGCGTCACGCAGCGTGACGCGGATCGCCCGTGGTAGTTGCTGCGCGTCCCGCCACACCGGTTGCCAGACCCGGTCCGCACCGGCGTATGAAAATGAGACCCGGAACGGTGCACGTACGAGCACCACGGGATCCGAGAATGGCGTCGGGTCGCGATCGTTGACGCCCTGCACGATCGGGACGAAGGGCGCGCGCATGCGCACCATAACCGGACCGCGCTCGCTGCCGGTCTCTCCGATGCGGATGATTTCCAATCCGGGCCGCGCATTCGGTCCCAGCGCGGTACGCACGAAGGTAAGCGACAGCTCGCCGCCATCGAAGTACGGCTTGGTGGTCTCCCGGCCCCCGGGAACGAACTCGGCAGCGGAGACATCGGCGACTAATCGCTCAAGCCCGAGCGCGAGAGCGTCAGTCCGCTGGACGCGGGCGAAACCGCGATTCCAGTTCGGCAGCCACTGAGCCGTCACCGTCGCAAGCGCCGACAGGATGGCGCCCATCAGCGCCGTCGCCATCAAGGCTTCGATCAGCGTGAAGCCCGCGATCTTCTTGCGGTGGCGGCGGCCCTGCATCATCCGCCTTCCCGCCGCCGAAGCCGCACCGTGTTGAGCTGGAAGATCGTACCGCTTGGAGATTGCAGCCGCATCACCACCGTCTGCGGCATCCAGGGCGTCGGCTGGCGCGGATCGACCATCGTGCCGACGAAAGGCATCACGTCGACGCGCCATTGGAACCCCGCGGTCTCGCCCGACATGTTGCCGGGCTTGAGCTGCTCGCGATCCGGCAGCCCTGCCTCCAGCGCACGCGCGGTCTCAACGAAGGTGAGATGCTGGTCGATCGAGCGCGTCCCGCGAACCGTGGTTGCGATCAACGAACCGATCGCTCCCAGCGAGACCGCCACAACCGACAGCGCCACCAGCACTTCGATCAGGGTGAAGCCGGCGATAGCGCGGCGCTTAAAGGCGGTTGAGCGGAGCAACCTCGACACCTCCCGTAAGCCAGTTGACGCGGACCTCGTAGCCGACACCGAGCCGCGTCAGTGCGATAACACCGCCACAAGACATTCCTGAGGCAAAGAAGCGGATCGTCGGGCCGGCGGGACGCTGATTGCAGCGCTGCGCCAGCACGGCGTCGAACACGACATCATCCGGCACGCGCACGACACGGCCGGTGCTGCCCGACCGCACCGAACGGGAAGTGGCGCTGATCTCCGTCGCAATCTGCGTGCGCCGCCGCATGGCGGCATTGCGGTCGGACTTCAGCAGCGCGGCCGTGTCGACGGCGAATGATTCGAGCCGCGCGCGCGAAGTGCCACGAGGTATCGCCGGCATGATGATCGCGGCGAGGATCGCCAGGATGGCGACAATGCACACGATCTCGAGGAGGGTGAATCCGTCCTCGCCGGACGCGCGGTCAGCGCGCCCAGTTGGTGATGTCGGCGGCAGTACCGGTTCCACCTTCTTGCCCATCTGCGCCATTGGAACTGAGGTCATAGGCTCCGCGCTGCCCCGGCGCGCGATAGATGTACGGGTTCCCCCAAGGATCGGTCGGCACCGCTCCACCCTTGAGATAGGGCCCATTCCAGGCAGGGATGCTGCCGGGACGCTGCACCAGCGCCGTGAGGCCTTCGGAGCCGCTCGGATACCGGCCCGTATCCAGGAAAAAGAGGTCGAGTGCGCTGCCAAAGCTCTCGATCTGAATCTTCGCCGCCTTCACCTTGGACTCGGTGAGGTAATTGAGCACGCGCGGGCCGACGAGGCCCATGATCAGGCCGATGATCGTGATGACCACCAGGATTTCAACGAGGGTGAAGCCGCGTTCGCCGCGCCGCTTGGCGCGCCGTCGCCTCGACCGTTCGTTTGACACGCTCTCACGCTTCTCAACTTCCATACTCAACCCACAATTTGGCTTACCGACAGGAGCGACGTCATAACGGAAACAATGAGGCCGCCCACTACGATGCTGATCGTCACGATCGCCAGCGGGCCGGCGATCCCGACCACGCGATCAAGGCTGCGCTGCAGTTTTGCTTCGTAGAACTCGGCAACGCGCCCCGCGAGCATCGGCAACTGGCCGGTCTCTTCGCCCAAGCGTAGCATCCGCACCGCCAT
>JAXDMN010000308.1:0-4055 GCA_034666045.1 Phycisphaerales bacterium | reverse complement strand
GGCATGCCGCAATGCTCAGCACGGGGAGCGAAGTCGCGGCGTATCGCGGAAACTTCGCGCGCGACAGCGAATACATCACCCACCAAAGTCCAAGGAAGATCATCGGTGGTCGCCACTCGGGGCGTTTGCGTGCCCATATCAATGCGGTGATGACTCCGACCACCATGCAAAGGGCCACGAGCCTGCTCAACCCCAGCTCACCGCCACGGAACAGGAGGCGGGGGTAGTACATGAAGTCGCCCGCTCGACCCGCAGTAAACGCCTTGGCGTACCGTTTCGCCGCGCTCCCAGAATTGCTGGAAATCACATCGCTCGCGCCCGCGATTTTCGCGGAGCTATTGAATGCGAATTGGATGCCGGCCAGAGCGAGACCCGACACAACGCTCACGGCCGCCGTATAGAACGCTTCCAGTCGGCGGACGCTCAAGAACCGGATGCCCTCCGCTAGACCGACGGTCGCGAAGCACAGGATTCCGTAGTCGTATTTGACGGCAGTCGCCAGGCCGATTCCGAGACCCAGCAGCGCCGCGACCGCGAAGGACGACCGCCTCGCTTGGAGCGACAGGCCGATCAGGATGGCAACCTCCACGCAGATCCCAAGCGGTTCGGTGAAACTCCCCGCAGAGATCTTCGCGAGCAGCGGCGTGAACCAAAAGACCGCAGCGCTCGCGACACACGCGATTGTCGGTAGGCGCAGGACGTGGCTGAGCGCAGCAATCGCGAAACCGGCGAGAACAAAGAAAAACAACGTTGGGAGCCACGCCGCGGTCTGGATCCCGACACCCAGCCACATCAGGACTCCAGTGGGGGCAGACGCGAGGGCGGGAAAGAACGTTTGGGCGTTTATCCAATGGAACACGGCGGCCAGGCTGTGCTGATCGAGCGCGTCCGCTAGTTGCAACCCGGCGTAGCCCCGCGCGGCTTCGTCCCACGCCAGCGGTGCGCGGTCGGCGATTTGTCCGCGATAAATGAGCACGACTGCGGTGGACACGATGAGCGTCAACGACGCAATCTCGGGCACTACGGACTTCCCCAACGGCCAGCGCCAGGGACGAGTCGTTTCTCGCAACTCGTTCGTATGCGCCGTCACACGCACATCGTGGCATCGCGAAACTTGAGTCGGGGGCATTCACAGCATTGGTATGCCGCACCGGGGCTGACGGGTAAGCTCTTACCGACTCAAACCGGGAGTGTCTGTTTTCATGAACCTGAATCTTGCAAGCCGCTGGTCGAAGGTGGCCGTCGCGGTTGTCGTAACGGTCGTCGGCCTCATTGCTGCCAACCAGCTGAATATCACCGGGTCGAACGCTGCGTATAACTACGGCTACTACGGCGGTGGGCAGAACCTCGCGATCATCACAGGCGCTGGGCCCGGCGGCGGTCCGCACATTCAGGTCATCAACCCGGCGAGTCTGGGCCTGATCGGCAGCTTCATGGCGCCAGAACCTCCCGGGAACTACGCAGGCGGCACGTACGTCGCCCGCGGCGACCTCAACGGCAACGGCACCACGGCCGAGATCGCCATCGGTGAACTCGGCGTAGTGAAGATCCGCAACGCGAATGGCACACCGCCGACGAACGACTTCACTCCCTACTCAGGTTTCAACGGCGAGACCCGTGTTGCCACAGGCGACCTTGACGGCGACGGGAAGGCCGAAATCATCACGGCGGCGGGCCCCGGTGGCGGGCCGCATATCAGGGCATTCAAGGCTGACGGCTCGGACGTGACCGCGTACCCAGGCACCCTCGGTAGCCCGGGCATCTTCGCGTACGGATCCGCCTTCAGCGGTGGCGTGTACGTAACGACCGCCGACCTCAACTCCGATGGCAAGGCGGAAATCATCACCGGCGCCGGTGCCGGTGGCGGCCCGCACGTACGTGCGTTCAACGCTGACGGCACCCCGTTCGCCGGCGTGCTCGGCAACGGCTTCTTCGCTTACGGAGCTTCCTTTAACGGTGGCGTTCGCGTCGCAGCTGGATATCTCAACAACACGCTGGGCATGACGATCGTTACTGGCGCCGGGCCCGGTGGCGGTCCCCACGTCCGCGAGTTTGGCCTCAACGGGCTTCCGGTTGCTGGCCAGGCCGGTGCGGGCTGGTACGCCTATGGCGCCAACTTCGCCGGTGGCGTGTTCGTCGCTCTTGGTGACATCGATGCCGACGAGCCCGCGGAAATTGTCACGGGCGCTGGTGCTGGCGGCGGTCCTCACGTGCGCGTGTTCAAGGCGAATGGCACAGCAGCGCCTGGCGTACTCGGCGAGGGCTTCTTCGCCTACGCGCAGAACTTCACCGGCGGCGTCACTGTCGCTGCTGGCAAGGTCTAAGCCTCAACCGACGATCGGTAGATAACTCTTCCGCTTCGCTTCGTAGGCGCTAATTGCGTCTGCGTTGCGGAGTGTGAGGCCGATGTCATCAAGGCCCTCGAGAAAGCGCATGCGCGTGAAGTCGTCGAGCGGGAACTCCGCCTCGATGCCCGCGCCGAGACACCCGAGCGTGCGCGAGTGGATGTCGATGATCAACTCGAGCGACGGGTCGTCCTGTACCGCCTTCATGAGCGCGGCGCCGATCTCGGGTGACACCTGCACGGGCACCAGCCCCGCCTTGGTCGAGTTGTTGCGGAAGATGTCGCCGAAGCGCGGCGAGATCACGGCCTTGAAGCCGTAGTCCGTCAACGCCCACACCGCGTGCTCGCGTGACGAGCCCGTGCCGAAGTTCGGTCCCGCGATGAGGATGCTGGCGTCGGTGTAACGCTTGTCGTTGAGCGGGAACGACGCGTCCTTGCGCCACGCGCCGAACAGGCCTTCGCCGAATCCGGTGCGCTCGACGCGCTTGAGCCATTCCGCAGGGATGATCTGATCGGTGTCGACGTCACTGCGGTCGAGCGGGATCGCGGTGCCGGTGATGGTGATGATCGGTTCCATGCCTATACGTCCTTCGGATTGGCGAAGTGGCCCGCGACTGCGGTCGCGGCGGCGACGGCGGGGGAGACGAGATGGGTGCGCCCGCCCGGGCCCTGGCGTCCTTCGAAGTTGCGGTTCGACGTCGACGCGGCGCGCTCACCCGGCGCCAACTTGTCGGGGTTCATCGCCAGGCACATCGAACAGCCGGCGCCGCGCCATTCGAAACCCGCGCTGCTGAAGATCTTGTCGAGGCCTTCCGCCTCCGCCGCCAGCTTCACCTGCTCCGATCCGGGCACGACGAGAGCGCGCACACCCTTGGCGACCTGCTTGCCTTCGAGGACCGCGGCCGCGGCGCGCAGGTCTTCGATGCGCGCGTTGGTGCAGCTGCCGATGAAGACGGTGTCGATTGCGATGTCGGTCATCGCGGTGTTCTCGGTCAGGCCCATGTACTCGAGCGCCCGCGCCGCCGCGTTGCGCGCGGTGGGATCGGTGAACGACTCCGGAGACGGGACGCGTCCAGATAGTGGGATGACTTGTCCGGGATTTGTACCCCAGGTGATCTGCGGTTCGATGAGCGCAGCGTCGAGTTCGACGGTCTTGTCAAAGCTGGCGCCGTCGTCGGTGCGCAGCGTCGCCCAGTCGGCGAGCGCAGCGTCCCAGTCCTTGCCCTTCGGCGCGTGCCGGCGACCTTCGAGATACGCGAACGTGGTTTCGTCGGGCGCCACGAGGCCGGCGCGGGCGCCGGCCTCGATGCTCATGTTGCACAGCGTCATGCGGCCTTCCATCGTCAGCGCACGGATGGCCGAGCCGCGGTACTCGATGACCGAGCCGATGCCACCGCCGGTGCCGAGCCGGCCGATGATCGCCAGCGTCACGTCCTTCGCGGTGACGCCCAACGGCAGATCGCCCTCGACGACCACCGCCATCGTGCCGGGCTTGGGCTGGGGCAGCGTTTGCGTGGCGAGAACGTGCTCAACCTCGCTGGTGCCGATGCCGATGGCCAACGCGCCGAACGCGCCGTGAGTTGACGTGTGGCTGTCGCCGCACGCGATGGTCATGCCCGGCTGCGTCAGGCCCAGCTCGGGACCAATCACGTGCACGATCCCCTGACGGTCGTCGCCGATGTCGTACAGCGGCACGCCGAAGTCGCGGGTA
>JAXDMN010000307.1:0-6413 GCA_034666045.1 Phycisphaerales bacterium | reverse complement strand
GCTCCTCGGCGCGATCAATGTCGCAGGGGCGATGGTCGATGCGCTTGGCGTCGCATGCCTCTTCGCGGTGTTCGGACCGCAAATAACGTTCGTGCAATGGCTCGAATGTTACCTGGTGCTGGCGGCGTATGCCTTCGCATTAACCGCGCTCTCGCGCGCGACGGCGGCGTGGGTTGCGGTGCTCGTCGGCATTGCGTGGTTGACCTGGCCGATCTGGACAGCGCCGTTCCTCGACATCGGCGTCGCGCGCTGGCTCACGCCGGCGCATCCGTTGATGGCGATCAATAGCATCGTCTTAAATCACGGCGTCTGGCTCGAGCAGCCGCTTATGTACCGGTTCACGACGCTGAACCAGGACGTGCCGTACGCGCTGCCGCGATCGATCTGGCCATGCGCGATCGTTCACGTTTTCATTGGCCTGATGCTGCTGGCGCCGGGAGCGTTGCGGGCGCGGTCGCGGCGGCGGGCAGCGGCGGCGGAACCGACAGCGGCTCCTCTGGCGTAGTTTCCGCCGGCAGCTCGCCACGCGCGAGAAGCGGCTCGAGGATCGCCCGGGAAAACGGTCGACTCAAGCCGCCGATGTGATCGCCGATGTTCCCGAGCTTGATCCACGCCGATCGATAGGGAATCTGCACGAGTTTTTCGTACTGCTGTTTGTCCGCCTTCGGCGGCGCGGTGAAGCCGACCTTCCCGGCCGCCTCGACCTTCAAGCCGTCGACCGTGCCGAACATCTGCGTCCCGATGCCGAGGACGGCGGTGTCGTACGGACTGTAAATCACGTACGCCTTGCCGCGCACGTGCGTCAGCGCGCGAGAGAGGTCGTACTGCGGCGAAAGCGCCGGGGCGATGAGCAGCAGCGTGTCGATCTGCACGTCAGGGGGCAGTTGCTCCAGCGCCCAGGCGATGATGCCGGCGCCGGCGCTGTGCGTGCTGATGTTGATTTGCGTGCCGGGATTCGTGCGCAGTTCGTCCGCGATCATCGCTGCAAGCCGCGTCGATTCATCGCGATGACGCCGCGTGGCAACGAGCGCGGCGAGGCCGGCGTCTTCGCCGGTCCAGTCGAATGCGCGGATGCGCGGCGTGTATCCCGCCTCGCGCAGCCCGCGCAGCATGCCGCGGTCGACGCCGCGATATCCGCCGATGCCGGGGAGATGGATGTGCAGCGCGGTCGGCTGCGTGGCCGGTTGGGTTGTGGCGGTCGCCGCGACCGCTGCATGGTCGCTGGCGCAGCCCGCGAGGGCGGCGAGCAGCGCGAGCGCGCACACCGGCTTGGAAATCGACAACTTCATGTTTGCAACGCCTCCAACAACTGCGTCGCCGCCTCGCTGCCGATCAGGTCCGCGCCCGACGCCAGTGCGCCTTGTGCCGACTCCAGGTCATCCACGATCGCCGCCTTGATCGTCAGCCCCTCGCTGTATTTTTTGACCATCTCGAGCGCCTCGGCCGACACCGTGCCGGCGGGATGGAACCCGGTGCCGGAGACGAGGCCGTCGCAGCCGCTTTCGCGGATCGCGCGGCAGGCGGTCTCGACCGCGGGCTCGCGCCGCTCGGGCGGCAGCTCCATGAGCATCTCGAACTCGACGATGACGCGAATGACGACGTCCCGCCGCGTCGAGCGCGCCGCGCGGACGATTTCCATCAGCTCCGCCCGCGCCGATTCCACGTCCAGGGCGAGAATGGGCGGCACGTGGGCGACCACTTCGATCTCGTCCGCGCCGTCCTTGATCGTGCTGGTCGCTTCGATGGCCTTGACGGTCGACTTGCTCGCGCCGAACGGGAATGAGACCGTCGACACCACGCGCACCCCGCTCCCCTGCACCATTTGCGCCAGCCGGTGCGTCCAGACCGGCGCCGCGACCACCGCGCGGCTGCCGAGCTGCATCGCCTCGGTCGCGACGCGGTGCACCTCGCTACTGAGCGCTTCGGGCTTCAGGATCGTATGATCCAACTTGCCGGCCAAGTCAGTAGGCGTCATGGAACTCAGCCTAGGCTCGGGCGGCGATGGGAGCAACGCCTCATGAAGATTCGCGCGGCCGTATTGACCGCCCCGAACGAGCCTTTCCGCATCGAGCAGCTCGACCTCGACGACCCGCACGCGGGCGAGGTGCTCGTGAAGGTGAAGGCGGTCGGCGTCTGCCACAGCGACTGGCATCTCGTCACCGGCGCGACCGCGCACCCGATGCCGGTCGTCCCGGGCCACGAAGGCGCCGGCGTCGTCGAAGCCGTCGGGCCGGGCGTGGACGACATCGTCGTCGGCGACCACGTCGTCCTCAATTGGGCCCCCAATTGCGGCAAGTGCTTCTATTGCCTCCGCGGGCGGTCCAACCTGTGCGAGACGTACACCGCGCCCATCTGGGCCGGCACGATGCTCGACGGGACGACGCGCCTGCGGTGGAACGATGCGCCCGTCTACAGCTTCTGCGGCCTGGCCGCGTTCGCGGAACGGATCGTCGTGCCGCGGCAAAGCTGCGTGGCGATTCGCAGGGACGTGCCATTCGATGTCGCGGCGCTGGTTGGCTGCGCCGTCGCGACCGGCGTCGGCGCAGCGATTTACACCGCCGGCGTCCGCGCGGGCGAAAGCGTCCTTGTGCTCGGGTGCGGCGGCGTCGGACTGAACATCATCCAGGGCGCGCGCCTCTGCGGCGCGGCGACCATCCTCGGCGTCGACTCGCGCATGGAGAAGATTTGGGTCGCAAAGCACTTTGGAGCACAAAGCGTCGTGATGGCCGATGACGACATCCTCGCCTTCGTGCATCGCCACACCGAGGGCCGCGGCGCCGACCACGTCTTCGAGGCGATCGGCGTCTCCGCTTTGCAGGAAAAAGCCCTCGGCTACGCCCGCCCCGGCGGCACGCTGACCCTCGCCGGCCTGGCCCCGATGGACAGCGCGACGAATTTCCCGTCCGCGCTGCTCACGCGCCAGGAAAAGACGATCCGCGGCAGCTACTACGGCACCGTCCTCCCCGCGCGCGATTTCCCCCTGCTGCTCGACCTGTACAAGCACGAGAAGCTCAACCTCGACGACCTGATCACGCGCCGCTACCCGCTCGAGCAGATCAACGAAGCCTATCGCGACATGGTTGCAGGCGAGCTGGCGCGGGGCGTGGTGGTAATGTAAGCGGGTATAATCGAGGCAGTCATGACCGACACCAACCCCGAGATGACCGAAGCCGACTGGGAGAAGCTTCGCAACCTGCAATGGTCGGACATTCAGGACGAGAACGGGATCGACCTGACGCTGATCGATTACATGCTCTCGCTGACGCCGACGCAGCGGCTGAAGGCACTGGAGCAGTTGATGGCATTCGATGACGTTCTCACCGAGGCGAGGGTGAAATTCTATGGTTTTGATCCTCGAGCTGATCTCGAGGCTGAACAGGGCAGGCGTTGAGTTCGTCATTGTTGGCGGCGCCGTCGTCCTTGTAACGGTGACGGTGGGAATCGTTCCGCCGCCACGGTAAAACGCCTTGCGCCATGTCCCCGCAGATCTCGCTCCTGATCCTCATCCCCCTTGCCTACCTCGTGGGCTCGATTCCGTTTGGGTTGATCGTCGGCTTGGCGAGGGGCGTGGATCCGCGCAAGGGCGGGAGCGGGAACATCGGGGCGACGAATGTGGCGCGGTTGCTGGGCAAGAAGTTCTTCTTCCTCGTGTTTACGCTCGACATGTGCAAGAGCCTCGTGCCGATGCTGATCGCTTCGGCGATCGCGCATCGGATTCCAGAGGCGCAGCGCGACTGGCGAATTTACCTGCTCTGGCTGCTCGTCGGCTTCGCGGCGGTGCTGGGGCACATGTTCAGCGTGTTCCTGCGGTTCAAGGGGGGCAAAGGGGTCGCGACCAGCGCGGGCGTGATGCTTGGGCTGTGGCCGTACTTCACAGGGCCGGGGCTGGTCGCGATCGTCGTCTTTATCGTGGTGTTCTACGCGCGGCGATTCATCAGCCTGGGGTCGATCGCGGGGGCGAGCGCGTTTCCGATCGCGTATCTGATCATCGGTCTGGCGCGCGGCTGGCCGGTGTTTGCGAGCCAGCTCCCGCTGCTGATCTTCGCGGTCGTGATGGCGGCGTTGATCGTCTACAAGCACCGGTCGAACATCGTCCGCCTGCGCGCGGGGACAGAGCCGCGATTCGGCGCGAAGCCGGTCGGCGGATAACTCTTAGCGCGGCTTGAAGAAGAGCAATCGCATCGAGTTCAACACGACGACGACCGTCGAACCTTCGTGGAACAGCACGGCGACGCCGAGATAGGCGAACCCCATCGCCGCCGCGGGGGCGAGCAAGGCGATTACGCCGAGCGCGATGAACAGGTTCTGGCGGATGATCCGGCGGCTGAAGCGCGAGAGCGCGATGGCGTCCGGGAGTTTCCGCAGGTCGTCGGCCATCAGCGCGATGTCGGCGGTTTCGATCGCGACATCGGTCCCGGCGCCGCCCATCGCGATGCCGACAGTGGCGCTGGCGAGCGCGGGGGCGTCGTTGACGCCGTCCCCGACCATCGCGAGCGGGCCGTAACGCTGCTCGAGCTGCTTGACCAGCGCCAGCTTGTCCTGCGGCAGCAGCTCGGCGTGCCATTCGTCGACGCCGATCTCGCGGGCGATCTGCTCGGCGACGTTTTTGTGGTCGCCTGTCAGCATGATCGTGTGCGTGACGCCGAGTTGATGCAAGCGGTCGATCGTCTCGCGCGCGTGCGGGCGCGGGCGATCGGACAGGCCGATCACGCCGACCGCGGTGTCGTCGATGCCGATGACGACGACGCTCTTTCCGTCGCGCGCCATGGCGGCCGCGGCGTCGGCGACGGTGGCGGCGTGGCCGTTGAACATGTCGGCCCTTCCCGCGCGGATGCGGCGGCCATCGATCGTCGCGCACACGCCCTGCCCGGCGATCTGTTGCGCGTCAGTGGCTTCGCGCAAGACTATGCCGCGCGCGCGCGCTTCGCCGACGATTGCCTCGGCGAGCGGGTGGCTGCTGGTCCGTTCGACGCAGGCGGCGAGCGCGAGCACTTCATCGGCGGAGACGGAATCGAGGGCGATCACGTCGGTCACCTGCGGCCGGCCGCGCGTGAGCGTGCCGGTCTTGTCGAACGCGACGACGCGGATGCGCCCGAGGTTTTCCAGGTGGACGCCGCCCTTCACCAGCACGCCGATCCGCGCCGCCTGTGCGATTCCGCTCAGCACCGCCGCCGGCGTGCCGATCGCCAGCGCACACGGCGACGCCGCCGTGAGGAACGCCATCGCGCGGTAGAACCAGACACTCCACGCCTGCGCGAACGCGACCGGCGGGACGAAGATCAGCGCGGCCGTGCCGAGCAGCACCGCGGGCACGTACCATTTTTCGACTTTGTCCGTGAAGACCTGCGTCGGGGATTTGGTCGTCTGCGCTTCCTGCACGAGCTGGACAATCTTCGCCAGCGTCGTCTCGGCGGCCGGCTTTTTGACGGTGACGACGAGCAGGCCTTCGCCGTTGATCGTGCCGGCGAAGACGGCGGAGCCGGCGGATTTCTCGACCGGCGCGGATTCGCCGGTGATCGGCGACTGATCGATCGCGGATGCGCCGCTCTCGACAACTCCGTCCGCCGGCACGCGATCGAACGGGCGGACGACGACGTGCGTGCCAACCTTCAGTTCTTCGACGCGCACGAGCCGCTCGCGGCCGTCTTCGTCGCGGACGGTTGCGGTGTCCGGCGCGAGTTTCGCCAGGGCGGCGATCGCCTGTCGCGCCTTGTCGATCGCCAGCTCTTCCCCCGCGCCGCCGAACGCGAAGAGCACGAGGAGCAACGCGCCTTCCTCGTAATATCCCAGTGCGGCCGCGCCGAATGCCGCGGCGAACATCAGCACGTCGATGTCGAACTGGAACCGCCGCAGCACCTGGAACGTGTCGATCGCGGTGTACCACCCGGCGACAACGAAGCCGGCGGCAACGAAGAGATATCGAAGCGGCGGCGGTCCGTCGAGCCAGCGCGTCAGCACCGCCGCGAGCAGCAGGATCGCACCGGTGGCTGCCATCGCGAGCTTGTGGTGCGTGAGGATGAGCTCCTTGAGTCGATCCAGCGATTTGCGATCGTTCGCCGCTTGCGGTTTCGCCATCGCCGGACCACCCGGGCGCAGCCGGAATCCCAGCGCGTCCAACCGCCGCGCGATCTCCGGCAGCGCGCACTGCGTCCTGTCGAACTCGACGCGCAACGAGCGCGAGGCGAAGCTCGCGCTGGCAACGACGCCCGGCAGCTTCGCCAGCGCCGCCTCGATTGCGCGCTCCGAGCGCGACGATGCCATCCCGTCGATGCCGAGCACGACCGAGGCGCGCTGCGACTGGCAGCAGACGCCAGCGCGGCGGAGTTCGGCGTCGATCTCGTGCAACGGCACGAGCCGCGGGTCGTATTCGAGTTGCAGCGTCGCCTGGTTCGGATCGTCGCAGTTGGTGAAGG
>JAXDMN010000306.1:0-7305 GCA_034666045.1 Phycisphaerales bacterium | reverse complement strand
TCACGATGAAAACACCTGCGTGCTGCACGCGCTGCTGCGCGGGCCGATGATGACCGGCGGCTGGACGCCGCTGCTGGTTTGCCTCGGTCTGCTCGTCGCGTTCCTGACGATGCTGACGCCGCAGCCGGCGCCACAGAAGTTTTTCACCCGCCTCGATTGCCGCGGCCCGCCCGCCGCCCTGCTCATCTCCACGTAGGTTTCGTTTTTCCATCTGAAGGAAACTCGTAGAGCAGCAGGAGCAACTCATGCGCACGCGCATCGCCCTTTGTTGGGCCGCCGTGGCGCTGTCGTTGGTTTGCCAAATCTCACAGGCGCAAACCGCGGCGACGCCGCCACCGTCGGATCAAAATCGATTGGACAAACTCGAGCAGCGACTGAACCAGCTCGAAGCGGAGGTAAAATCGCGCGATGAAGAAATCGCGCGGCTGAAATCGCAGTTGACCGCGCCTCAATCCACACAGCCCACGGGCGATGAGATCGAGCGGACGAAGCAGGACGTGCTGAAAGATCTCGAATCACGCCAGGCGTCGCCGCTGACGCTGCGCACGCCGGCGAATTTCAATCCGGACGTCGCCGTCGTCATCGACGCGCTGGGGTCGTGGTCGAACCAGCGTAGCAACAATGCCTACAACCGCATCGACGTCCGCGAAGCCGAGCTCGACCTGCGGGCGGCGATCGATCCGCGGGCGGACGGCGTGCTGGTCCTCGCCTTCCCGCGCGATGTCGACAATTTCCCCTTCCCCGAAGCCGGCGATCCGCAGACGTCACCCGAAACCGGCGCGGCCGTCGAGGAGGCGTACGCCTTCTTCCATGACTTTGGCGTCCCGAACCTCACCGCCAAGCTCGGGCGATTTCACCTTCGCTTTGGCCGGCAGAATGTTCTGCACCTGCACGACCTGCCGACGAGCGATCCGCCGCTGGTGAACCAGGCGTTCCTCGCGCCCGAAGCGCTCAGCGATTCGGGACTGAGCCTCAGCTACGTCATCCCGCCAAAGCTGATCGGCGATCAGTACGTCGAGCTGGTTGCTGAAGTCTTAGCCGGCGAAGGCGGTGACAGTGCATCGCCGACGCTAACCGGCGATCTCACCGTCGACTCGCCCGCGCTGAACCTGCACGCGTTGTGGAATCACGACATCACGAGCGACATGAACCTCGAGCTCGGCGGCTCCTGGCTGACCGCCAGCCGCAGCGCGGACAATTCCGAGCGCGTCAACCTCTTCGGCTTCGATGCCACGCTCGTCCGCACCGATCCGACCGGGCAGTTCAACAACCAGCTCCTCCAGGCCGAGGTGATGCACGCGATCGTCGATCAACCGGACGGCGGCGCGACGCAGCACGCATGGGGCGCGTACGTGCTCGGGCAGCAGCAGATCCACAAGGACTGGTACGCCGGCGTGCGAGTGGACTGGACGCAGAACCCCAATGCGGATGACCAGGAGATCTGGGCTGTCTCGCCCTACGTGAGCTGGTACTGGAGCGAGTTCCTGCGCTTCCGCGTCGAGTACCAGCACCGCGACGGCGATCCGGAAAACGCCGACGCGATTTATCTCCAGGCTACGTACATTTTCGGCGCGCATCCGCCACACCCGTATTGGTCAATGAGGTAATCCCATGAAAAAAATATTCTCAATCATCGCGCTGCTCGTGTTCCCATTGACGGCGCACGCACAACTGAAAATCGTGACGACGACCACCGACTACGCCGATCTCGCAAAACAAATCGGCGGGGACAAGGTCGACGTCCATTCCGTGATGCGCGGGCCGGAAAATGTTCACAACGTGATGGGCAAGCCGACGGAGATGGTCTTTCTCAACAAGGCGGATTTGTTCGTCCACAGCGGGCTCGATGCCGAGCCGTGGCGGGACAATTTGCTGAAGGGCGCGCGCAATCCGCGCGTGATGCCGAACAAGCCGGGCAACGTCGACATGAGCAACGGCATCGAGTTGCTCGAAGTGCCCGGCGGACAGGCTTCGCGCGCGGAGGGGGATATCCACGCGTACGGGAATCCGCACTACACGCTCAGCCCGACCAGCGCGCAGCGCATGACCGTCACGCTCGCCAAGGCGATGATCGCCGCCGATCCGGCCAACGCGGGTTTGTACAAAGAGAACGCGCGAAAGGTCGTCGGAGAGTTCGCGGCTCTGCATCGCGAGCTGAAAGAAAAGCTCGCGCCGCTCGGCGGGTTGAAGATCGTCACCTGCCACAAGGCGTGGAGCTACTTCGCGCAAGCGTTTGACCTGAACATCGTCGGCGTGATCGAGCCGAAGGTCGGCATCACGCCATCGCCGGGCGACATCAAACGCACGATCGATCTGATGAAGCGTGAAGGCGTGAAGGTCGTCGTCGTCGAGACGTACAACAGCCTCGCCGACGCGAAGATCATCGCCGATGCCGCGGGCGCGACGGCGATTGTCCTGCCGGACCATGTGAACGGCATCGCGGAGGCGGACAGTTATCAGAAGCTGCTGCGTTACGATGTGGAGAAACTGATCGAGGCGGCGCATGCGCGTTGAGATCGACAACGCCGTCTTCGGCTACGCCCGCCGGCCGGTCGTGCGCGTGAACAACCTCGCGCTCGCGCCCGGCCGCGGACTTGGCGTGTTCGGGCCGAACGGATCGGGCAAGACCACTCTGCTGCGCGGGATCATGGGGTTGCTCGAACCGATGGAGGGAATGGTCCAGCGCGATGGCGAGGTCCTCCCGGCGTATCTCCCGCAGCATCGCGAGATGGAACTGCACTGGCCGATGAGCGGCTTCGACGCCGCGTCACTGTGGGCGTCGGCAAAGGAACAATTCGGACGGCTCGGGCACGGCGTCCGCGCGGCGGTGCGGGAAAAAATGTCGTTACTCGACGTGGCGGATCTCGAAAATAGATCGTTCCCCAGACTCAGCGGCGGGCAGCAGCAGCGGCTGTTGCTCGCCGGGCTGCTCGCGACCCGGCCCAACCTCATCGTCCTCGACGAGCCGACCGACGGGCTCGATACGCGCTCGACGCGCACGTTGTTGTCCCACCTGCGCGATGTGCGCGACAAGGGGCGGGCATCGATCGTCCTCGTCAGCCATGACATCGACGATCTCGTCGAGTTATGCCACGAGGTCGCGCTCCTCCACCCCGCCGAGTCGCCCGATGAGCCGGCGACCGTCGAGATCGTGCCGATCGAACAGTTGCCGTCGCACATCCTGCGCGCGGGAGCGCCGACGTGAGCAACTGGCAGACTTATCGCGAGCTCATCGACGTCAACGCCCCCGCGCTGATCGCCGCTGCCGGCTTGGCGATCGGTGCATCGCTGCTCGGCGTCTTCGTCGTCCTCCGCCGCGAAGGACTTCTCGCGCTGGCGCTGCCGCAGGTGGTGGCGGTCGGGGCGGCGGTTGGTTTGCGAATGGATTGGAATTTTCTCCCCCCCGCCATCGCCGCCGCCGTGATCGCGTTGCTCGTGACCGCCTGGTCGCGCGCCCGGCGGACGTCGCACCTGCTGCTTCCCGCGCTCTACATCGGCGGCTTGAGCGTCTCGGTGCTGCTGATCGCCAACAGCGCCGCGCATCTGCACGAAGTCCAGCACCTGCTGGCGGGCGAAGACGTGTTCGTGTCATGGCAGCAGGCGTACCTCGCTGCGCCGACGCTGATCGCCGCCGGCGTGACCGCAGCGGTGCTCTGGCGGCGCTGGCTGCTGCTGGCGCAGAGCCCGACCGCCGCGCGCGTCGCAGGGCTGCGCCCGGCGCGATGGGATGCGCTCTTCCTCGTGCTGCTCGCCGCGGCCGTCGTCGTCGGCACGAGCGTCTCCGGGATTTTGATGGTCCTCGCGTGCCTCTTCCTCCCCGCGGCGACGGTGCTGCCGTGGGCGAAGCGCGTGCCCGGCGCGCTGATCACATCCGTGGTCGCTTCGCTCATCTTCCTCGCCGGCGGATTTATTATGTCGATCGAAATGGACTGGCCCCTCAGCCAAAGCGTCGGCGGCGTCGGATTCGCGGCGCTCATCGTCTCTCACGTCGCCGCCGCGATCTTCGCGTAGACGCACGTGTTCCGAAATTCGCCGCTCGGCGCGCGCTCGTTACACCGCAGCACGCCCTCGAGCATGAATCCGGCGCGCTCCGCGACCAGGCGGCTCGATCGGTTTCGCTCATCGCAGCGAATCTCGACGCGCTGCGCCTCCAGCGTCTCGAAGCTCATGGCGGTGATCGCGTTGACCGCCTCGTTCATGTACCCCTTGCCGCACAACGGCGTGCGCAGCCAGTAGCCGATCTCGAACATCGGCACGTCCCAGTTCAGTCGCGGGATGCCGCACGAGCCGATGCACGTTTCGGTTCCTTTCAGGTACAGGCTGTAATTGAACTGCTGGCGCAAATTGAAATTCGACGCCGCCCGGCGGCAGTACTCTTCGACTTTTTCTGCTTCCGCCTTCGGATAGGCCCACGGCATCCACGGCGCAAGCTCGTTCTGTGATTCGACCACCGCCGGCCAGACAAATTTGCTGTCACCGACGCGCGGGATGCGCAGCAGCAAACGCTCGGTCGTCAACTGCTCCGGCACGTCCAGCAGGATCGGTTGCTCAATGGCCATGCTCACTCCTTCTCCCGTACAATCGCCTACCGAAGATAAAACATGCGACGGCAACTCGCACAACTTCCGCTGCACACCGGCGCCGCGCCCGCGTACCTCTTTCAACGCATGTGGCGGCTCGCCGGCGCAATCACAATGGCGGTCGTTGACGAATATTCGCCCGCCGAGATGCTCCGCCGATTGTCGGACCCGTGGTGGTTCCAGGCGTTCGGCTGCGTGCTCGGGTTCGACTGGCATTCCTCCGGCGTCACCACCGTCACCTGCGGCGCGATGAAGGAAGCCTACAAACATTTCGGCGACGACATGGGCATCCACGTCGCCGGCGGCAAAGGCGGCACGAGCCGCAAGACCCCGAGCGAAATCGTCGCCGTCGCCGACCGCTGTTCTATCACGACCGGTGACAAATTGGTCTTCGCGTCGAAGATGAGCGCGAAAGTCGATTCCGCCGCCGTGCAGGACGGGTATGACTTGTATCACCACAGCTTCTTCTTCACCGGCGCGGGCGAGTGGTGCGTCGTGCAGCAGGGAATGAGCGATGCGACAAAGTTCGCGCGGCGCTATCACTGGCTCGGTGAATCGACAGAAAACTTCGTTGTCGAACCGCATTTTGCAATCGACGACCTACGTAACGCGTCATCCGCGCGACAGACAATAGCCGCGACGCCACGCGTCGCGCGTCCGCATGAACAGCTTTTATTGAACATGACCGCCTCCGAAGCAGATGCGAATCACAACGCGAGCGTCGACCTGATCGGTTGGAACCCGGACAAGCTGCTATTCGAGCTTCGAAAATTCACCGAAGGTCCGACGCTCTTCGCGCCCGCGCATCACGAAGTGCTGCCTGCGGACGTAAACATCGACCGGCTCGAAAAGATCGTTCGCCAGACCCACGAAGAACAGCCCGCCGATTTCAAGACGCTCCTGGGCGCCAAAGGCGTCGGCCCCGCGACCGTCCGCGCCCTTTCGCTGCTCGCTGAGCTGATCTACGACGCCCCGGCCAGCCACAAAGATCCCGCCGATGCGAAGCAAAAACTCCCGCCGGTCCTCGCCAACAAAAACTGGGCCGACTACAGCTACGCCCACGGCGGCAAAGACGGCACGCCGCACCCGGTCGATCGGCCGACCTATGACACGAGCATTGACGTGCTGACGGACGCCGTCCGCAAATCGCGGGTAGGCGAAACGAGAAGATGGATGCGCTGAAACGCTTGTCGACGTACGCCCGAAGTGTCTGATTCACTCCCTCTTCCCGGTACTCCGGGGAGAGGGAGTAGAGGTTACGCTGCGTCCAACGTGTCACCCGCGGCGATTGGATGCTCGCATCGCGCCTTCGGCATCAGTCGCGTCACCGCCCAAAGCACTAGCGCGACGGTGAGCATGCCGGCGAAAACCCACAGCAACCCGCCGGCGATCATTCGCTGCGATTGGGCCAGCAATTCCGCCGGCACGGACTGGCGTGCGTGCGGGTCGAGCAGTTCCGCCGGGCGGACGCCCATCTGTTCGAGCCGCCGGGTTTGCGCAGCGGTGAGCATGTTGAACATCGCGCCAAATAACCCGATGCCGACGGCGCCGCCCATGGTGCGGAAGAAGCTGATCGCGCTGGTGACCATGCCGCGATGCATGTAGGTGACCGCTTCCTGCGCGCTGATGAGGAACGACATCGACGCGGGCCCGAATCCGAACCCGGTGATCGCTAGCGTCGCCGTCATGAGCCAGCGCGGCGCGCCGGTCGCCGCGCAGAGAAGCAGGCCGGTGAAGCCGATGACGATCAGCGTCGCGCCGAGCGTCGCGGTCTTGCGGAAGCCCCAGCGCACGAGCAGCGGCGCGGCGATCATGCCGCTCAGGGCCCACGTGAGCATGACCGGCGTGACGACGCCCGCCGCCGCCGTCGCGTCGCCGCCCAGCCCGCCCTGCACGTAGAGTGGCACGTAGGTGTCGAGGCTGAGAAACGCCGCGCCGAAGAGGCAACTGCCGAGAATCGCCGGGCCGACTTCGCGGCGCAGGACCAGCTCCGTCGGCAGGATCGGATGCGGCGTGCGCTTCTCGTGTCGGGCGAAGTATGCCATCGCCGCGATCGTGACGAGCGTGAGCATGCCGATCATCGGCCAGGACCATCCGCCCGGCCCGAGCCGCGACACCAGCGCGAGCAGCGCCATGCTGGCGATCCCGAGCGAAAACACGCCGGGCAGGTCGAGGTCGATCTCATGTTCCTCGCGGCGTTCGTGATAGTTCCACGCGAGGACGCTCAGGCCGAGCAGCCCGAGCGGAAGGTTGACCCAGAAGACCGCCCGCCAGCCGAGCGTATTCACGAGCAGCGCCCCCAGCGCCGGCCCGGCGAGCGAAGACGTGCCCCAGACGGCGCTGAAGAATCCCTGGATGCGCGCGCGTTCTTCGAGGGTAAAAATGTCGCCGAGGATCGTCAGCACGACCGGCATGACGCCGCCCGCGCCCAGGCCTTGAAGCCCGCGGAAAATGATGAGCTGCGTCATCGATTGCGCGAACGACGCGAGCAGCGACGCGACGCAAAAGATCGAGATCGCCGCGATCACCACGCGCTTTCGCCCCAGCGCGTCGGCCATGCGCCCGTAGAGCGGCATCGTCACCGTGCAGGCGAGGAGGTAGATCGATGCGACCCAGGAATAATGCTCGAGCCCGTGCAACTCGCCGATGATCGTGGGCATCGCGGTGCTGGTGATCGTCATCTCCATCGAGACGAGGACCATGACGAGCAGCAGCGCCGCGGTGA
>JAXDMN010000305.1:0-2571 GCA_034666045.1 Phycisphaerales bacterium | reverse complement strand
CGCGGCTCGCGCTCGGCATCGCGCTCGCCGCCGTCGTTTACCTCTACGCGACCGCCGTCCTGCAGCAGCGCGACTTCATCGCGAAGTTCCACGACGAGCACATGCACCTGATCCAGATGCAGATGCTCTCGATCGGCCGCCTCTGGATGCCGCCGCACCCGCTGGCGGATTTTTTCGATACGTTTCACATCCTCGTGCGCCCGGTCTACGCGTCGATTTATTTCCCCGGCACCGCGCTGATGTACGTCGCCGGCGTGTGGCTGAATCTTCCGCCGTGGGTGATGCCGCTGGCCGTCGCGGGCGCGACCGTCGGGCTGCTGTATCGCGTCGTGAGCGAGCTGATAGACGGCGTTGCCGGGCTGCTCGCGGTGCTGCTGCTGCTGTCGTTGCCGGCGTTTCGCTTCCAGTCGCTCGTGCTGATGTCGCACGGCGTGATCATGGTGCTGGGGCTGGCGATCGTGTGGGCGTATTTGCACTGGCGGCGGACGCGCGCATTGCGCTGGGCGGCGGTGCTCGGCGCGCTTTGCGGGTGGGCCGCTATCACCCGGCCGTTCGACGCGATCGCGTACGTGACGCCGGTCGCTGTCGCCGTGCTGCTCGGCTTGCGCGCGATGAACGTCCGCCGCGCCGCGGCGACGATCGCCCTCGTCATCGCCGCCGCCGCGCCGTTTGTCGCGCTGCAACTCGTCGAAAACGTCGGCGTCACCGGCCGGTTGTTCCAGACGCCCTACCAGCTCTACGCCGAGCAGGACAGCCCGCGCCTGCAAGTCGGCTTCTCCGACCCCGCCGCGACGACGCGCCCGCTGCAATCGCAACTCGTGCAGAAGCAGGAGTTCTACGACAAGTTTCTCAGCCCGGAGATCCAGCGCCACCGCGTCGCCAACGTCCTGGACACGCTCGTGCGCACGCGCGTCCCGCGCGTCGCCGCGGCCACGCTCGTCAGCGCGCTGGTGATCATCCTGCTCCCCGCATTCGTGCTCGCGCGCGCGGCGCGGCCGGCGGCGGTCGTCTGGGCCATGCTCCCAATCTATCTCCTGCTCTACATGACGTTCCCATTCATGCTCGAGCATTACGTGATCGTCGCCGCGCCCGCCGTCATTGTGCTGGCGCTGCTCGGCGTGCGCGGGATCGTCGAATCGTTCGCGTCCCCGCGCGCGCAAGGGATGGCCGAGGTCTTCCTCACGGTCGCGATCGCCGGCATCGCGATCCCGCCGCTCAACCCGGCCATTCTCGACGATGGCTTCGACCGCTCGATCATGATGTTCGCGAAGCGCGACATGCCGCGCGTCGCGCCCGCGCCGTCGATCGTGCTGTTCACCTACAAGCCGGGCGGAAATTTTCACGAGGAGCCGGTCTACAACAGCGACGTCCCCTGGCCGGACGACGCCCCGATCATCCGCGCCCACGACCTCGGCCCGGAGCGCAACCGCCAGCTCTTCGAGTACTACGCGCAGCGCCAGCCGGGCCGCACGGTCTTCCGGTTCGATCGCGCGACGGGAAAGCTGTACCGCCTGGGCAACGTCGTTGACCTGGCCAGGCAGCCGCAGACGCAGCCGACCCCGTAGCTGAGTCGCAAATACCTCGCCGCATCGCTTACAATCGCCGCCGTCATGGCCCGCAAAAACCAACCCGCGCCGAAAAATTTTGAAGACGCCCTCGCCGAGCTCGAGGCGATCCTCGCCGACATCGAGGGCGGCGAAGTGCCGCTCGAAGAGTCGCTGGTCAAATACGAGCGCGGGCAGTTCCTCGTGCAGCATTGCCGCAGCGTCCTCGCGCAGGCGGAAAAGCAAATCGAGCAGCTCAGCAAGGGGCGGGACGGGGAAACGCTTCAGGCCACGTCCATTCCCGAAACGCCGTCATCAGAGTGACGAAAGTTTTCGCACGTCGATGACGGCCATCCCCGCGGCGGTCGCGGCCTGGATCCCGAGGTTTGCGTCTTCGAATGCGAGGCAGAGCGTCGGCTCCACGCCGAGTCGGCGGGCGGCTTCGAGAAAAATGTCCGGCGCGGGTTTTCCGTTCTGCACGTCCTCGGCGGCGACGATGGCCTTGAAGCGATCGAGCAGGCCGAGCGTCTCCAGCGTCTTGTGACAGATGTGCCGCATGCCGCCGGTCGCGACCGCCATCGGCAGCCGGCCGTCGTACTTGCGGATGACGTCGACGACCGGTTCGACCGGCATCACCTCCGGGATGAAGCGCTCGAAGAGGCTTTCCTTGTAGAGCGCGGTTTCCATGACCGGCATCGTGTGGCCGTGGCGCTCGTTGAGGATCTCGACGATCCGCGGCGTCGGGATGCCGCCCATTTCATAGAACATCGCTTCGGGGAATTCGACGCCATGCTCGCCGAGCGCCTGCACCCAGGCGCGATAGTGCGCGGGCATGGTGTCGGCGATCGTGCCGTCGCAATCGAAGACCAGGCCGCGGATGTGGGGTGGAATCGGGATCATCGTGCGTCCGATAATAGGCCCCGCCCCGTGCCGGATCACGATCGATCCGCGGCCGGGGCGCCGCTGCGACGCCAGACTTCCACCAGCGCGATTGCGATGGCGGCGATGACCGGGCCGGCGACCAGGC
>JAXDMN010000304.1:0-5534 GCA_034666045.1 Phycisphaerales bacterium | reverse complement strand
ATACGGACTGCTTCGGGTTGTATGCGCCAGCAGCTCCGAAGGGCGTTAGCACTTTTCGTTATGCTGTCATGGTTCAGGTGCATCTGCCTTCGACGACATTTAGTGCCGAACCGTTGCTTCTGGCATTGGTGGCGGACTTCGGCCGCCCGGCGTCTGACAGCGCAGTATGGAATGCCTGGGATCGCGAGGGTGGAGTTGGCGCGATGCGGTACCTGCACGAGCAGGGCGGCCACGGACAACTACCGCTGAGCATCCTAAGTGACAAACTTGCGCCGGCCGCGACTCGGGCCGAAGGCATCGTGCTCCCGGTATGCGGTCTCCATAGCGCTGATCACGTACGCGATTATGTCGTTGAGCCGATCCTTCAGATCGCACGACGGTTTGAATGCGGTGTCGCCGTCGCACGTGCGCCAGGTGCATCTGCGTTGATGCCATAGTGTCGAGGACACGGCGACGATATAATCATTTACTGCGTATGACCACGATCGGCATGCAATATGAGGTCAAGCCGGGCAAGGAAGAGGAATTCGAGAAGGGATTCCTCGCCGTGCTCGAGGTGCTGCGGACGCTGCACGGGCACATCGAGTCCAACCTGTACGAGGACGTCGCCTCAGTCGGGAGTTACGTCATCCTCAGCCGCTGGGCGACCAAGGAAGATTACGCGGCGTTCCTGCGCAGTGATGCGTTCAAGTCGGCCGTTGCGTGGGGGAAGGCGGAGATCCTCCGGTCGAGGCCGAAGCACCGGGTGTATCAGGACGACGACGCGGGCGCGGGCGGCGGACATGCGCCCGCTCGGCCGGTGCACTCCACCTAGCTTTCGCGCTCCGCAACCCCATGTAACGCACGCCACACCGTCCCATCCGGGCGGAATAGCCTTGTCCCGCGGCCGCGGCATCGGCTACAACGCTTCTTCCCACCTGTTCTTGCGGAGCGCTTGCGGATGTGTCGTCGTCGGGCATTTACCTTGGTCGAACTGCTCGTGGTGATCGGCATCATCTCGGTGCTGATCGGCATCCTGCTCCCGACCATCGCCGGGGCGCGGCGCAGCGCCGCCACCGTCAAATGCGCGTCCAACCTCCGCTCGCTCGGGCAGGCATTGCATCTCTACGCGAACGAGCAGAAGGGTTACGTGCCGACGTATCGCTCGCTCTACGTCGGCAACGTCCGCGTGCCGTGGTACGACCAGCTCGCGCGATACGTCTTCAATCGTCCGCCGCTCGGCACGACGCCGCCGACGATGACCATCATGAACCAGCCGGAGTTTTATCAGTCGCTCTACGCGAGCTGCCCGGCGTTTGAGTTCGTGAAGCTGACCGGCGCATCGGCGGTCTTCAACACCAGCACCGGCTACGGCATCAACCAGGTTCCGCTCACGCCGCTGACGCCCGCGGACGTGCCGGCGTTCGGTTACTACAACTATCATGTGCAGGACGCGGTCACGCCCGTGCCCGCGAGCAAGGGGCGATACTTCAAGCTCAGCGAGTTCCGCAATCCCGCGAACCGCGCGATGATGGCGGACATGAACGGCTACGGCGGCCTGCAAGCCGTCCTCAACGGCATCGAGCCGCAGTGGGCCGAGCCTCCGGGAAACAACATTCCCGGCGACATCGACTACTTCCGCCACGGCCGAATCCGCGACTACACGCGCAGCGGCGTCAACGTCCTCTTCTGCGACGGCCACGTCGACCTGTCGCGCCCCTGGCAAGCGTTCTGGTCCGTCCGTGATCCGTCGCGGCGTGCGGCGGGAAATGACAAGGGACCATGACTGAGAAGTGGTGATTGATGATTGTTGATTGACAACCTCTTCTGCGTAGCGGTCGGGCCGAAGGCCCACGTTCTTCTTGTCCATCACCACTCGTCACGCACCAGCTTCATCTTTCCATCCCTCTCGCGTAAAACACCCCCGTGCCCGATCTCTCCGTCACCATCGCCGGCCTGAAGCTTTCGAATCCGACCATGACGTGCTCCGGCACGTGCGGCTACGCCTTCGAGTACGCCGACTTCATGGATCTCGGAAAACTCGGCGCGTTCGTCACGAAATCGATCACGCGCGAGGAGCGCAAGGGCAACGAGCCCGCGCGCATCGTCGAGACGCGGGCCGGCATGCTCAACGCCATCGGCCTCGCCAACGTCGGCCTCGATCGTTTCCTCGCCGAAAAGGTGCCGCAACTAAAGAAGATGCCGTGCCCGGTGATCGTCAATGTTGCGGGCCACAGCTTCGACGACTACACGGAAACCTGCGCCTCGATGAACGGCATCGACTGCGTCGCCGGCGTCGAGTTGAACGTCTCCTGCCCCAACGTGAAGGACGGCCTGACCTTCGGCACGCACCCCGGCCGGCTTAAAGAGCTGGTCCACGAGGTGAAAAAAGTCCTGCCGAAAAAACCGCTGATCGTGAAGCTCTCTCCCAACGTCGAAGACGTCTGCGCCACCGCGCGCGGCGCCGTCGACGGCGGGGCGGACGTCCTCTCCCTCATCAACACGTTTACCGCCATGTCCGTCGACATCTACAAACGCCGTCCGCGCCTCGCGAACGTGACCGGCGGCTTGTCCGGTCCTGCGATCAAGCCGATCGCCGTTCACATGGTCAGCCGCGTCTACCGCATGGTCGCGCGGCACGCGAACGTCCCGATCATCGGCATGGGCGGCATCCAAACCTGGCAGGACGCCGCCGAATTCATCCTCGCCGGCGCGACCGGATTGGGCATCGGCACCGCGCTCTTTGTCGACCCCGCCGTGCCGAACAAGATCGTCGACGGGCTCCATGAGTGGCTGATGAAGCTCGGCGTCGATCGCCTGACGGACCTGATCGGCGCTCTCGAACTTCCCGGCGACGAACCGCGACAGACGCCGTATCCGTAACGCACGATTCGGCGCAGCGCGGTAAAGTCAGCATCCTTCGATGTCGAACGCAGACGTCCCATTTCGACGTCCGTGGCGGCGGTTGTATTTGATCGCGATCGCCGTGCTGGCGTTGGCGCTCATCGCGGTGGGCTACACGGTCGCATCAGCGATTCGGCCGCTGCCGAGCGCGATTCCGTTGCGGCCGGGCGGGCCGGGGGATGTCACGTTCGAGTGGAACACGCGCGGGCTCGTCTGGCGACGATGGGAACGGCCGCAGCCGCTGCAGATCGATATCGTCCCGGTGAACGTGGGGTTCGAGTACAGCCGGATCGATCTCGTCATCTTCACGGCCGGCGCGGCGGACCACGTGAACGACGGCGGACAGTTGCGCTTCCCGTATCGCTACTGGGGCATCCCGGCCGACGGCGTCGGCTGGCTCGGCGGCGTCGGCATTCTCGTCAGTGCGTCGATCACCGCCTACGCCCACCGCGTCCGCACGCGCGGCCTCGACGGTCGCTGCGAACATTGCGGCTACGATCTCCGCGCATCGCCCGGCCGATGTCCCGAATGCGGCGCGACGCCAGTATGATGCGCGGCGAATGATCCGAACCACGCTCGCCACGCTCATTCTTCTCATCGCCGCCGCGCCCGCACTCGCCGCCGCCGCAGACGAGCCACCGGTCATTCCCGTTGGCCTCGACGCCTATCGGCAGTGGGACAAATGGCCGCTCCAGCGCATCGGGGCCCGCGCCTACATGCGCAGCACCTACGACCGCCGCGGCGGAAACGAAGGGGCGGACGCGAGCCATTTTCTTTACCATCTCGCCGATGAGTTCAACGTCACGCTCGACGTCGAGGGGCATCCCGGCGTCCTCTACTTCGCCCGCTACAACCACTGGCACGGCAGCCCATGGCATTATCTCGTCGACGGCGTCGACACGATCGTCAAGGAAACTTCCACGGCGGATCCAAACAAGCCGGTGGCGAATTCGACGTTTGAGCCGAAGGAACTTTTCCCCAAGCCGCTCGCCTGGACGTGGTCGGATACGAAGGGGGCGGATCTTTCCTGGATGCCGATCGGGTTCGAAAAATCGTTTCTGATGGCGTACTCGCGCACGCACTACGGCACCGGCTACTACATCTTTCATCAGTACGCGCCCGGCACGTTGCTCTCAACACCCATCAAGTCGTGGGATGCAAAACCGCCGCACGCCGCAGATGTGCAGAAGCTTATCGATCGCGCCGGCTCCGAACTCGTCAAGCCGATTCTGAAGGGTCAACTTGATCTGCCTGCTCAAGGGGCGGTGCTTGTCACCCGCGGCGCGAAGCCGAAACCGCGAGCTGACATGAGCACCGCAATGGTGTTGGAGGCACTGACATTTTCCGTTCCCAAGGCTTCGGCGGTCGAGTTCGGGCGTGCGCGGCTCCGGATCAGGTGGGACGATCGCAAGGCCGCATCCGTCGACGCGCCGGTGGCGCTCTTCTTCGGCGCAGGGACGCTTTACAACCGCGACGATCGCGAGTGGCTCGTGAAAGGGTTTCCCGTCAATGTGCGCTTCGCCGAGGATCGCGTGCACCTCGCGTGCTACTTCCCGATGCCGTTCTTTCGAAGCGCGACCGTCGAGCTGGTCGGCGCGGGACAAGATGTTGCAGACGTCCAATGGACCGCCGCGCTCCGGCCGGTTGCCACGCCGCCGAATCACCTGTCCTATTTTCATGCGACCTACCGCGATCACGAAAAACCCCAGCCCGGCAAAGACCTCGTCCTTCTCGACACGCGCGACCTCGAAGGCTCACAAGATTGGACCGGCTCCTTCATCGGCACGAGCTTCATTTTCTCCCACAACGCCGTCCTCACGACGCTCGAAGGCGATCCGCGTTTCTTCTTCGACGACAGCAACTCGCCGCAGGGCTACGGCACCGGCACGGAAGAGTGGGGCGGCGGCGGGGATTACTGGGGCGGGCGCAACATGACGCTCCCCTTCGCCGGCCATCCGTGCGGCGCGCCCTCCGCGAAGGAGGCGAAGAACGATCTCGACAAGATCGAATCCGCCTATCGCTTTCTCCTCGCCGATTTATTTCCCTTCGGCAAGAACGCCCGCATCCAACTCGAGCACGGCGGCGCGAACGAATCCGCCGAGCACTACGAAACCGTCACCTATTGGTACGGTCTGCCCGGCGCATCGCTGGTGCAAACCGACGAGCTGAAAGTCGGCGCCGCCGCGAGCGAGAAGGCGCACGAGTACCGTTCGTCCGTCGCATCCGAGCCGTACACGATCACCTCGCGCTACGAGCTCGGCGTCGATCACTTGAAGGACCAGGAAATCTATCCCGCCGAGTCCGACACCGGCCGCACGACCACCGGCACGAGCGAGTTCACATTGAGAATTGACCCCGACAACTGGGGCGTCCTGCTCCGTCGCAAGCTCGATTACCAGTTCCCCAACCAGCGCGCCGAAGTCTCTATAAAATTCCCCGGCGGCCAATGGAAACCCGCCGGCGTCTGGTACACCGCCGGCTCAAACACCTGCGTCTACTCGAATCCAAAAGACGAACTCGGCCCCACCCAGCACATCGTCCAAACCTCCAACCGCCGCTTCCGCGACGACGAATTTTTAGTCGGCCGCGATCTCACCCGCGGCCAGTCGCAAATCCGTGTGCAGATCAGGTTCACGCCGGTCGACCGCCCG
>JAXDMN010000303.1:0-20025 GCA_034666045.1 Phycisphaerales bacterium | reverse complement strand
GACCGGCACCTTCGTGCAGAGCGGCGGGACGCTGAACAGCAGCGACGTGTCCGTCATCGTGGGCGTCGCCGGCGCCGGCGCGTTCGTGCACAGCGCGGGCACGCACTCGACGGGCGGCGATCCGTTGCGGGAGTTTTACGTCGGGCAGAGCGCCGGCAGCGTCGGCTCGTACACCCTCGGCGGGACCGGCGCGCTCATCGTCTCCGCCGCCAGCGAGTACATCGGCTTCGCCGCTGCGAGCGGGAGCTTGGCGTCGGCGTCCGGCACGTTCATCCAGACCGGCGGCACTCACACGGCCGGCGGCTTTCAGTGGGTCGGGTTCAACGGCGTCGGCACCTACGTTCACAGCGGCGGGACCAACAGCCCGGCGGCGCTGGGCGTCGGCAACGGCGCGACGAGCAACGGCACGTATCTGCTCAGCGGGACCGGCGCGCTCAGCACGAGCGAAATCTATCTCGGCAACGGCCCCGGGACCGGCACGTTCGAGCAGACCGGCGGCAGTCACACCGCCGCGGCCGTCGCGTACCTCGGCTTCGCCGGAACCGCGACCTACGCCCACAGCGCCGGCACGTTCTCGGTCGGCGTGGTGGATCAAAGCATCGACCTGTACATCGGCCGCAACGCCGGCAGTCTCGGGACCTACACGCTGAGCGGAACCGGCTCGCTCGTCGTCGCGGACCACGAAGTCCTCGGCGCGAACGCGGCGAGCGGCACGCTGGCGGCGGGCGCGGGCGCCTTCGTCCAGAGCGGCGGGACGCACACCGTCGGCGGCGCGATCATCATCGGCGACGCGGGCGCCGGCTCATACACCCACAGCGCCGGCACGTTCACCGCCGGCGCCGCCACGCTCGGCGGCAAGGCCGGCGGCACCGGCCGGTACATCATCAGCGACACCGCCGTCCTTCAGGCCGGCACCATCTCGATCGCCAACGCCGCCGCGTCGGGAACGCTCGCCGCGGCGTCGGGCACGTTCACGCAGACCGGCGGGAGCGTGACCACTTCGGACTCGATGACGGTCGGATCGTCCGGCCCCGGCACGTACGCCCACAGCGGCGGGACGCTCACCGTCGGCACCGGCAGCTTCACGCCCAACCTCACCGTCGGCAACAACGCCGGAAGCGCGGGCACCTACCTGCTCAGCGGCAGCGCCGTCGTCACCGTCGGCCGCGAACTCTCGCTCGGCGCCGGCGCTACGCCGACCGTCAGCGCCTCCGGAACCGTCATCCAGACCGGCGGGTCGATCACGGTGGCGGACCGCGCGATCATCGGCGCGTTGGGCGTGGGAAGCTATCAGCACACCAGCGGCACCTTCACGGTCGGCACCACGGGCGGCACCCGGGAGCTGATCGTCGCGAACGCGGCCGGCAGCCAGGGGCGCTACACGCTTGGCGGCGACGCGTCGCTCAACGTCAGCGCTTCCGTCACGCTTGCCGTGGCCGGGAGCCTGACCAACAGCTTCGGCACCTTCGCGCCGTCCGCCGCAACCTTCGTGCAGGAGGGCGGAACGCACACGATCGGCAACCGGTTGAACGTGGGCTTCGGCGGCGTGGGCGCGTACGAGCACACCGCCGGCACGCTGACCGGCAACGATGTGCGCGTCGGCCACAACGCCGGCAGCAGCGGCAGCTACACCCTTAGCGGCACCGCCACGCTGGACACCGACTCGGCCGCGCTGATCGTCGGCTTCCAACCGGCCAGCGGCACGCTCGCGCCCGCGGCCGGGCTGTTCACGCAGACGGGCGGGACGCACCTCGCCCGCGTTGGCGCCACCATCGGATACCAGGGCAGCGGCAGCTACGTCCACAGCGGAGGGACCTTCACGATCGGCACCAGCGCCACTGTCGGCTCGCTCATCGTCGGCAGCCAGTCCGGCGGTATGGGAAGGTACACACTCAGCGCGGCCGGTACGCTTAACGTCCAGTCGTTGACGCAACTCGGCTTCGCCGCCGGTGCGCAGGGCACATTCGTCCAGAGCGGCGGCAGCCACGCGGCGCAGGCGCTGGACGTCGGCGCCTTTGGCAGCGGCACGTACCAGCAAAGCGGCGGCACCACGACGGTCCGCGACATCCTGCGCATTGGGACCAGCGCGGGCGCGGCGGGCGCCGTCTCGTTCTCCGCCGGCTCGCTCGCGGTCGGGACCACCGGCGTGAACAAAGACCTCTACGTGGGCATGAGCGGGAACGGCGCACTGAACGTGAGCAACACCGCGTCGCTCAACGTCGGCGACGACGTCTTCGTCGGCTTCAACGCGAGCGGCGTCGGCGCCGTCACGCAGACCGGCGGAACGTTCGCCGTCGCCAGTGACCTCACGGTCGGCCGCCTCGGTGCCGGCACCTACGCGCACAGCGGCGGGAGCCTGAGCGTGGCCGGGACGCTCTTCGTCCGAAGCGGCGCCAGCGGCGTTGCCGGCAGCTACACGCTCTCCGGCGCCGGGAGCCTCACCGCCGGCGTCATCAACAACCGCGGCACGATCCAGTGGAACGGCGGTTCCCTCGCCGCCGGTACCGTCCAGCTCAACGACGGCGGCACGATGAATCTCGCCGCCGGCGGGACGAAAGTACTGGTCGTCAACGCCGCCACCGTGGACACCGTCGACAACTCCAAGCTCGATCTGGCGGACAACAAGATGATCGTCCGCAACGCCGCCGGCCAGTACGCGTCCTATGCCAACCTGATCCGGACGGCGCACCACATGAATGCGTGGGACGGCGGCGGGATCACGACTTCGATGCCCGATGCGATCGTCGGGCTCACGAGCCTCGGCATCGCGCCGGCCGGCGCGACGGGTCACGCGGGCCTGACCTTCGGCGGCGTGAGCGTCGGCGCGACCGACCTGCTGATCATGTACACCTACGGCGGCGACGCGACCCTCGACGGTTTTATTTCCGGCGACGATTACTCGGCGATCGACTTCAACGTCGGCACTAGCGCGGATGCTTGGTACAACGGCGACTTCAACTACGACGGGATCATCTCGGGCGACGACTACAGCACGATCGACTTCAACTACGCGGCGCAGGGCGCGCCATTTCCGACCAGCGCATCGACCGGCGCGGCGGGTGTGACGGCGGTGCCGGAGCCGGGATGTGGGTTGGCGCTCGTCGCGGCGAGCGCACTTCTCGTCGGCCGTCGCGGACGACGTCGGTGATGTGCGCTACGATGCGCAATTCCCCCAATGCCCCGCGCGGCGCCGGAAGGGGCATGCCTTTGGGCCCTTTATTCACGGAATCGCTCGCGTGCGGTCGAAGTGCGGTTTAGACTTACGCCGGATTCACGGGCACTCCCTTCCGGCGGTCGTCGCCACACTTCAATCGTGCTCTCGTGATTTGCGGGCAAAGGATAGGGTGAGAACTGTGGGTACTCCTTCCGGTCGTTCCGTCCGATTTACGCGCGCCGCCGCTACTGCCATCGCCGTCGCGCTATTCTCCAGCGCCCCTGTTTTCGCGGACACGTTCACCTGGAACAATTCGACCACGGGCACCAACAGTTGGAATCTTGCCAGCAATTGGATCAACAACTCTCGACCCGTCTCCTCCAATACCGCCGACATCCTCTTCGCCCAGACCGCGGCCTCGCGCACTTCCCCCGTCCAGGATATTGCCAATCCCCTGACCCTCCGCTCCCTGTGGTTCTACGACAACCCCTACACCCTCACCGGCAACGGCCTGACCTTCGACGGCGCTCTCGCCGCCATCTACAACTACACCACCACCTCAATCTCCAACAGCATCACCCTAAACTCCACCACCAGCTACGAAGGCTCTGGCAACCTGACTATCACCAACAACAGCACCATCGTCGGTGCCGGAGGATTCATCAAGAATGGCTCGGGAACCGTGACGATTAACACTTTCACCCTTTACGCCGGCGCCACCGACGTCAACGCCGGCCAGATCTCCTTCGGCCACACGCAGGCATTGCTCTCGACGACAGTCAACCTCAACGTTGATAACGGCCTTGCTTTGAATGGTTACACGGCCGTGATCGGCAACATCGCCGGATCCGGCAGTCTCAATCTCGGCACCGCGAATATCAGCGTCGGCGGCAACAACAGCTCGCAAACCTATTCCGGTCCGATCTCCGCCACCACCGGCAGCATCGATAAGCGCGGCTCCGGCACCTGGACCCTCAGCGGCGCCAACAGCACCTTTCCCAAATTCCTTGTCACTGGCGGCCGCACCGTGCTTTCCGGCGGCAGCCTTACGCTGACCTCAACCGGGGGGATCAATCGCGCGCTAAACGTGGGCGTCATCGGTGTGGGCCACCTGAGCGTCGAGGCCGGAGCTGTGCTCAATACTCTGGCTGGTGGGGCCGGCTATGCGCAGATCAAGGGCACGTCCAGCGTTGCATCCACGCTGACTGTAACCGGCCCCGGGTCGCGCTGGGATGGATGGCGAATTGACATCGGAGGCAGTGCCACCAGTCCCGGAAGGGTCGTTGCCGACAGCGGGGGCATCATCAACGCCTCGGATATCTTCGTCGGCAATCCTGATGGACTTCTGGTTCAAAACGGCAGCCTGGTCAGCGTCAACCGTCTCGAGGTGAACAACGCCGCCGCCGACACGTTCCCGACTGTCGCCCTGCGCAGCAATGGCCAGACCTTCGCCGCCGAAACAATCCTCAGCACGCCGACCAGCTCCATCGACATCGATCGCAGCACGCTCACGACGGGGATGCTCACGAGTTCACTGGGCAACGGCTCGATCACGCTCCGCAATCCGGCCGGCAGCGGCAGCGCGATGGTGATCTCCGGGACCGGCGCTTCCGCCACGTACTCCGGATCGATCAAGGGCAGCGGCGGCATCACCAAGAATGGTGGGTCGACACAAACGCTCTCCGGGCAAAACAACTACACCGGCCCGACCATCGTCAATAACGGCGTCCTCGTGATGAGCAACGGTTCATCCGCCTCCTACACCGCCACCGGCCCGGGCGAGCTTCAACTGAATTTCAGCGACTTCGGACACAGCTCGTTTCGCGTCAGCGGCGGCGGAACGATTCATTATCCGACCAACGTCATGGGCGGCTTCCTGCGCGGCAGCGACGGCACGCACGACATCCGCGAGGTCGCCAGCTTCAACGGCACCACCTTCGGCGCCGATACCGCGCTCACGCCGCCAAATCCGATTCAGCTCAACAACGTCACCAACAGCGGCGCGCTCACCAGCAGCGGCACGATTCGTTGGGACGGCGGCGGCAACGCATCGGCGGGTCGATTTACGGTCGATGGCGAGACGTTGGTTTCATCGTTCGAGAACAACGGCGTGATGACGATCCGGCGTCACGGGTTCCTCATCAATTCCGACACGAATCTGGTCAGCGGCGGCGGGTCGGAGATCACGATCGAGGGGCAGGGGCAAATCTTCCTTCAGGGCGGAACGACGCTCGATCTGCGCGGCAGCCTGCTGGTCAACAACGGCACGGTCGGTGGGACGACCAACGTCTACTTCGGCGCGCTCGCCGCGGGCGTCGGGAGCTTCGACAAGGTGATCGTTCACCCGGGCGGCGCGTACACACCGGGCGTGACGCTGGCGAACATGCCGGCGCCGACGCCGACGCTGATGGGCATGATCGCGCCGCTCGATCCGGATCAGAGCGCCGCGTCGCCGGTCGATCTCAGGGCCGACACGATCGCGACGGTCAGCACGTTCGACCGTGCGTTATCGCTGAGCGGCGCGATGAGTGCCCCGGACAAGACGCTCACCAAGCAGGGCGGCGGGCTGCTGGCGCTGGGTCGCCTGCGCGCGGGCGAGCTGCTTATTGACGACGGCGCCGTGCAAATCCTCGCCGCCGGCGCGGGCGCGGGCGCGAATACCCTGAACACGCTCCGCCTCTCGTCGGCGACGAAGCTCGATCTCACCGACAACAAGCTGATCGTCACCGCCGGCGACGTCGGCACGTTCGATGGCGTGCAATACACCGGCCTCACCGGCTTGATCGCGTCCGCCTCGAATGGCGGCGCGTGGGACGGCAGCGGCATCACGAGCAGCATGCCGGACGCCGCGATCGGTCTCACCTCGCTCGCGATCGCGACCGCCGATCAAGCCGGCCTCGAAAAATTCGGCGGCGTCGGCGTGGCCGGCACCGATGTGCTGATCCTGTACACGTACGCCGGCGACGCGAATCTCGATGGATTCATTTCCGGCGACGATTACAGCACGATCGACTTCAACGTCGGCACTCGCGCGGATGGCTGGTACAACGGTGATTTCAACTACGACGGGATCATCTCCGGCGACGACTACAGCACGATCGACTTCAACTACGCGGCGCAGGGCGCGCCATTTCCCACCAGCGCCGCCGCCGCAAGCGTGACGGCGGTGCCGGAGCCGATCCTTGCGCCGGTGATCGTGCTCCTCGCGCCGCTCGCGCGACGCCGCCGCCGGCGGCAGCGAGCAAATACCGGTCAGTGAACGGACCGCGGCACTTCTTTTCCCGCCCCAAAAAACTTTCCAGAAATATCCCGGCGCCGCCGTGGATTTCTCACTGGTGACAACCTGATCGAAGCGGAAGGGCCGTGATCGCTGCGGGCGAGTGTGCCGGGGCGATCGCGTCATGTCAGCGCGTTGCGCTTCGCGTGCGCGCGCACACAGACAGTCATCGCCGAGGAGGATCGCACATGCATTTGCGAAAAGTGGCCTTTGCGGCCGCTCTTGTCGTCTTGACGCTCAGTTCATCGGTGCTGGCGCAGGCGGATGTGCTGCCGCCGATTCCGAAAGGGACGATATCGGTTTACCTCGAGCCGATCGCGACGGGATTGGCGGCGCCGGATTATGCGATCAGTCCGCCGGGCGATACCAGCCACTTGTTCGTCGTCGAGCAAAACGGTTTGTTGCGGCTGATCGAGAACGGCGCGCTGGTCACCGCGCCGTCGCTCGATATCCAGTCGCGCGTGCAGCCGCCGCTCGTGACTACGAATGCGAATGATGAGCGCGGGTTCCTCGGGTTGGCGTTTCATCCCGGCTTCAACACGCCGACCAGCCCTGGATTCCAGACGCTCTACACGTACACGAGCGAGCCGATCCCGGCGGCGACGTCGCCGACGTATGTCGCGCCCAACGGCGCGTCGATGGGGTACAAGAACGTCATCGCGGAGTGGAAGATGTCGGCGACGCCGAACATCGTCGATTCCGGCTCACGGCGCGAGATCATCTCGTTCGGGAAGAACGCGAACAATCACAACGGCGGGACGATCACGTTCGGGCCGGACGGATATCTCTATCTCGGCACCGGCGATGGCGGGAATGCGAACGACGTCGGCGCGAGCCACATCGAGCCGGGCGGCAACGCGCAGAATCTTTCTACGCCGCTCGGAAAAATGCTGCGGATCGATCCGCTGAATCCGTCGCTGACCGCCGGCAGCCCCAACGCGGTGAGCGGCAACGGGAATTATCGCATCCCGCTCGACAACCCGTTTCAGGCCGCGGGGCAGGTCAAGGAGATTTACGCCTACGGCTTCCGGAATCCGTACCGCTTCGCGTTCGATCGCGGCGGGACGCACGATCTGATCGTCGCGGACGTCGGGCAGAACACCGTGGAAGAAATCGATCGCGTCACGCTCGGCGCGAACTTCGGCTGGGCGGTCAAGGAGGGCGACTTCTTATTCAATCGCAGCACCGGCGCCGTCGGCGTGCGCAGCCCGGGAAGTCCGGCCGGTATGGTCGATCCGATCTCAGGTCCCGGCGGAACGCTGGAATATGACCACGGCGACGGCATCTCGATCACCGGTGGATTCGTGTATCGCGGGACGGAGCTGCCGGATCTCGTGGGCAAATATATTTTCGGCGATCTCGCGATCCGCAACGCGCCGCCGCGCGTGGATGGCCGGCTGTTCTACGCCGATCTGCAAGATGGAACGATCCGTGAATTTCTCCTGCCGCAGTTTGCGAATGGGATCCTGCCCAATGGCCTGACCGTGCACGGCTTCGGCGAGGACGGCAACGGCGAGTTGTACGCGCTGGTGACGAACACGAACTCCGGCGGCACGGGCGGGATCGTCTACAAGTTGACGGTGCCGGAGCCGGCCGGGTTGGCGCTGCTCGGCGGCGCGCTGTTCATGTCGGTCTGTCGGCGCGGTCGCCGCGCTTGAAGGGGTATTCTCGACAATGACAATGAAGAACAAATCTCGCTACTCATTGATCGTCGCGGCGGCGGCGGCAGCGGCGGGGTCGCTGGTTTCGCCGGTCGCATCCGCGAACGTCGCCAAACTCACGTCGGCGAAGGACAACACGCTCTATAAAAGCCTGACGGGAAGTCTGAGCAACGGCGCGGGCGATGCGTTTTTCGCCGGGACGACCGCCGGGTCGGAGCCGCGCCGCGGGCTGATCGCGTTCGATCTGCAAGCGGGGCTGCCGAGCAACGCCGTCATCAACTCCGCGTCCGTCACGCTCACGAGCATCAGGGCGCTGGGGACTTCGACCGTCACGCTCCAACGCGCGCTGAAGGACTGGGGCGAAGGGACATCCGATGCCGGCCCGACCGGCGGCGGGGGCGATGTCGCAACGACCGGCGACGCGACGTGGCTGCACACGTTTTACAACACCGCGTTCTGGACGACGCCGGGCGGCGATTTTTCCGCGACCGTGAGCGCTTCGGCGTCCATGAGCACGGGCGCGGCCAACTTCAGCGGATCACAGCTCCTGGCGGACGTGCAGGGTTGGCACGGCAACCCGTCCACGAATTTCGGCTGGGCGGTGATCGGCAACGAGGCGAGCGCGGGGACGGCGAAGCGAATCGCATCGCATGAGAACGAAGACAAAGACGCGCGGCCGCTTCTGACGGTCGATTATTCCGCCTCGACGTGGAAGACGGCGTCGGGCGTGTGGTCGGCGGGAGCGAATTGGAATTTCGGCGTGCCGTATGCGGTCGGCGCGGAGGCGAATTTTTCCTTCGCCATCGCGGGAAATCCGGGCGCGGGAATTCCCGTGACGATTGACGGGCCCAAGACGCTCGCGGTGCTGAATTTCGACAGCGCGAACAGCTACACGCTCTCCGGCTCCGCGCTCACGCTGAACCGCGCGGCCGGGCGAAACGCGATCAACGTAAAAAACGGCAGTCATCACGTCGCCGCGGCGCTGAGTCTGAATCGAAACACGGATATCACCGTGAACCCGGGCGCTGCGCTGGCCGTGACCGGCGCGCTCACGACCGCCGCGGGCGTTTCGATCGACAAGCTCGGCGGCGGCACGTTCACCGCGAACAACATCCGCGCCGCCGGCTTGAGCGTTAACGGCGGCACCGTCGCGATCGCGCCGAGCGGCGGCGCGGCGAGCGGAACGAGCAAAGTCGGCGCGCTCGAGATCGCCGCCGCGCGATTCGATCTCGGCGACAACAAACTGATCATCGCCGCCGCCGACGTCGGCATTTCCGATGGCGCCAATTACAGCGGCGTGAGCGGCTTGATCCAGGCCGGCTTCAACGGCGGCGGTTGGGATGGGAACGGCCTGGTGACGTCGATGCCTGATGCGGCGATCGGGCTGACCACGCTCGCGGTCGCGGGCGCGGATGAAACCGGCTACGCGGATGGAACCTTCGGCGGGCAATCGGTCGCGCCGGGCAGCGTCATCGTCATGTACACGTACGCCGGCGACGCCAACCTCGACGGTTTTATTTCCGGCGACGACTACTCCACGATCGACTTCAACGTCGGCACCGGCACAGGCGGATATTACAACGGGGACTTCAATTACGACGGCATCGTCAGCGGCGACGATTATTCGACGATCGATTTCAACTTCGCCGCGCAAGGCAGCGTGTTTCCGACGAGCGGCATGCCCGGCCTGACCGCGGTGCCGGAGCCAGCGGCGGTGACGCTGCTGCTGGCGGCGCCGGCGATGTGTCTGCTTCGTCGTCGCCGAACGCGCCGCGGCTGGCCCGTGTGACCGCTCCTGCGCAAGCCATCTCACGCATACCTATTTCCAAGCGAGGCCAGCACTTCCGCGCGGCCAACATATTGACGATTTGGATTGCTTCGCGCGGCGCGGCGGGTTAGCTTTCGCCGGTACACGTCTCCTTTACCGCGGCTGTTGGAGGGCTTCCATGTTGATTTCAAAATTACGCCGCGCGCGGCGCGATCGCGCGCGCTGGGCGACCGTCATTCTCGGCGCCGCCGTCGCGGGCGCAATTGCCACGCCGACGGTTCGCGGCGACATTTGGGACAACACTTCCGGCGACGGGCTGTGGTCGACCCCGGCTAACTGGGTGGATAACGGCGAACCGGGCAGCGCGGATCCCGTCATCTTCCCGACGCCGATCCCAGGATCGTTCAGCGTCACCCTCGCGGCCGGCGAACTCGCGCAGCAGCTCACTTTCGACGCGAACTACATCCTCAACAACGGCAACCTCACGCTCACGAACGGCAACGTCATCGCGAATTCTTCCGCGACGATCAACTCCGTCCTGCTCGGGACCGCCGGATTGACCAAGACCGGGCCCGGGACCATTGTCCTGAACGGAACGAACACTTTCACGGGCGCCGTCGCGATCAACACTGGCGCGATTCAGATCGGCGACGACTCAGGGCTCGGGAACGCCGCCAACGGCGTGACGATCAACGGCGGGACGCTCGGGCCCGCGGGCAACATCACTTCCGCGCGCACGTACACGCTTGGAGCGAGCGGCGGAACATTTCAGATCGCCGCGGGCGTCTTCACGCTGACGTCTCCGCTGGCCGCCAACGCCAACAGCCTGACGAAGAACGGCCCGGCGACGATGGTGCTCGGCGCCGCCAGCACGCGCACCGGCGCGTCGAGCATCACGCAGGGGACGCTTCAGCTCACCAACGGCGCGGGACTGGGCACCGGCACGACCACACTCAGCGGCAGCGGTGTTCTTCAACTCGTCGGCACCACCGTGACTCAGCCGATCACGCTCCAGACCGGCTCGGTGCTCACCGCCACCGGCACCGCAGGCTACTTCGGCACGATGAGCGTCGCCAATGGCCACTTCGTCAGCATCACGTCCGGCGCGAGCACCACGTTCACGCTCGGCAATGGCGGCAACGACGTGCACGGCGGCGATTCCAACTCCACGATCGCGCTGGGCGGCAGCGGCGTCATCAGCATCCCGTTCACCAACGACTACAACGGCAAATGGATCGTCAACAGCGGCACGGTGCGCGTCGCGAACGGCCGGGCGTTTAATCTCGGCGCGTCCAACATCGTCTGCAACGGCGGCATCCTCGAAATCGCCAACGTCGGTCTCGAGCGCGTCGTCACGCTCAACAACGGCTCCGGCATGCGCGGCACCGGCCCGTTTGCGACGGCGCTGGGCAACATCGACGTCGGCGTCTCCGGTCCGGCAACCGTCGCGCTCGAGACCGGCGCCAGCGCCGCGGATTTCCTGGTGATGAACGGCATCACCGGCACCACCGCCTCGACGATCAACGTCGGCGGCAGCGGCACCGTCCGCCTGCCGTTCAACACGTCGTTCGGCGGCGTCTGGAACGTCAACAGCGGAACGCTGCGCGTCGACAACGCCGCGTCGCTCGGAACCGGGACATCGACGGTGAACCTCGCCTCGGGCGCCACGCTGCTGCTGAACAACGCCACTGTCGCGCGCGCGGTGGCGCTCGACCACGGCGCAACCCTCATCGGCGCCGCAACCGGCGGCATCACCGGCGCGGTCTCGATGGGCGGCTCCGATCAGGTGACGTTCAACGCCAGCGCGGCGAGCGATGTGCTTAACGTCGCTGGCGGAATCACAGGCGGCGCCGGCTCATCGACCATTACCGTCCCCGGCGCGGGCATCGTCAGTCTCTCGCAGCCGAGCACCTGGGCCGGTGTCTGGATCGTCAATTCGTCGCGCTTGCGCATGACGAATCAGAACCAGCTCGGCCCGTCGTTCAACGACGTGCAGTTGAACGGCACTAGCACGCTCCTGGTCAACGGGACGACCACATCGGACCACGCGGTTCGCGTCGTCGCCAGCACGATCGACGTCACGACCGGCAATACGCTCACGCTGACCAAGCAGCTCACGGGCTCGGGCCCGGGCCCCACGCTGACGAAGACCGGCGGCGGGATGCTCACGCTTGCCGCGGGATCGAACTTTTCCGTCGGCGGGATGACCGTCTCCGGCGGGGTGCTGCGCATGGGCGGGGCGTGGAGCTCCGGCAGCTTCACCGTCGGCGCTGCGGCGCTGGAAACCAACCAGACCTTCACGAACGCCATCACGCTCAATAACGGCGCCACGCTCCGCAGCGGAGGCGGAAGCGCGACCCACAACGGCGTCAACACGATCGCCTCCGGCGCCAACGTTACGCTCGGCACGTCGGCGGCGTCGGAAGTGCTCACGTTCGGCAGCGGTCTCCCCTTCACGGGCGGCGGCGGCGGCGCGGTTATCAACATCTCCGGGCCCGGGCGCGTGGCGATCAATCAGATGAACAATGTCACCGCCGCCTGGAAGATCAACACCGGCGCGACGCTGCAAATCGCGAACAACAATCGCCTGGGCAACGTCGCGAATTCCGTCACGCTCGACGGCGGCACGCTGGAAACCACCGCCAGCGCCAGCCTGTCGCGCCCATTCACCTTCAACGCCGGAACCATTCGCGTCAACACGGGAGGCCTCGGGCTCAGCGGGGCGATTACCGCCGGCCCGTTAGGCGGCTTCATCAAAACCGGTCCCGGCATCTTGTACCTGGGCGGCACGCAGACGTTCCCCATCGGCACCAGCATCAACGTCAACGAGGGGACACTGACGATTACCAGCGATCCAGGATTTGGCACGCCGCGCGCGGTCTATCTCCTGATCAACAACGGCTCGCTCGACCTCGCCGGGTCGACCATGCAACTCGATACGCTCTACATGGCCGACGGTACGACCGGGACCATGTCCCCGTTTGGCGCGCGATCGACGCTGGTCGTCAACTCCTTCAGCCTCAGCGGAAACGCCAGGATCGACGTGGCGAAGAACAACGTCGTGGTCCGCGCCAATTCGGTCGGCACGCCCGAAGACGGTGTCTACGGCGACATCACCGGCATGATCCAGTCCGCCTATAACGGCGGCGCGTGGGACGGCCCCGGACTCACGACCAGCATGGCGGACGCGCTGAGCGGCCTGACGACGCTCGGCGTCGCGAGCGCCGATGAGACCGGGCGAACCGGCTCGCTGTTCGGCGGCGTCACGCTCGAATCCGGCGACGTCATTGTCGCCTACACCTACTCCGGCGACGCGAACCTGGATGGCTTCATCAGCGGCGACGACTACAGCGCGATCGACTTCAACGTCGGAACCGCCGTGAGCGGCTGGTACAATGGCGACTTCAACTACGACGGCATCGTCAGCGGCGACGACTACAGCACGATCGACTTCAACTACGCCGCGCAGGGCGATCCCTTCAACTTCGGCAGCGCGGCCGGCGGCGCCGCAGCCGGCATGACTGCCGTCCCCGAGCCGGCGGCGGCGGTGGGTATCCTGCTCCTGACGCCAATCTTCGCCCTTTCGCGCCGGCGCAGACGCCGGGTAGACTCGACGCAGACATGCGTATGAGCCTGCGCCGTTTCGCTCTGATCATCCTTCCGCTCGCGACGGCGCCGGCCGCGACGTTGGCGCAGACGTTTCGCACCGACGCGAGCACGCCCGGCACCGCGTTCAGCCCGGGCGTGAAGGGACAGCCGATTCCCGCGGTCACGATCGATCGCGGGGAATACTCCGTCGGCGTTCCCAAGGCGCTGGAGCTGTCACGCGGCTCGAGCCTGCGCGGCGTGGCGGGCGGGCTCGAGGCGGATACGTTCAACTGGAAGACGCGCAACAATTCCGCCCGCGCGGGCACGCTCGATTACCTTCGTCAAAGCCGCAATCAGAACGCGAATCTCTACATCACCGCCAATATCCGCGGCCTGGTCGAGCCCGACCCCGCGTCGCCGGGGAATCAGCGGTTCTATGACACCAGCATTGCGACGCTGGCGTCGCTCGCAGCGGATTGGGTGCGCTACACGAACCATATCGTGCCGACGTATCGGCAAGGTCAGACGATCACGGACGCGCGCGACCAGGCGATCCTCAATTCGCTGACGTGGAGCTCGGCCGTGCCGGGCGACAACTTCGACAAGCTGCTGCCCGCGACGGAAGCGGCGGTGCCGAAGGTGAAATATTGGGAGATCGGCAACGAACCGCGCGTCGGGCTGAGCAACTCGTATCGCGTGACCAACAGCTATACGTTCTACGCGCCGCCGCGCCTGCCGGATGCGACCCATAAGACCGATTTTGTCGAGCGTTACACAGCGCTGACGTCGGCGATGCGCGCCGAGGATCCGACGATCGAGGTCGGCCCCGCGCTGCAATGGCTGAGCGCGGTGACCGAGCAGGAAATCGTCGACAGCATCCTGCGCCGCCAGCCGGACGGATCGTTTTTGCCCGTCGATTTCCTCGCGTATCACCCGTACCAGAAGATGAACGAGCAGACGACGCCGGCCGGCATTGAGTCGTTCCTGCGCAACGTCTACAACGATCACCTGAACAAGGTAAATCACATTCACGACCGCATCGCGATCGCCGGGCGCGATCCGAATTCGATCGCGCTCGTCGCCAGCGAGCACAATGTCAGCAACCATCCGTCGAACGACACGATCAATGAAGCGCAGATGGCCCACGCGCTGGGGAACACCGAGACGCTCTTCAGCTTCGCGCGCCTCGGCATCCGCGACGCGCATTACTGGATCTGGCCCGCGCATCGCTATGACGGCACCGAATACCCGGTCTTCCTCGCCGGCGAGAAGCTCCGCGATCACATGGGCGACACGCTCGTGAACGTCGCGGCGTCGGAGTTCGACAATCTCCACCTCTACACGACGCGCGACAGCAAGAGTGGCGAGATTTCGTTGTGGGGGCTGAACTTTGACGACGATACGGCGACGACGCGCAGCACGCCGTTCACCAATGTCGGCGGCCGCGGGAAGATCACGCTCTCGGTCCTGGGCGCGCTCGCCGGGCCGACGTCACTGAGCTCGGCGAACCTCGCCAGCGACATGTTCGGCGGGCCATCGCACATGGTCGACTGGACGACGACCGATCTGACCGGCACGCGGCTCGACAACCTCCAGCTCAACTTCCCGTCGGCAACGATCACGCTGTTGACGATCGAAAAGTGGCGGCAGATGTCGCTGCCGGGCGATGTGAACGTCGACGGATTCGTCAACAGCGTCGATCTCGCGCTGATCACCACGAACAACAATCAGAACGAGAAGAACTGGTGGCAGGGCGACGTGACGGGCGACGGAATCGTCGACGCGGCGGATTCGGGGATCGTGAATGCCAACAACGGCGCGGCGCTCGGTACAAAATGGAACGTGCAGGCGGGGAATTGGTCGACGGCGGCGAACTGGCAGCCGGCGGCGGTTCCGAACGGCACGGGCGTCGCCGCCTCGCTCGTCAGCTCGATCACCGCGGCGCGCACGATCACAACGACCAGCCAGGTGACGCTCGGCACGCTCAGCTTCGACAATGTGAGCACGTACGACGTCGCGGGCACGGGAAGCGTGCGCATGCAGGCGACGGCGAATGGCGGCGGAACCGCGCGGATCTACGTCGTGCAGGGCGATCAGAAGATCAGCGTGCCGCTGCTCGTGACCAGCAGCAGTGTCGCCGACATCGCGGCCGGTGCATCATTGCGATTGAACAACGTCACGACCGGCGCGAATCGCACGTTGACCAAATCTGGCGCCGGCGCGCTGACGATCGCCGGCACCCAGGTTCACGGAACCGGCGCCGCGATCACCATCGCGGGCGGAACGCTCAATCTCAACACGAACGCCGCCGCAAGCGGCGCGGCGAATCTGACGATCAACGCGAATGCCGCGCTCAACGTCGCTGCGCGGCAGAATTTCGCGAATCTCAACGTCGGCGCGGCGGGCAGGGTCACGCTCCTCGCCGGCGGAACGAACGTCATCAACACGCGCACACTCTCGATCGCGAGCGGCGGCAAACTCGACCTGAAGAACAACTTCATGGTCGTCACCGACGGCGTCAAAGGCGTCGCCGTCGCGGGCGGTCAATACACGGCCCTCACCGGCGAAGTCCAGCGCGGTCACAACGGCGGCGCATGGGACGGCGGCGGCATCATCACGACCATGCCGGGCGCGCCGGCCGGACTGACCACAATCGCCATCGCCGACGCCGAGGAAACCGGCTACGCCGGCAGCACGTTCGGCGGCATTTCGGTGGCGACCGGTGACATCCTGCTCATGTACACCTACGCCGGTGACGCGAATCTCGACGGTTTTATTTCCGGCGACGACTACAGCACGATCGACTTCAACGTCGGCACCAGCGCGTTCGGCTACGCGAAGGGCGACTTCAACTACGACGGCCTCGTCTCGGGCGATGATTACAGCACGATCGACTTCAATTTCGTCGCGCAAGGTGCGTCCTTTTCGGTCAGCGGAACCGCCGACATCGGCGTGGTGACCGCGGTCCCCGAGCCCGCCGCTTGCGGTTTCGCCGTCCTCGCCGCCGCGCTGCCGACGACGGTTGCCCGCCGCCGACGTCGAAAAGCGCAAGTTATGTGATATTAATCACTTCCGGCAGATTTTGCCGATGCGGATGGTCCTCTTCACGCGGTGAAAAATTCCACTAAAAGTTGCCTGCACCGGTAGCTGGGGTACTTTGTATGCAATCTTCGGCGCAGGGCATCGCGCCGGACTTGAGTTGTCGCACTTCCGTCCGGAGATGAGAGAGTCAACCACGCCGTCACATCCATTGGAGGAGCTATGTCGCACCGTCAACGTTCGCTGATGGTCCTCGCCGCCGCATGCGCGGGGGTCGTCGCCTTTGTTCCCACTTCCGCGCGCGCGGCAATTCTGACCTGGGACGCCGGCGGGGCGGGAAGCGTCTGGAGCGACAACGCCAACTGGGCTCCGGACGGCGCCATCGACGGCAACGACGCGAAGTTCGCCGCCGGCGGCGCCGTCACGACGGCCGGCGCCGTCACGAACATCGTCGACGCCGACCGAACCGTCCTTTCGCTCTCTTACAACCAGTTCGCCACCAGCGGCGGCGCGAACCAGCACACGACGCAGATCAACGACGCCGTCACGCTCACGCTCAACGGCACGACCGCCACGAGCGGCTCGGCGCTGTACGTCGGCCGCGCCGCGGACAACCTGACGATCGCGAACCTCACCAACGTCCGCTTCGTCAACGCCTCCGGCACGCCCAACAGCTCCGCCGCGGGCGGCACGCTGCGCATCGACAACGCCACCGCAGACCTGCACGTCCGCCAGACCAGCTCCGGCACCTCCGGTGGCACGCGCCAGGCGACGCTCGATCTCTTCGGGCTCAGCCACTTCAACGCGACGCTGCGCGACCTCAACGTCGGCGTCGGCGACGCGAGCAACAGCGCCTTGAACCGCGCCGTCGGCACGATGTATCTCGCGTATGACAACGTCATCAACGCGAACAGCGTGCAGGTCGGCGCGAACCCGGCCAACGGCACGACGACGACCGTGTCGTCGCGGCTCTTCCTCGGTCAGACCAACGCGATCAACACCAACCTGCTCCTGGTCGGCGGGATACAGACGCCGCGAAACCAGATGGGCTTCAACCCGGGCGTTTCGGGCGGATCGTTTACGCTGCGGGGGGCCGGCGGCGTCGGGCGCGCCGAGATGGCGATCGGCGTGCAGCCGGTCGGCGTCGTTGTCGGCACGTCCACACTCACCAACATCGTCGATCTCACGGGCGCCACCGCCGGCTACGGCAACGGCAGCATTGACGCGCGGGTCGGCACCCTTGCCATCGGCCGCGCGGGATTTACCACGGTCCCGACCGCCTCTAATCGCGACGGCGTCGGCACATTCACCTACAACGCCGGCACCGTCGACGCCAATTCCGTCGTCATCGCCGATGACAACAACGCGGCGAACGATTCCGTCTCTACCGGCACGCTCAACGTCAACGGCGCCGCGCAGCTCATCGTCAACAACAGCGTGACCATCGGCAAGAAGGTCAATGCGGGTTTCAGCGTCGCCAACGGCTCGCTGATCATCAACGGCGCGACCGCCAAAGCGCGCGTCAGCGGCGCAGTCACCGACGGCGGCGGCGCCAGCACCGTCAACGTCCTCGCCGGCGGCACGCTCCAGGCCGGATCGCTCGGCGCCAGCGCCAGCCGCATCGACAACATGACCGTCGACAACGGCACCATCATCGTCGACGTCCGCGCCGGCGTGCCGAGCGGCGCGTGGGGCTACCTCAGCAACATCACCGCCAACAACGCGAACACGATCGGCCTCCAGTTCGCCCCGGGCACGCTCAGCGCCGGGCAGACGATCCAGGGGATCAACTACACCGGTCTGGGCGGCGCCGGCTTCGGCTCCTTCACGATGTCCAAGCAACCCGCGCGCGTGCAGGCGCATCTCGCCAATAATCCGAGCTCGATCGATATCGTGATCGACGAAGCCGATTCGCCGCGCTGGAATGGTCTCGTCGGCAGCCCAACCGCCAACGACTGGGACGTCAACACGACCAGCAACTGGCAGCTCATTACCGCCGGCACGGCGACGACCTACCAGGAAGATCTCGTCACCTACAGCACGACCGATTCCGTGCTGTTCAACGATCTCGCCGCCAACACCAACGTCGAGGTCACGACCACCGTCGCGCCCAATGCGATCCAGATCAACAACCCAACGAAGAATTACTCCTTCACCGGCGCGGGCGCGATCACCGGCGCGACCGGCATCATCAAGACCGGCGCCGGCTCACTGACGATCGGCAACACCGGCGGGAACAACTTCACCGGCACGATCGACCTCCAGGGCGGCGCGCTTCTCACCACCGCCAGCAACGTCCTGCCCGACAACGGCGGCGTGGCGGTTGGGGCCGGCACGACCTTCACGCTCGGCGACTTCAGCGACACGATCGGCGCGCTCACCGTCGTCGGCGACGTCAACGTCAACAACGGCACGCTCTCCGCCGGCACGATCGGCGTCAGCGCGGGCAGCCTCGCAATTACCGGCTCGGGCGCGATCGCCGCCAACATCATGAATTACTCCGGCGGCGCCGTTTCGATCGGCGCGGGCTCGCTCACCGCCACCACGCTCAACCTTTCGAACGGCGTCACGCTCAGCCCCGCGAGCGGATCGATCACTGCGACGACGATCAACATCGACAACGCCACCCTCGCCCCCGGCAACGTCACGCCCGCCGCCATCAACGTCAACGGCAGCGGCACGATCAATTCCACCGTCGGCGGCGTCGGCAAGCTGACCAAGTCCGGCGCGACGGGGCTGCTCACGATCACCGGCAACAACACCTACACCGGCACGACGACGCTGATCGACGGCATCATTCACATCACGCACGCCAACGCGCTCGGCAGCACGAGCGGCAACACCCAACTCGAGAACGGCGGCACCGAAGGCGCCGGCTATCTCGACATCAGCGGCGGCATCACCGTCGCCGAGCCGATCGTCCTGGCCGGACGGCGCGGCTACACGCCGGCCAATCTCGGCACCGGCTTCATGAACTACAACCCGCTCATCGTCAACTCCAGCGGCAACAACACGCTCACCGGCGCGATCACGCTCACGACCGGCGGGACGCACTACGCGCTCCGCTCCGACGCCGGCACGCTCACGATCGCCGGCAACATCACCAACCCGCTTACCGGCTCGCCGATCCAGACGCGCTTCATGCACCTGCGCGGCGCGGGCACGGGCGTGATCAGCGGCGCTTTCCTGAACACCGCCAGCGACGCGACCGACATCATCAAGCTCGACGCCGGCACCTGGACCTTGTCCGGCAACAACGGGACGATCCAGAAGACGAGCGTGAAGGGCGGCCAGCTCAACTTCGCGGCGCCGTACTACAACACCGGCACGCTCGACGTGCAGGACGGCTTCCGCGCGGAAGTCTCTTCTGGCGGCGGCAGCAATCGCGTCCTCCGCGCCAACACGCTCACGCTCAACGCCACCGGCACGCTCGATCTCAAGGACAACAAGCTCTTCACCAACAATGCCGCCGGTACTGCGAGCGGCGGCGTCTACAGCGGCGTCCAGGGCGACGTGCAGCGCGCCAACAACGGCGGCG